>CAIMTB010000430.1 GCA_903844265.1 uncultured Verrucomicrobiota bacterium
GAAAAGGCCACCTACAAGACCAAGCTCGAGAAGATCAAGAAGGGCGAGCCCCTGCAGGACGAGCAATAAGCCGCACCCCCATTCTCTCCCACCCGGAGCCTGCACCCAACTGGTGCAACTCCGGGTTTTCTTTTTCCCGCAGAGCCACCAAACCCCGACCCCGGCGCGGGAACCCACCGGACGGGCACCCCCGAAAATCCGGCAGGATGGGGGAAATGCCGCCCTGCCTCTTTTTCCACTCGTCATCACCCTGCAGGTTTTGCATGATATGCACAGGGTAATAAATGGACGTTGCCACTCCCAACCTGCACACGGCCACTGACGCGCCGCCCTTGCGATGCGCCCGGGCTCATTGTTTCCCGGGCACGCCGGTCCACGCCACCTTCGCCCCAACCTGATCCCATGAACGATACCGCCAAATTCGACTCCGTCGTCAGCTTCCTCCGGGCGAGAGCGACGCCGAGCTGAGAGCCTGCACCAACAAAATCCTGGCCATGATCGGAGGCCTGACACAATGAACCACCCCCTCCTCGCGCTTCCTGCGGGCTACGCTGACTGGCTGACGAGCCTAAAGCAACGCATTCAGGGTGCTAGACAGCGTGCGCTGCTTTCCGCAAATGCTGAGCAAATCCGGCTCTACCACGACATCGGGCGGGATATTCTGGTCCGCCAAAGTCAGCAAGGCTGGGGAGCCAGGATCATTGAACGCCTCTCCGCCGACCTCCGCGCCGCCTTTCCCGGCATGAAAGGATTCTCCGTTCGCAACCTGCTCTATATGAGGCAATTTGCTGAACAATGTCCGCACGGTCTATTTGTGCAGCAGTCTGCTGCACAAATTGGCCAGCAGTCTGCCGACCAATTGCCCTGGTTCCATATTGTCACCCTCCTCACCAAGCTTTCAGACGTCACCCTCCGAGACTGGTATGCCCGCCAAGCCCTCACCCAATCCTGGCCGCGTGAGACTCTGGTCATCCAGATAAAAAACCAGCTTCACCTTCGCCAGGGGGCTGCGGTCACCAACTTCGAGCAACGCCTTGCCCCCCCTCAAGCCGGGCTTGCCGCCGAAATCCTCAGGGACCCCTACCACTTTGACTTTCTGGGCCTTGGTGACGAAGCACACGAGCGCGACATCGAGAACGCCCTCATCCGCCACATTACCCGATTCCTGCTCGAACTGGGCGCTGGCTTTGCCTTTGTGGGGCGGCAGTTTCGATTGGAAGTTGGCGGCGACGAGTTTTTTATCGACCTGCTCTTCTATCATACCCGGCTCAAATGCTACGTGGTTGTCGAGCTCAAGGCTCAGGACTTCAAACCCGAACATGCCGGCAAACTAAATTTTTACCTCAACGCTGTGGACGCCCAAGTCAAGGCCCCGGACGATAAGCCGACCATCGGGCTGCTGCTCTGCCGAACCCAAAACCGTCTCGTCGCCGAATACGCCCTCTCCGGTGTCAACAAACCAATCGGCGTGGCCGAATACCAACTCGTCCGCGCCCTGCCCGAGCCGCTCGATACCAGCCTCCCCAGCATCGAGGCCATCGAAGCCGAACTCGGGCGCGATCTGCAGCCCGACACTGCCGCACCCTCCCCCATCTCTCCGATGGCCACCCAGCCATGAAAAGCGACAAGGAAAAGGCAGCCTCCCTCGCCCAGAAGGCCCTGGACAATGCCGAAGGCGACGAAAAGGCCACCTACAAGACCAAGCTCGAGAAGATCAACAAGGGCGAGCCCCTGCAGGACGAGCAATAAGCCGCACCCCGATTCTCTCCAACCCGGAGCCTGCACCCAACTGGTGCAACTCCGGGTTTTCTTTTTCCTGCAGAGCCACGGGGCCACGCCCGCACGCCAGCGCCACGCTGGAAGGTCGCCGCCAGACCGGGCCTTGACCGGGGTGCCATGAGGTTTTCCGTTTTCCACAAACCCGGTTCCCCAATAAGCTTCCGCCCCTGAGCAAGGCCGACATCCGTTGGATTCGGCGCTTCCAGAATTATGGGCATGCACTGGCACGGCTGTCCGAAGCAGTGGCGCTGTCTCGCCAGCGTGAACTCTCGGAGCTTGAAAAACAGGGGTTGATCCAGGCCTTCGAATTCACGCATGAACTGGCGTGGAATGTCCTCAAGGATTATCTGGAAGCACAAGGTTTTGCGGAATTGATC
>CAIMTB010000431.1 GCA_903844265.1 uncultured Verrucomicrobiota bacterium
CGGTAGGTGCCCCATTTGGCCTCGTCCTCGGAGGTGAGGAAGGCGTCCAGCTCGATCCGCTGCGGAGAGCGGAGATGTCCGGTTGAGCCAAAGGCAATGGTGCGAATCGAGGTCATTGCACCCCCATCGCCTTGAACACCGCGTCCACGGGGTCGGCGTAGAAGCTGGTTTGGAACTTGGCGAACAACTCGCCGGGGATGGTTGGGATGTCGGTCACGCTGGCCATTGGCAGGAGGATGCGCTTTCCACCGGAATCAAAGGCCACCTGCATCGCCTGGGCCAGATTCTCCACGGGCACCAGGCTGCCTCCCAGGCTCATGCTCCCCAGAATAACCATCTGCGGCTGAATCGGCTTGCCCAAAGCAGCGGAGCAAAGGGCCACGAAGCCAGCCAGGGTCATGGATGTTGTCGGGCCGGTATTATGAAGTTCCACGACATGGAGATGATAGTCCTGCTCTCCAGGTTTGATAGAGGCACTCACACGGGAGGCGTTGGCCCTGAAGTAATCAAAGCCGACCCTGACACCCTCCTTGGCACCGGAATTGCCTCCCAGTCCAGACAACTTCAGCCCCCCGTTGCCCGGCGTGATTTGCGTTTCAACACGGTAGAGGCCCAAAAGTCCCGCACTCCCTGTGGCGACCGTGTGCAGCACACCCGGATTCATTGGCCCGTCTGAGATCAACGCCCCTCCACCCTGCTCCGGCACGCTGATGAACTTTTCCTCCTTCGTCTCCAGGTCGATGTAGCTGAAGTGCACATCGTAAAACTCCATCCCCCCGATCTTCTTCAGTTGCTCCTTCACCCGGCGGCGGACTTCGAGGGCGTATTCCAGACAGCGGCGCACAGCCTCCTTGTCGTATTCCTCATGCGGGTAAAGCAGCTTGAGCAGGCCCGATACCGTGCGCTTCACCGCGATGGTATCCCGTTGATTCAGGTCCCGTCCCAGCTTGAAGAACTTGTTGATGCCGTCCGCATACGTGCGCTTGCGCATCTCCCGCATGAATTCGGCCAGGTAGTCCACGATCATCCCGTATTGGTTAGTGAAAAATTCAGGCCGCATCTTGGGCACCTCCCAGCCCGGCACATAGCAGTGGAACCGGTCAAAGAAGGCGGGATCGATCATCGTCTCAGGGAACGGTGCCAGGAGATGGCTCGTCTTAACCAGCGTATCCACCGGTTGATTGATGTTGCCCACAAAGACCATCGAGGCGTAGGCGTTCACGGCGTCCTTGCCCCGCGCAAAGGATCCCGACGCCATGTAATCCTTCATGATCTGGACGCCATCCTTGTCCTTGAATGAAATTCCGGCCACCTCATCAAACGCAACCACATCCCACAAACCGACAAGCCCCACCCGCCTGCTGCTCATGTTGTAAAACAGGTTGGCCACGGTCGTCTGACCGCCTGAGATCAGGATGCTGTTTGGGCTGATTTCCTTGTAGATGTGGCTCTTGCCAGTGCCCCTCGGGCCAAGTTCGCACAGGTTGAAGTTGTTCTCCACCAGCGGTATCATCCGCGCCAGCAGGTGCCACTTCACGCGCCTGTCAAAG
>CAIMTB010000432.1 GCA_903844265.1 uncultured Verrucomicrobiota bacterium
CGGCGATGGCGAGACCAGCCGTGATTTCTGCCCGGTCCAGACCGTCGTCGAGGCCAACTTACGGGCCGCAACAGCCTCGATCGATCCGCAAGCACCGCGGGTGTTCAACATCGGGCTGGGACGTGCCACCTCGCTCAACCAACTCGCCGCCACACTGCGGGCCGGTGCCAGCCGGCAACGCCCGGGCGCGGCTCCGACGAAGGTGGTCCACGGCCCCGTTAGACCCGGGGACATCCGCCATTCCTGGGCCGATACCGACGCCGCCAGGAAGTATCTCGGGTTCGAGCCTGGCACTTCCCTAGAAGCCCTCCTTGATGCGACTCTGCGATGGTACGCGACCGGGACGATAGGCCCGTCCACTGACCCTTTCAGAACCCCGAAGAGGCTCGCGCGCGTCGGGCCAATGAACCCCGAAGGGGTTCCATCGATTAGCCCAGGGTTGGGCCGCGCAAGCGGGCCTACCCTGGGTTGACCGAAGTTGATCACCCAACCCCAACGGGGTTGCGTCTCGTCCAACTGGACCCGCGCGCTGGCCAAGGAGATCGAATTCGCCGTCCGAAAATGAAAATCCTCGTCACCGGTGCCGCCGGCTTCATCGGCATGCACGTCGCCGAGCGACTGCTCGCCCGCGGCGACGAGGTCATCGGACTCGACAACCTCAACGATTACTACGACGTCCGACTCAAGGAAGCCCGGCTCGCCCGCCTCACCTCGCATCCCAACTTCACCTTCCACCGCATCGACGTCGCCGATCGCGGCGCGATGGAGACCTTGTTCCGGGACACCAAACCTCAGCGCGTCATCCATCTCGCCGCCCAGGCCGGGGTCAGGCACTCGATCGACCACCCGCACGTCTACATCGACAGCAACATCGTCGGCTTCCTGCACATCCTCGAAGGCTGCCGGCACCACAAGGTCGAGCATCTCGTCTATGCCTCCAGCAGTTCGGTGTACGGTGCCAACACCAAGATGCCCTTCTCGGTCCACGACAACGTGGACCACCCCGTCAGTCTGTATGCCGCCACCAAGAAGGCGAACGAGCTGATGGCCCACACCTACAGCCACCTTTACGGACTCCCCACCACCGGCCTCCGCTTCTTCACGGTCTATGGCCCCTGGGGGCGGCCTGACATGGCGCCTTTCATCTTCACGAAGGCAATCTTGGAAGGGAGACCCATCGAGCTGTTCAACTACGGCAGGAACAAACGCGACTTCACGTTTATCGATGACATCGCGGAGGGAGTGATCCGTGTCACGGACAGGGTGGCCACCTCGAACCCTGCTTGGCTGGCCGATGCTCCTGACTCTAGTAGCAGCGCGGCGCCCTATCGGATCTACAACATCGGCAGCGACTCGCCCGTCGAGGTCCTTAAATTCATCGAATTGCTCGAGGCTCACCTCGGGCGGCAGGGCGAGAAGCGAATGCTTCCTTCCCAACCTGGAGACGTCCAGGCAACTTGGGCTGATGTGGCCGACCTGACTACGTATGTAGACTTCAGTCCAGCGACTCCACTTGC
>CAIMTB010000433.1 GCA_903844265.1 uncultured Verrucomicrobiota bacterium
CTTGAGGTGCTTGCGGAAGCGGTCCTCGGTCACCGCCCAATGGGCGACGGTGAACTCGTACTCCTCGCCGTTCGAGGCGTACTTGGTGCGCCACCAATCTCGATCGATGTTCGGATTGCCCTTGAGATCAAAGGCCTCGGCCGCGGTCTCGCCCCGGCGCGGGTTGAACACGAACTCGGGCATGCCACGCGCGTCACGCACCAGCTTCGCCTGGTCGGCTGACATGTTGTCGCCCACGCCATGCTCGGGCTGGCAGGTCGTGTAGCACTGGAAGAACGCGGTGCCGCGATACTCCAGGCCGTCGAGCATTGCACGGTAGAGCTTCGCCGAATTGGCCATTGAAACCTGCGCCACGAACGGCGAGCCATGACCACTGGTGAAGGCCTCCGCCACGTTCTTCTTCTCGATCAGCTTGCCCTGCGAGGCCGCACCGAACTGGTTCATGTCGTACCCGCCGAGCATCGTCGACGAGTCCGAGTTCTGTCCGCCGGTGTTCGAATACACCTGGGTGTCGAGCATCAGGATCTTCACGTTCGGACGGTTCTGAAGGACCACCTTCGAGACGTTCTGGAATCCGATGTCGCCCAACGCGCCGTCCCCGCCGACCGCCCAGACCTTCGGCAGCTCGCGAATCTCCTGCTCCGTCATGTGCGCGTCTTCCAGATGGGTGAGGAGAAAGTAGTCCTCCTCGCCCAGGATCTTCGACTCGGGAGCAAACAGGAGGTCCGTGAGCCGCTCCGGCACGACCGAGCGCCGGGCATGGCCGAGGATCATGGACTCCGCCATGAGCCAGGAGATGGTCGCCCCGTCCTGGAACAGCGAATTCATCCACGGATACGGATGCGGGTTCGACGGGGGAGTCGAGCCGTACACGGTGTTACACCCGGTGCTCGCGCCCATCATCATCACCGACATGCCATTGGCGAGGCGCCCCTCGGTGGCCTGCAATTCCTTGTGCGCCCGGGCATCGGCACGCAGCACCGCCATCAGGCCACTCGCGACCTGCGCCGCATCGATGACGCCACGGGCCGCCTCGTGGGCCGCGATCCGCGCCGTCGTGTCGGCGTCATTCTCGCCACCGAGCCCCATCACCACGTGCGCAAACAGGCGCCGGTACAACTCGTACTGCGCCGCATCACGGGACCGCAACTCCCCAAGGCGCTGGACACCTTCCTTCCCGAGTTGGTCGGCCTTGGCCTGCAACCGATCCGCCTTGGCGTGGTAGATGGGACGCATGTACGCCTCGGTCACCGACGCCGCCGCGCGCAATACGCTCTTCTCACCGCAACCCGCGCAGGCGCCATCGCCCGACACAAGCGCCTCGTAGTTGCGCCGCACCATGAGGTGGTTCCGCAGGGCCGCCTCGCGCGACTGCTCGGGCGCGTCCGAATTGTACAGGCCCAGGAACTTCTGGGGCGTGTCAGGCAACAGGCGCGAGAAGATCTGCGCCGTGGTCAGCTGCGCGTTCAGGTCCTCGGTCTCGCGCACCATGCGGAGCGCATCGTGGTCGCCGCACACCTGGACGCACTCGCCGCAGCCCTTGCACAGATCGCTGACGAAGATCGAGAACAGGCCGCCCCCGCCGGGCGTCTTCTGCTCCGGCGACCGGAATATCGCGGCCACGTTCGAGTAGGCCAACGGCAGCTGGTCGATGATCCCGGTGAACTGTCCCCGGGCCTCCTCGCTCACGCCCGGCACCTTCTCGACTTCGGCACGGACGATGTCCTTGAACGGCACGCTCTCGCGCTTCTTCACCACCTCGTTCATCCGGCCACGCGCGCGCTCAACCAGCGCGGGCAACGCCTCCACCAGGCTGTGCCGGGAGGCCGGGTCCTTGATGTAATGGATGGCCGCGGTCCGCAGCACGGTGCTGATTTCCTGGGCCGTGTTGGGCAACGCGGTATCGGGACACGCCGTGATGCACTCCATGCATTGCGTGCAATTCTCGGCGATGTAGATCGGCGTCTCGCGGCGCGCGACGTACTTCGACTGGGTCGCACCCGTGCCCGCGCCCATCACGCCCAACGAGGCGAAGGCCCCGGCCGGCTGGTGATAACCAAGCCCCGCGCGGAATTCGCCGTCGAACTTCGAGAGCGACTGGAACGGCGCACGCAACTGGTCCGCGGGCGTCGGCACCGCGCGGGTTGCCACACCACAGCCCGCCGTCGGAATGAGCGGCGCATCGCCCTGCGGGCGCAGCGGCGGATTGCGCATCGAGGAACGATCCGGCTCGTCGATCTCGCCATACCGGATCTCCTGCACGCGCGCGAAACCCTCGGTCATGACCGTCATGTTCGAGTTCACCACCGCGTCGCCAAAGCGGCCGAACTTCTTCACGTACTGCTTGTGGACGACCTTGTTGAACTGCTCCTCCGTGATCGCGAAACTGGCGAGGAACGGGCTCACCCGGAAGAACGCGCCAAGGAACGAGTTGCCCTGCATGCGCAGTTGCAGCTCCGGCTTCGAGGTCGCCGCCCGGGCAATGTCGAACCCGGGCAGGATGAACACGCGGATCCCATGCTCACGGATGAATTTCCGGTGCTGGACGGGAATGCGCTGCCACGCGGTCTCGGGGGTGTCGCTCGATTCCCAGACGAAGCTGCTGCCCTTCTTCAGGCCGTCCAGGGGATTGGTGTGCGTGAACGCCTTCGGATCGCAGCACAACACCACGTCCACGTGGTTCAACTCGCAGTTCACCCGCACCGCCTCCGGCGCCACGGTCAGGAAATAGTTCGTCGGCGATCCCTTCTTCTCCGATCCGTACTTCGGGTTCGCCATCACGAACAGACGCCGCGGGTTCGGCAACGCCGCGTCCCGCTCGCTGATGAAGGTGTCGAAATCACCGATGATCGAGCCGAGGTTCTTGCCGGTCGTGATCATGCCCCACCCACCGATCGAGTGGAACCGCACCGCGATCGCACCGTCCGGCAACAGCGACGGCGTGTCCCTGCTGATGACCGCGTACGGATGATCGACACCCAGGACGAAGAAGGTCTCGCCGGAGGCCGCGGTACGCCCGTCCTTGCGCGCGATCTGGCCCACCGCGAACTCATAGGCCCCCAGCGTGTGCTCGGGCCGGAAATCGCGCGATCCAATGCCATAGGCCCCACGGAAAATACGCGGCGTCTCGGACGGTTGCAGGGGGGGAAGCACACCTCCGAAGCGGGCCGCCTCATGCGCCTTGCCAAACGCGGTCCGGATGTCGCGCGCCATCGGGTTGTCGCCCGCCATGCCCTCGTCGGTGCGCTCCAGAACGATCACCGCCTTGCGACCACGCAGGGCGTTGATGACCGCCGCCTCGGGGAATGGGCGGATGACGTTGATGTGGAGGGAACCCACCTTCGCACTCCGCTGGTCGCGCAGGTAGTCGCACGCAGCCTCGATGTTCTCGGACGCGCAACCGAGCGAGACAAACACCACTTCCGCGTCCTCAAGCCGATAGCCGCGGAGGAGACCGTACGAACGACCCGTGAGTTTCCCAAAGTCATCGAACGCCGCCTCAAGCATGCCGAGAATGGGCTCGTTGAAATTGTTGCGCCGCGCCACCACGCCGTTCATGTGGTGCTCCTGGTTCTGCACGGGCCCGAGCAGCAGCGGGTTCCGCAGGTCCATCATCTGCGGCACACGGCGCCGCTTCGGCCCGAACAACTCCACCTGGGCCGGCGTCGGACTGTCGATCATGTCGTCCGGCGCCCCGAGAAACTCGCGGATCAACTCGGCCTCGGGCGCACGATACAACCGCTCGGAATGCGTGGTGAGCATGCCGTCCTGGATGTTCATCCCGGGGTTCAAGGCGAGCTCGCTCACCCGCCGCAGGATCAACGCCTGGTCCGCCGCCTGCTGCGCGTCACGCGCCATCAGCATCGTCCATCCCGTGTCCAGAGCCGCGTAGAAATCGTCGTGCCCGCAATGGACGTTCAGCGCATGCTTGGTCAGGGCCCGCGCCCCGATCTCCAACACCATGGTCGAGAGCTTGCCCGGCGCGTGGTAGTACTGCTCCATGGCATAGACGATGCCCTGGCCGGAGGTGAAATTGACCGTGCGCCGCCCCGTCACCGAGAACGCCGTCGCTCCACCCTGGGCCGCATGCTCACCCTCGGTCTCCACCGCCACCTTGGAGTGCCCCCACACATTCAGTTCACCCTGCGCGTACGACTGCTGGTACAGCTCCCCACCCTCGGTCGACGGCGTGATCGGGTAGAACACACCCCCCTCCGTCAACCGAGCCTCCACCCACTGGCTCACCAGCTGGTTTCCATTGCAGGTCACGCGAAGCCCCGGATACCTCGGCGCCCCAGCCACCGGACCGCGGCTGCGATCGAGATCTGAGAGGCACGCCGGGTCAGCCCCGCCGTTGCTCTGGGTTGAGTTGGACGACTGAATGGTAGGAGTTGAGCTCATGTCTGGGGCACTTCAAACGTCGACGAAGACCGCGCAGGCTATCGAGTCGCGTCCTTTCGACAACCCCAAACCTAAAGCCCAATTTCCCCAGTTTCCCACCTGAAATCCCCCTGAGGCTGGAGGGACCACCACAAAACGATCGAAGGATGCGGTCTTTCTGGTGGCGAATCCGCCTCCACCCACGATCCTGCCAGCCCCACGCCATGCCACGCCACACCCACCTCATCGTCGCCCTTCTGTCGATCGTCGCCGCTGGGTCCCCCGCCCCTGCCTCCGAGGTCATCAACGATCCCCGGCAATACATCCTGGTCAATCGGGCCCCAGGCCAGGGCATGAACCAGGCCGCGCCGGATTCACTCGGCCGGGAACAGTTCGAGGAGGTCCTCGCCCAGTTCCCCAACCACCCATCGGCCCGCATCCAAACCGGCGTGAGCTACGTGTTCTCGTGCTTTCGCACGCCCCCGGAAACGACCGTCCGCGCCCTGCGCACGTTCCTCAAGGCCGCCGAGGATACGGCCACGCCAGTGCTGGTGCAGATCGACACCGAACACTGGTGGGAGGCCCGACCCGACCTCTGGAACTGGTGGGACCCCGCCCAACCGGGTTACGACTCGGCCAATCGCACCAACGTCGAATGGTCCGACTGGTCCCCCGACAGCGCGCTGCGGATCGCGTGGAGGAACTGGGGCCAGCAGATCCGCGTCCTCCCCCCGCCGAATCTCGCGAGCCCGCGCTACGTCGCCGCCTGCCGCGACGAAATCCGGCGGCTCGTGCCCGTGATCCTGGCCTGGCACCAGGGGTTGCCGCCCAAGCACAAGCATCTGCTCGTAGGCATCAAGCTCGGCCACGAGACGTCCATCGGCGTCAACGCCTACTACCATCCCGGAGGCAATCGTCTCGCCGGACGCCCCGCCTCGGAAGACCCCGCGCGCGAACTCGACACCGAGGACGTGTTGGCGCGCGGCATGGCCCGGATCGGTTATGCCGCATTGGCAACCTCCGGCATCCGGCACCAGGGCATCCCCACCGAGGCCGAACTCCGTGACGTGGCCCAACGCTACCTCGCGACGCTCTGCCACGAAGCCGCGCTTGCCGGAGTCCCACGCCAACTCCTGTTCGCCCACGGCGCCGGATGGAAGGAAGGCGAGCTCATCTACGACGTCCCCGTGAACCCCGACGCCTGTCCCGCCTGGAGCTTCTACCGACACGCCGCCGACCCGCGCAAGGATGCCGGGGTCCAACGCAACCTCGCCCACTCCGACGCGCCGTTCTGGGCCGCGACCGAGTGGCTGCTGATGGGCAGGAACGACACCGCCGCCTGGCGGGCCGCCCTCGACCGGAACCTCGCCGATCCCAGGTGCCGATACGTCTGCATATTCAACTGGGAAAGCATACGCTCAAACACGAATGCATTGGCGGCCGTCCGAAGTTTGGGAGTGCCTTGACTCGTCCTCAGGGCTTCAGCCGCACCAGCACCCGCAACCGCTTCGCGGCATGGCTCGCCGCGTTGGCGGCGAAGGTCCAATCCGGCTGGTTCGAAGGCTGGTTCCCAATCCCGACGTCGGCGCGCGCGCCTTCGCTCCAGTGGTTGATCGCGAACAACGTCTGGCCCGCCTCGGCATTGTGGACCTGCATGCAGCCGTAGCCCTGGTCGGGATCCGCCGGCTTGTCTCCGAAATCATAGAGCTTGTCCGAGGCATTCGGAACCCCGGCACCATTCTCCGCCGAGTAGTTGTTCGGCCAGAACTCGAGGCGCCCCCCCTTCAACCCCGCGCCTGTCGTGACGCCCTTCACGTTCGACGCCACGTTCAGGTTCGCCACCTCCCGCTGCCAGCGGACGCCCGAGGCCACCGTTGGAAGTCCAAGCCGATCCGCCCGGTCCGTGTAGGCGTCCATCGAGGCGAACACATACTGCGTCTTGCCGTCCTGCCCGGTCAGTTCCAGGAAGTAAGCCACCCGATCGAACGCCCGCGTGATCTTCGCGGCATTGTCCACGTCGTAGACCGCATTCGCCCCGAGCTTCCCAAGGTCCAGATCATAAACCACCTGGTAGTTCTTCGACTCCGGGACCTTCATCGCGAGCAGGTCGCGCCTGGGAATGTTTCCCGCGCGGAACGCACCCACGGGCAGGCCGGCACCATTCCTCAGGTTCGGCTCCGCCAACATGCTCCAGGCATACCGGACCGCGACCGGGTGGGACACCGCGTCTGACGACACGACCACGCTGGTTCCATCGATACGCGCCGTGGCCGGCTCGAACCCGCCACTCTCCGCGTCGATCACCTCGAACCAGGAGACGGGCTTCCCGTCGCGCGTGGCGAGCCCTGCGGCGTCGCGGAAATTCACGCGGACGCTGCCCCCCTCGACGACGAACGACTCGAGCGTCGGACTCGCATACGCGACCTCGGACTTCCCGTAGGTCTTCGCAAGCGCCCAGTTGGCAAGGCGTCGGCCGACGTCCTGTTTGTTGGCGGGATGGATGTCGGCGAGATTCCCGATGTCGTTGATGACGATCATGCCGGTGCCGGGGATGGACTGGGCCGCGGCCTGGGCCTCCCAGAACTCGGCGATGGTCTCAGGATTACCCCCGTAATTGAACGGGGCGATCTGGGTGTAGTAGTAGGCGAGCGATTCGTCGTTCCACACCTTGCGCCAGCCGTCCACCAAGGCCCGCGTGTGCTCGGCGTAGAGCATCCCTTCGCCGCTGTTGGATTCACCCTGATACCAGATGGCTCCGCGCATCGCGAACGGATGCAGCGGATGGATCATCCCGTTGTACAGGGCCGTGGCGTGCTGGACGTCGCGCGGCGGTTGCAATTCCTCGGGAAACACAGGCATCGCGGGAAGCAGTCCACGCTTCTCCATCGACTGCCGCGCCTCCGCCACCCACTTCTCCGTCGCTCCAACCAACTCCCCCGCGCGCTGGTGATGCCGTGCGGAACGAGGATCACCCAGTTGCACACGCTCCGATTCCTTCGCCAACGCAGGCACCGACGCAAATCCCTCGGGCGGTGTCCAGGGCTCGATGCGTGTCCCACCCCAGGTCGCGTCAATCAACCCGACCGCCACACCCAGCCGCTTGTGAAGTTCGCGTCCGAAATAATAACCCGCCGCGGAAAAACCACCCCAGCCCGCCTCGCCCACCGTCGAGGGCGAACAGACCTTCCACGTGGCATCGATGTCGTCCTGCGGCACCGGCGTCCAGCGGTTCGGGACCATCAGGAGGCGGATGCCGGGATGATCCGCCGCCGCGATCTCGGCCTTGCCGTCTGCACACATGGCTATGCCCATCTCCATGTTCGACTGCCCGGAACACAGCCACACCTCCCCGACCATCACGTCCTCAAATCGCACCGCGTTCACACCCGAGACCGCGAGGACATACGGCCCTCCCGCCTTCCGCGCCGGCAGCGTCGCCCGCCACTCGCCCTGCGCCGTGGCCTGCACTTCGGCCCGCGACTCGTCCAACTGCACGTTGACCCTCTCTCCCGGCGCCGCCCATCCCCAGAGCACGACGGGTTTCTCCTGCTGCAAGACCATGTGGCTCCCGAACACTTTCGGAAGACGCACGTCCGCGGACGCGGGAGACAGCGCGGACAGGGATAGAAAAAAGCCGGCGGCGACGAGATGGAAGCCGGGACGGACACGACAGGGGAGAAGTCGTTGGATCATCGGAAGAATGTGGATGCGCGAAGGTAACGAGGAGGAACCCGGAGGGGCAGGCAAAATTCCGGGACATCGCCGGAAAGGCCCAGGCTCTCAGCGTTTCCAACTCGCCTGGATCTCCTCGAGCGTGCGGCCCTTGGTTTCGGGGACCATGAAGAGCACAAAGAACACGCTCACCAGGCTGAAGCCGCCGTACACCCAGAACGTCTTCGCCGGCCCTATGGCCTCGAGCAACATCGGGAAAGTCTGGGACACGAGATAACACGCCACCCAGAGGAGGAAGATCGAGACCGCCATCGCGCGACCTCGCAGTTTGGTTGGGAAGATTTCGGAGTTCACGATCCACGACACCGGGCCCATCGCCATCGCGAACGCCGCCACGAAGACCAGGATGCCCACCAGCAGAAGCGAATCCTTGCGGCCGGTCATGAAGCACCAACCGACCAGCATGTGCGCCACCACCTGCACGGACGTGCCGATCAGCAACAGCGGCTTGCGGCCCGCACGATCCACGAACCCAATCGCGACGAAGGTGAACGCCACGTTCATGAAGCCCACCGTCAGCGTCTGGACAAACGCGGCGTCCTGGCCCGCGCCCGCCGCTTTGAACACCTCGGGGCCGTAGTACATGATCGCGTTGATGCCGCTCAACTGGCTGAAGATCGCGAGCAAGGATCCCACGAGCAGCGCCCGCCCGTAGCCGCCGTGGAACAATTCCCCCCACCCACCCACCTCCTCGCCCAGCGCCGCATCAATGCCGGCAAATTCCCTCGCCGCGTTTTCAGGGCCACCCAGACGCTCCAGAATCACCCGCGCCTCCTCGCGCCGCCCCACCTTCATCAACCAACGCGGGCTCTCCGGAACCATCGCCATGAACCCCGCGAAAAGCACCGAAGGCAGCGCCAGCGACGCAAACATCCAGCGCCAACCGGTCGTCACGTTCCATCCATGGTCCCCCAGACGCTGGATCTGCAGATTGATGAAGAACACCGCAAGAATCCCAACCACGATCGCCAACTGGTACAAAGTCACCAGCCGCCCACGCAGCTTCTCCGGCGCAATCTCCGCAATGTAGATCGGCGACAATATCGACGCCGCCCCGATCGCCAGCCCGCCAAAAAATCGCGCCCACGCGAAGGCCCCCAGCGTCGCCGGCATCGCCGATGCGATCGACGAAAGAAAGAACAGGGCCGCACACAGGATCAGGCTCAGCTTCCGCCCAATCCGGTCCCCCATCGGCCCACCAAACATCGCCCCGAACATGCACCCCACCAGCACGCTCGACGCCGCCCATCCCGTCAGATCCGCCGAGAGCTGGAAATGCTCCCGCAGAAATCCGATGGCCCCCGACACCACCGCAGTGTCGTAGCCGAACAGGAACCCGCCAAACGCGGCGACCAGACTGATCAGGACGATGTAACGGAGGTTCGATGATTGCATGGGGTCAGATCTCTCTAGGGCTCATTCCGATTCCATCTCCTACCAGCCTCGCTCGATGTCCTCGAGCGAGCGCCCGCGTGTCTCCGGCACGTACCGCACCACCAACCACACCAGAATCCCGCAGAACACCCCGTAGACGTAGAACGGGAAACCGTGCCGGAACCGCTCCACGAGCCACGGGTTGCCGTCGAGGATCGGGAAGGTCTGGGAGACGACGAAGTTCGCCACCCACAGACAGAACGTGGCCACCGACAACGCGCGCCCACGGATCCGGGTCGGGTAGAATTCCGACAACAACACCCAGGTCACGGGACCCACGGACAACGCGAAGCACGCGATGTAGCCGAGCACGAGCGCCAATGTCCACAGAGGCACCACGCCTGCCTGCGCCGCGGCCCCCATCCCAAGCAGGCAGATCCCCATGCCCGCCGAACCCATGATCATGAGGGGCCGCCGTCCGAATCCGTCGACGGTCCAGATGGCCACCACGGTGAAGCCGAGGTTCACCGCGCCCACCACGATGGTCTGCAGCATGGCGACATCCATGCCTGCACCGAGCTGCTTGAAGATCTCAGGCGCGTAATAGAGGAAAACGTTGATCCCCGTCACCTGCTGCAGCACGGCAAGCGCCACGCCGATGACGAGCGCGCGCCGCAATCCGGGCGTGAATTCAGCCCCCACCCGCGCCCGGTCTTCGGCCAGCGCATCTCGGATCGCCGGCAGCTCCGCCGCGGCATGCGGCTCCCCACCGATCCGCGTCAGGATCGTCCGGGCCTCGTCCTCCCGCCCATGTTCCACCAGCCAACGCGGGCTTTCGGGAACCCACGCCAGCAGGCCCAGAAACACGGCCGCGGGAGCGACGCCGGAACCGAACATCCACCGCCATCCCATCTCGCGGTTCCACACCGCATCGCCCTGGCGCGCGATCAGGTAGTTCACGAAATAGATCACCAGCATCCCGCTGATGATCGCGAACTGGTTCACGGAAACCATCCGGCCGCGGACCGCTGCGGGCGACACTTCCGCGATGTACATCGGCGACGCCATCGACGCCACGCCCACCCCCACGCCGCCCAGCACCCGGAACAGGACGAAAGCCGTGAAACTCGAAGGCAACGCCGTACCCACCGCCGAGGCGAGGAACAACACCCCGGCCAGCACCAGCACCGGCTTGCGCCCAAACCGATCACTCACCGCCCCCGCCACGGACACCCCGAGCACACAGCCCAACAACGCGGAGGACGCCGCCCAACCCTTCATGGCCGGGCTGAGCTGGAAATGTTCCTGGAGAAAGCCGATCGCCCCCGCGATCACCGCGGTGTCGTACCCGAACAACAACCCGCCCAGCGCGGCCACCAGACAGACGAGGACCAGAAACCCGGACTGCGGACGCGCGGAGGTCGGATTCATCACGAGGCGTTCTAGACCGCACTCTCGCGGATCGCGCGGAACAGCGCCTCGACGTTCTCCACGGGCGTATTTCCCTGGATGTTGTGGATCGCGTTGTAGACAAAACCGCCATCGCGATTGAACACATCGATCCGCTCCCGCACCTCGCGATAGACCTCGTCCGGAGTCCCGAATGCCATGGTCTTTTGCGTGTCGACCCCGCCGCCCCAGAACACGATGTCCCGCCCGAACTCCCGCTTCAAGCGCACCGCATCCATGTCCGCCGCCGAGCACTGGACGGGATTGAGGATGTCGAATCCAGCCGCGATGAAATCCGGGATCAACCGGTACACCGAACCGCACGAATGGATGAACGTCTTCCAGGATGAATGACGGTGCACGAAATCATTCACCTGCTTGTGAAACGGCAGGTACAGATCCCGGTAGGCCTTCGGCGCGATGAACGGACCACGCTGCGTCCCAAAGTCCGTGCCCGTGATCAACGCCACCTGGATGCTGTCGCCGAAGATCTCGATCAACGTCCCCAAATTCTTCAGCGCCACCTCGCACTGTCGCTCGAAAACCGCCCACACGTAATCGCGCCGCGCCTGGGTCGAGATATACCACTCGGTCACATCCCGTATTCCCTTCGGATGCTTCATCCACGGCGCCGGCACCAACGCAATGTCACCAAACGCCGTCCCCGGAGTGATCAGGACGGAACCCGTCCCCGATCGCTGCGCGAACCAATCCACCTTCGAGCGGTAGTACGCGAGGTCGGCCTCGTCGAAGAGCCCGAATTCTTCCGTGTTGTCCGCCGGATCAAGCTTCGCCTCGTCGATGGGGTCCTGCCTGACAATGGCATTGAAGAAATACCCGCCCGGCGCCATGTGCCCGCTCGCCGGCGCCGAGGTGTCACCCTCCGGGTGCATGTACCAGCCACCGTCCGGCGCAGGGGTCATGTTGAAATCCCCCGACATCAGACACTCCGTCCCGTCGAACATCGTGAACGGTTTCCAATCCTTGGACTCCGTCCCAAAGATCGATTTCCGGCCAAGCGCCCCGATGACGTCGATGCCCAGCGCCTCGCGCAATCGGTCATCCACCTCACCCAGCATCTGGTACGGCTCCACCACCCGAACCCGGTAATCCGGCTCGCCCAACACCCGCCGACGCAGCCGCGTCAGGGCCGAGACATGGATTCCCGTGACAAACGTGGCACCGAAATCCACCGGCACCCGGTCCGGTTGCCGATGTTCCAGCGCCGCCTGGAGACGTTCGCGACTGTTCATGTTCGGAAATGTCGACACACCCCAACGCCAACCTCGCTGTGAACCCCCAACCATCCAGCGGAGGCACAACTCCCGCGAGCCCACCCCGCGCCTTCGATCGCGGGCAGCCGCGCCCCAGCGCCGTCACGCGGCCCGAATCAACACCTGTCGCGCGAGACTCACCGCGCTCACCGCATTGTCCGCGAACCCATCCGCGCCAATGTCGTCGGCGTACTTCTGCGAGATCGGGGCGCCGCCAATGAGCACCTTCACACGATCCCGGATCCCGGCCGCCTTGAGACTCTCGATCGTCGTGCGCATCGAGCCCATGGTCGTGGTCAGCAACGCGGACATGGCGACAATGTCGGCCTTACGCTCGCAGGCTTCCTTCGCGAAACGTTCCGGCGACACATCGACACCCAGGTCAAACACCTCGAAGCCACTGCCCTCGAGCATCGCCGCGACGAGGTTCTTGCCAATCTCGTGCAGGTCGCCTTTCACCGTGCCAATCACCACCCGGCCGGCCCGCGGAACATCGCCCGCGGCCAGCAGTGGCTTGAGCGGTTCGAGCGCCGACTTCATCGCACGCGCCGCCAGAAGCAGGTCGGGTACGAAAAAATCTTCGCATTCGAACCGGCGACCGACCTCGGCCATCGCCGGGACCATCGCGGTGTTCACGAGGTCCATTGCCTTGATACCATCGGCTATGGCCTTTTCGGTTACGCTGCGCGCCGTCTGGGCGTCGCCGTTGAGGATCGCATCGTGGAGGGGCTTGAGATCTTGCATGGGACGGGCTGTTCACGCGCATTCCACCCCTTTTCGCGAATTCCCACAACCCCCTTGGGGCGAATCGTGACTTTTCTCAAAAACCGCGTCCCCAGACCCGGAATCCAGGTCCCGAAACCCAGGTCCGTCAGTCCCTCCCCATCCACGCCGGCCATGCGTCCCTCGGCTTCATGCACGCCACCACCACCACCGATTCACCCTCGCCGCGGTGCACCAGCCGGTACGAACCCGCCGCCGCAGAGATCACGAAAGTCTCGGCGAAATGATACCTGCAGACCGGCCCCGCCCCCGCCCCGACGTCGATCTCCCCACCCTCGACGAGACTCAGAATATGCACGCTCCCCCCGGTCAACCCCTCCACCTCGCCGCGGAAGCGAAACCGGTACACGTCGTAATAATGCATCGCATGCGTCGGCACGTGCTCCTTCGTCCACCCCTCCCCCGACGCCACCACCCGCGACCGGCTGATGAGCGTGGACACCACCTCCGGCCCGCTGCGCGAGAAATCCAGGTTCTCCATCCCCCGCGAGATGTTCAATGGCCGCGGCTTTCCATCAAGGTCCGGCCGCAACCAGTCATAGAGCTTGAAGGTGAAGATGTACGGCGTGGCGCTGATCTCGAGGATCAGGTTGCCGACGCCCGCCCCATGGATCGTCCCATGTGGGATCAGGAACAAGTCGTGCCTCCGCGCCGGATGCACCTGCACGTAGCGCTTCGCGTCCAGCGGACTCGCCTCCGCGAAACTCCGCTCGAGTGCGGCCCGAAACTCCGCGTGGTCCACGCCGTCTTGAAACCCCAGGTTCACCACCGCCCCAGGCTCGGCATCCAGGATGTAGTACGTCTCGTCCTGGGTGAAGCGTTCCCCAAAATGCCTGCAGATGTAATCCGGAGCCGGATGGACCTGAACCGACAGGTTCCCGCCCTCGACCGTGTCCAGAAAATCAAAGCGGATCGGGAACTCGTCCCCGAACCACGACGCACTCTCCCCCAGAACCTGCGGGCCGTGACAAAACATCAACCAGTCGAAGGACACCTCGATGAGGCGACCCCCATCATCCCGAAACGTCAGCCCGTTCTCCGGCACGATCAGCTCGAACGACCACGCGTAGTTCGGTGCCGGCGCGAGTTCCCTCAGACGGCGCTTGCACCATTGACCGCCCCAAGGTCCCGGCTCGAACCACGGTCGCACACGGAATCCGCCCACGGCCAACCCCGCGAGGCCGGCGCGCAAATCGTCCCCCGACACCACCGCCGGCTCGGTCCCACGCTGCCCGTCCACGACCAGGTCCACGCGCGACGCGATGGATTTCTTGTGCGCGTTCAGCACCGGCCAATCGACGAAGTAGGAACGCTTGTACGCGGGCTTGGGCGCGACCGCCTTCGCGAGGCCGAGGTTCGTCGCCACGCCGGCCCGTGCCCGGAACTGCAGTTCGCTCTTGGGCAGGTCGACGTAGACCAGGAAGGCGTCCCCCACCGCCAACACGGAACCGCAGCCGTGGACGATCACCAGGCCGGCATCCCGCAGGCCCAAGGCCTCGACTGAACCAAGGATCTCCGCCAACCGATCGGCCCGGAAAAAATCCCGCAGCGAACCCGTGAATCGCCTCCCGAAGATCGGGTCGTCGCCACCCAGAAAGGGCGCCACGACCGCCTCGATTTCGGCTTCCGGCTTGAGCGCCATGGCCATGTCGACCCAGTCCGCACGGACGCCCCGTCGTTTCAAGGCGGCATCAAGCGCCTCACGGAAACCCACCCAATCGATCCCGACAAACCCATCCACGGCCACGACCCCCGACGTCGGCAACCGCGCCGCGAGCGCATCGAAGCCGAGGTCGATCCCGCCTGACGGCAGCGCGTGGCTTGGATGAAGCCGGTATTCCCCGGGCGTCGAGGCCGGGGCATGGCTCGGTGCGAGAGGTTGGGTGGTGCGGCGAGGTTCAGTCATGGGAAAGCGAACACGGATGAATCGCGCCCCAGCATCCCACCCCGCCCAAATCCGGAACAACACGAAACCGCCTCGCCAGACCCCGGTCGTACCGTCACTCTCGGATCGCTCACCCCATGAAACCCAAAGTCTTCCCGACGCTTCTCACCACCGTCGCCGTCGTCACATCGATACTTTCAGCCCTGGGCTCGTTCGCCGACGACGCCGGATGGCGCCCCATCTTCGACGGCAAAACACTTCAGGGCTGGCACCCCAGCGCCCTCACCGGCCACAGCCGCGCCAGCGGGAACAAATCCGGCGGACGCTGGTTCATTGAGGACGGTGCGCTCACCGGTTCCCAGGATATTCCCGGCAACGGCGGCATCATCGTCTCCGACGAGAAGTTCGGCGACTTCGAGATCTCGATCGAGATGAACAATGACTTCGGCCCCGACAGCGGCCTGTTTCTCCGAAGCACCGAGGACGGCACCGCCTACCAGGCCATGATCGACTACCACACCGGCGGCAATCTCATGGGCATCTACGGTGAAGGAAAACTCGGCGGCAAACCCGGCCTGATGAACTTCCGATTCCTCAACAGCGTCACGGACATCGCCGTCGTCACCAACGCCCCCGTTGCTTTGCCGGTCGATCCAACTTCCTGGAAGTTCTTCTGGAGGCACGGCCAGTGGAACGAACTCCGCGCCCGCATCGTCTCCAACCCACCGACCATCACGACCTGGATCAACGGCGTGAAGATCATGGAATGGACGGAGACGCAGAAGCGCCATCCCGACACCGGCGGCATCGCCCTCCAGGTCCACGGGGGCGGCGACCTGACCAAGCAATTCGTTCGCTACCGGAATATCCGCGTTCGCCCCGCCCAGGCCGCGAAATAGGCGCGCGAATCCCGAGGGATCCGGGAGGGGGAGGACTGCAGCCAAAATCGGGATCCAGAGAAACTTGGCTTGCTACGTGATGGCAGGGATCGGAACAATGGCGGTGCTTTGACGGAAGGCGGGGTAGCCAAGTGGTAAGGCAGGGCTCTGCAAAAGCCCCATCCGTCGGTTCAATTCCGACCCTCGCCTCCAACAACTCCTTCAGTGCTCCGGCACTGCCTGCAGCAGCTCGTTCACTGCTCGGTTGACAGGGTTTCTTCGATCTTCGGCACCGTTCGAGGAGTTGGCGCGCAATGGTTTAGGTTTAAGGTGCGCCGCGGGCGAAGGGTGCAAACCGACCCTCGCCTCAAAAGCCTCAGACATCCTGACCCCGAGGAACTGGGGTGGCCCCGACGGGCGTGAAAACCAGGCGTAGGTCGGTGTCGGGAAAGACCGTCTCCGTGGCGGTGAGTTCCTCGCAGTCGGGCCCATGCCACGCAAACTGAGAGTCGAGTTCCCCGGAGCGAACCTCTTGGCAGGGATGCGCTGGTTGTTGAGCACCTACACCACATCCTGAGCCGGAATCTTGGACACCGTTCCCGCCCCGACAAAGGGACGGACTTTTTGAAGCACTCGGCGGTGGCGGTTTCCCCGGACGAGGTTGTGGTCCGGGGCTGATGTTGCCTAGCGTCGGCCAACGCGCCCTCCGGAGGATCGGGGTGTTCCCGGTCGCCAACTCCGTCCGCGCGCCCGCCCTACGATGCACAGCGTCCACAGTTACGTCGGTCAGACCCTCGACGACAAGTACCGCCTGGAGCGTCTGCTCGGCCAAGGCGGGATGGGTGCCGTCTATCTGGCCACGCATCTGGGTACCGGACGTGCCGTCGCGGTGAAGTTGATCACGCCGGCTTTCATGCGGCGCCGGGTGTTCGTCGAACGGTTCAAACGCGAAGCCCGCGCGGCCGGCCGCCTGCGGCATCCGAACATCGTTGACGTGACCGACTTCGGCTTCACGCGGGCCGGCCGGGATAGCCTCGCCTATCTGGTCATGGAGTACCTTGACGGGTGCACGCTCAACAACGTGCTCGAGGAGGAACGAATCCTGCCGCTGCCCTGGGTGGTCGGTATTCTCGAGCAGGTCTGCAGCGCGGTCCACGAGGCCCACAAGCAGGGCATCGTCCACCGCGACCTGAAGCCGGACAACATCTGGCTCGAGCCCAACCGCCTAGGCGGCTACCACGTCAAAGTGCTTGATTTCGGCATCGCCAAGGTAGTCGAGGGACAGGGTTCCGCCGCCGGCGAAACCTTCGAGGGTCAGTACGCCGGCGCAGCGTCAAACACACTTGAAGAGCCGCTCGTGGCGGGATCCGGGGATGAGCCGGCGGAACACGGCGCTGCGGCGAGTCAGGAATCCGCAACAATCCTTGAAACGCGCCCGGGGGCGGAAACTGGCAGGCGGTCAACGGATCTGACGAACCGGATCGTCCCGTCACCTGAGCCGACCGTTCACGAGGCCGAAGTGAGGGGCTCCACGGAAATCGATACCCCTGCGGTCTTGGCCGGCACCGACGTCTGGAAGGCGGGTCAAGGGGCCGCGGATCTGCCCACCGCGGCCGCCGCTACCGGCTTGACTCACGTCGGTGCCCTGGTGGGCACGCCAAGATTCATGTCACCCGAGCAGTGCCGGGGCGAGCACCTCGACGCGCGCTCCGACATCTACAGCTTGGGCGTCATTGCCTATCAGATGCTCTCGGGGACAACCCCTTTCACCGGCACGGCACTTGCGGTCATCCGTGCCCATCTCGAAAACCAGCCACCCTCCCTGCGCGGGCACAACCGCAGGCTGCCGGTCGGGGTGTCGACCGTAATCATGTCGGCCCTGGCAAAGGACCCTGCCGCCCGCCCGCAGTCGGCCCTTGCATTCGCGAATTCGTTGCGGGCCAACGCCACCGGACTGGGCCCGCTGTATCGCCGTGCGTTCGCGCTCTATTGCGAGCACTTTCCAAAGGTTCTGCTGCTCTCGTTGCTGGCTCACGTCCCGGTTCTCACCGCTGTGTTGCTCACCATCGGCGCGGTCCTGGGGGAGTCGCGGATCAATGACCTGGGCCTGGGGAGAGCCGCGGTGCTGCGCATTTCCATAGCGATATTTTACTTCGTCGCGAGCTTTGTCGCCTCATCCACGATCGCAGGAGTCACCGCCATCCTCGTCACGCAGCTGGAGGTGGCACCACTCCGGCAGGTCGAACTGCGGACGGCCTTCGATATCATCCGCCGGCGGTGGCGTCCGTTTCTTACGACGGGCCTGGTGGTCAGCGTGAGGCTCTTCCTCGGGCTCGTCCTGCTGGTGATTCCGGGGATGGTCCTGCTGGCGCGCTCGCTGTTCTGGGCGCCGGTGGTGCTGATGGAGGGCTTGGAGGGAAAGCAGGCCCTGGCCCGCTCCCGGGCACTCGCCTCTCGTTCGTGGCCCGCCATCACCACGGGCGTGATCTTCTTGGTCCTGGTCGACCAACTGATCCGTTGGTTGGCCGGAACCCTGGTTGGCCTCGAAGCCCTGCCGAAGCACGGCCTGAGTGCCAACGTGCTTTCAAAGGTGGTCCCCCTGGCCAGCATCTTTTATCTCCCGCTCCTTTCGATGGTTCCGGCGCTGCTCTACCTCAAAATGCGGGAACTGGGCGGCGAGACGCTGACCGAAGTCATGGCACAACTGGAGGCCGGGGCCGGCCCGCGTACCCGCTGGGAGAAGCGCCTGCGCGCCCGGCTGTCGATGAACACTCCGTCAAAATCCACCTGACCGGCGTCGGCCTTTGCCGCCCCACGCCCAATGCGGCTCGCGACCGAAAGGACGCACCAACGTCAGCATCCAACTGGCCGGCGATCCCCTCCACCAGTGGTTCCGCGGCATCGCTGCCATGGACGTGGTGCGGGTGCCCTCCAAGCGCGAACCGCGCGTGGGCCAGCAACAGGCCAAGCTGTATGCGGACTGCCTGGAGAAGATGTTCGGTCGGCGGCCCCTCGTCTTTTGCTCGCACGGCTACGAGCACTGGATTTGGGATGACGCGAACTACCCACCGCGTCTCGTGCAGGGCTTTCTCAAGAAGGCCGTGAAGGTGTCAGTTCTCACTTTCGCCAGGATTGGCCCAACGCCGACATCCGATGAGGCGTCGGCATCCGTCAACCCGGGGACGGCGTTTGCGCTCCCCTCAGGTTCCTGAGCTCTCGAGCGCGTACGCGAGATTCGAGGCACTCGACGGGCTTCCAATCCGCAGGCGATCCCCGATCCCGGGCCACGTCTCAGTCGACTCCCCCCTCAATTGCCTCGCCGGTCGCACCTTGAAATCGTGCCCCTTCTTCGGCTCCGCCAGCCGGGCGCCGGCTGATCCCGATGCAGCAAGCCAGCCCGCGCCGGGTTTAAATGGACGTAATCAGAGAGGGTCCTGAGATAGCGGCCGCTGAACGGGCCTGCATATCGTTCGGGAGCGCTGACACCTATCGGGCACGCCAGAGAGACGGGCGTGCCGCCCATCCCGCGATGGAGTGGGACACGGGCCGGTTGAAGCGCCGTCCGGGAGATGAACCTGGGGCCGTGGCATGGCATCCGCCGCCCCCACCACGGCGGGTCCAGTGGCCGCAGGAACAAGGTTGTTCCTCGGTGGTGCTGGCACTAGTCTCGGCTTTGGACACTAACCATGCCAACAGACGCGCCAGTGGCCGCCGCGCACATCCGGCTCGATGCCAGGGGGGTGGCGTGGATCGACGACACCAACACGAAGGTCGTCGAGGTCGCCCTCGACCACCTCGCCCACGGCTGGAGTCCGGAGGAGATCCATTTTCAGCATACGCACCTTTCCCTTGGGCAGATCCATGCCGCGCTAGCGTACTACCACGACAACCTGGACATCACCATCGGGCAGTGCGTGGCCGATCTGGAGATGCTCTCGCAGTGTGGTACTTCCGAGGACTTCGTGAACCGGCAACTCCGCCACGGCGTGGTATTAGGGAAAGAGCTTCTGCATCGCCCACTGGAGTTCCCCGGCCAGCATCCGCTCCAGATGCGGCGACTCTGGCTGGGCCAACTCCGCGAAACTCAGCTTCCGGCCGGCCTTGGCTTCGGCACGCTTCACGGCCAGCAGGGTGATCGGCGTGATCGTCGGAAGCGTCACCGACCGGGCCCCGAGCTTCTGGAGTTCGGTCTCCAGGCTCGTTCCCGTGAAGAGGTCGGTCCGGACCTTCGATTCGCTCTCTTGGACCGTTGCCGAGAAGCGTGACCCGGCCCGGTACCGGACGGGCCAGTGGGTGCGGTTCCCCTCCCCCGGGGTCCCTTCCGCCGGCACGAGATGTTGGAAGTCGTGGGAAAGGTCGGCGGGATCAGGGTCCGACGCGAGGACGGAAGGGAGCAGTTCTATGTCTCGATCTCCCGGGGTCGAGATCGATGCCGCATCTTCACCGACGACCGGGAGCAACTCCGCGCCGCCTTGTCCCCCTGCCCTTGCAATTCTCTGCGAAGTCGCAGTGATGAAAGCGAAAGAGCGGAACATGGACGGACGAACGCCGGACAACACTGGCTCTTCGCCACCCTCCCGGTCGTGGCCTGCGCTCGATGCGGAAGCCCGGGATTCGAGTGGCCGCGCGCCGCACCGGCCCCCCATCCAGGTCCCCGATCATGTGCTCCTCAGCGTGGTCGGACGGGGGGCTTATGGCGAGGTATGGCTGGCTCGGAGCGCCCTCGGAACCGCGCGGGCCGTGAAAGTGGTTCACCGCGCCGACTTCGAAAACGCGCGCCCCTTCGAGCGCGAGTTTCGCGGAATTACAAAGTACGAGCCCATCTCGCGCGGCCACGAGGGTTTGATCGACATACTCCAGGTCGGCCACTCCGAGGCCGCCAACGCGTTTTACTACGTGATGGAGTTGGCGGACCCGGTCAGTTCGGCGTCGCCCTCCCCAACTCCCGCCGAGCCATCGGCGCCTACACCGCCTGGCGTCCCGCAGCCCGGCGAATCCTCAGCCGGGGGGTACGTCCCCCGGACCCTCCACGCCGAGCTTCGATCCCGCGGACGACTCCCGCTGGCGGAATGCCTTCGGCTGGCCCGCTCCCTCGCCAGCGCCCTGGAACACCTGCATGCCGCAGGCCTCGTCCACCGCGACATCAAGCCGTCGAACATCGTGTTTGTCGGCGGCATGCCCAAGCTGGCGGACATCGGCCTCGTGACCGATGCCCGTGAGGCCCAGTCGGTGGTCGGCACGGACGGTTACCTCCCGCCGGAAGGCGCCGGCTCCGCGGAAGCCGACATCTACAGCCTCGGCAAGGTGCTCTATGAGATGGCCACTGGCTTGGATCGACGGCGGTTCCCGGAGCTGCCGGTCCAAACCGACGACGGCGAAGATACGGGTGGCTTCCGGGAACTGAATGAAATCGTGCTGCGCGCCTGCGCCCGAGAGCCTGGCCGACGCTACGCCTCCGCCGCTGAGCTCGGCGCCGACGTCGAGCGGGTCCAGCGGGGAAGATCGGTCCGATCCCGCCACGCGCGAGAGGACGCGCTCCGGCGGCTGCGGCAATGGTTCCATCCCGCCGCGCTCCTGGTCCTCGTGGCGTTGCTGCTCCTGCGTTTCCCGGTCCGCCAACTCGCCCCGCCGGCCGCGGCCAGACCCGAACGCGCTTCGGTCTTTGTCCTGCCGTTTCGCACACCGGACTCGGACCCGAAGCCGGGCCAGTCGTTTCTGGCCCCCCGTGTTACCGACGCGTTCGTCGATGCGCTCGCCCGGGTCGAGGGCGTTCGGCCGAGCCCCAAGCGCCGCGGATGGTTGTCCCGAAGCGAGGACGAACTCCGCCGGTCGCTCGCCCGCACCAACGACATGAACCACGTCCTGAGCGGCGTGATCCGCGAAGAGAACGGGTTGATGAAACTCCAGCTTCGCCTCGACGACCGCCAACGGCTCCGCACCGTCTGGGAAAGAGAATTCGTCGGCGCCACGAACGATCTCGTCGGCCTCGAGCGCTCCGCCTTCTCGGGTCTCGCGGCAGTGCTCGGCATTCCCATCACGGAGGCCGGGGCTGATCAGGTGGATTCCCTGTTCCGCCGCAACGCCGAGGCCCGCCGACTGGTCGAGGCGGGCTGGGACCTCTACGAACACAACACCCTCGTCCACTCGGCCTACACGCGGGTGATCGCCCTGGCCGACGAGGCGCGGGGATTCCACGCCTTGGGCGCCCGCTGGGCCACCCGCCGCTACGAGGACGGCATCCGCCTCGCGCATCACATCCTCGCCTCCCGGCCCGACCAGCTTTGGGCCTACACCTGGCTGGCCCAACTCCAACCATCCGGTTCCATGCGGACGGACAACTTCCAGAGCGCGGGTTCCACGAGGGTCAGCGCCTGGTCGGCGGCGACCGAGGCCACCTCCTGCGTGATGCCCGAAGGCCAATCGACGTGAACCGTGGTGGCGCGGGTGGCGTCGCCGAGGCCGAAATGGGCCACGAGCACCTGACCTGCGCTCGGTCCGCCATTGCCCGAGATCTCGCGCATCTGCCAGAAGGTGCGTCCCCCGATCGTCGCTTGCATTCGGACCTTGGCCCCGATGCCGCTGCGATTGGAGGTCGTTCCCTTGAGCGTGACCTTGAGCCAGTTCGGGGTGTACCCTCGGGTCGCGAAGAAATCGAGATGACCGTCAAGGTTGTAGTCCGCCCAACCGCCGGAAATGCTCCAGACCGCGGCCTGGTCAAACGGTAGCCCGGCGACCGGTGCGAAGGAGCCGTCACCGAGGTTCCGGAACAGTTGGTCGGTCTCGGACCCTTGTTCGTAGTTGGTCGCCAAGTCGGTGTTCCCGTCGTTGTCATAGTCGCCGGGTGCGCCGTAGAAGGATGCCCCCCGGCGGGTCTCGAAAATGCTGTTGGTCACGCGGGCGAGGGTCCCGTTCCGTTCGTTGTGGTAGAGAATGTCGGGGACGGCCGGATCAGTCGTGGGCCGGGAATTGGCCACGAACAGGTCGAGATAGCCGTCGTTGTCGTAGTCAAACCAGGTGGCACTGATGCTGCCCAAGGAGTTCGTAACGAGGTCCCCTTCGCGGACGCTCGTGAATTGGGTGGCGACGCGGAGATAGACGCTGTTGGTCTGGGGACTGGGGTCGGTCTGGACGACGTCGGTGTAGCGGCCGGCCTGCGAGGGCTGGAGATTCGTCAGGGTGAGAGTGCGATTGGTTTGGGCCGCGAGCGCGGCGCCCTCGAAGTACCACTGGTGACTCCGTCCCAACAAGCTGCGGACAAGTCGAACGCTGCCATTGATCGTGGCCACGGGCTGGCTCGGGGAGATGCCCGGGGCTTCGGTGACATCGACAATCTGGTTCGCCGTGAGATCCGTGAGTACGGTGACGTTCCCCGACGGCCACTCGACGCGTACCTCCTCGGCCTTCGTGGCGTCGCCGAGGCCGAAGTGCGCCCGCAGGCCGTCCTCCGCCATGAGCGAGGACGCAATCTCCCGCATCTGCCAGAACGTCTTGCCCGCGATCGTGGCCTTGACCCGGACCTTGGCGCCGATCGCGGAGCGGTTGGCGGCGATGCCCTGGAGACGGAACTTCAACCAGTGGTTGGCGTTACCGACGTTGTGGAACAGGGCGTTCTGGCCGTCGCCGAGGGCGAGGAGCAGGTCCAGGAATCCATCGTTGTCGTAGTCAGCAAAGGGTCCGGCGCCGGCGGCAGCGGCCGTCTGCGTGAAGGATTCCTCCGCCTGTTCAAAGGTGCCGTCCCCCCGGTTATGGAAGAGGCGTTCCCGGTAGGTACCCGGGGAAATCTCGGTGCCGAACATCAGGTCGAGATAGCCGTCGTTGTCGTAGTCCCCGGAGGCGACCGGGATTCGGAACGTGTCCCACGATTGGGCGGGCGCAAAGGTTCCGTTGCCGTTGTTGAGGAAGATCTTGGGATGACTTCCGCCGGCAGCCAGGTCGAGGTCGCCGTCGTTGTCAAAATCACCGACCGCGTAATGCCCGCTGGCGTTCCCGGGTTCCTCGAGGACGCTGTTCGTCATGCGAACGAACTGGCCGTGGCCCTCGTTGCGATAGAAGAAATCGTGGAGCTGATTGGGGAGCGAGTTTTCGGGCAAATTCGAAACGAGCAAATCAGGATCGCCGTCATTATCCAAGTCAGCCCAGGTCGAGTTATTGGAGTAGCCTGAAGGGATCCTGTCGGTCGCGACGGCGGCATCGGTGGCTAGGTCCCAGCTGCCATCACCGCGGCCATGGAAAAGCAGGTTGGTGCGGTGATTCGAGGCCGACCAAGCCGCATTGATGAAGGCATCCAGGATGCCGTCATTGTCGTAGTCGCACCAGTTACCAAAGCCATAGGAATAATAGCGGCGGGTCAAGGCGCCGGCGGGCGGGGAAGTGAAGGTGCCATCGGCCTGGCCGACGTAAATTTGGCTGGCAACGGATGAC
>CAIMTB010000434.1 GCA_903844265.1 uncultured Verrucomicrobiota bacterium
ATGAGGCCGATGTTGCCTTCCTGGATGAGGTCCAGGAACTGCAGGCCGCGGTTCGTGTACTTCTTCGCGATCGAGATCACGAGGCGCAGGTTGGCCTCGACCATCTCGGTCTTGGCCTGGAGCGCTTTCCGCGAGAAATCGAGGAGCTGACGATAGGCCTGGAGGTAACCGTCGCAGGACATGCGGACGAATTCCTCGAGGGCCGCCACCTTGCGGCGCTCCGCGTCGATCATCATCTGGACCTGCGCCACCTTCTTCTGCTGCGGCTCAAGTTCACCGATGGTCTTCAGGCTCATCTGGAACTTGTCGTGGACGTTGTCCGCGACGAGCGCCATTTCCTCGATGACCTTCTGCTTGTAGTAGAACTTCGGGAACGACTTCTGGAGCTTGAGGTCCAGCTTCTGGAAATCCTCACGAAGCTTGTCCTGCTTCGCCTTCTGCGAGCACCCAAGCAACTCCCGGTACTTGTCGTCGACCTCCTGGTCCTGACCACGCACGTCCTTCACCAACTTCCGCAGGACCTTCAAGTGCAGGTCACGGCTATCGATCTTCTTGTCGATGATGACCCGGTCAAAACGCTCCTTCGGCGGCTCGGCAACCAGCTTCTCAGCCAAGGCAATGTGCTCTTTGCCCGCAAAACCGAAGCTGTGGATGATGCGCTTGACCTCGTTCTCCGCATCCTCGATGCGCTTCGAGATCTCGACCTCCTGCTCACGCGTGAGCAGCGGGACCTGACCCATCTGCTTCAGGTACATCCGGACCGGGTCGTCCAGAATGTCGAGCCGCGCCTTCTCATCCTCCTCCTCGACCTCCGGCTGCTTGACCCGATCCACCTCGGACTGGTCCACGATCTCGATCTCGAGATTGCGGAGCTTGATGTAAATCTCGTCCAACTCCTCCGGCGTCACCATGCCGTCCGGAAGGGCGTCGTTGATGTCGTTGTAGGTCAGGTAGCCCTGCTCCTGCGCCAGCTTGACGAGCTCCTTGACCTTGTCCTGGACATTGAACTCGCCCGGACGCAGCGGAAGCGTGACAACTATTTCATCAACAGGTTCCATCGGCGGACCCGCGGACAGCTCCGACGGCGCAACCACCGAGGGCTCTCTGACCGACGCCGGGGCCGGATGGGCAGCAGACGCTGACGGCACCAACTTGCCGTGCTCCGCCGAGGCGGAGGAGGCAGCGGGCTTGCGCGCTTTGGAGGGTCGAACCGGGGCAGACGGAGATTTGCGCGCGACTTTGCGCGCCTTGGGCTTGGTCATACGGACGGTCGCTTGCTGAGTGGGCACCGAAAAGGAGTGCGAACATGGCGACTCACCGAGGTCACGTCAAGGCGACGATTTGGCACAATGGACCCTCAGCAGCACCTCTCCCGCATTGCCTCGACCCCGCGGGCACGTGAAACTGGCCAGCAGGCCGAGGAATCCCCGACCCACGATCCATGGACCACACTCCCTCCGCGGCGCTTCTCCTGGTGGGTCCCGCCCTCACGATTGTCGAACGTCTCAGCGCGATGGGAGCGTGGGCGCCGCTGGTGTTCGTGCTGCTATTCGGCACCTGCTGCGTGCTCTGCGTCCCGGCCGCGTTCCTCACCCTGGCCAGCGGAGCGCTGTTCGGGGTCTCGTGGGGATTGCTCTACGTGTGGATCGGCGGGCTTCTCGGGGCCTCGGCCGCGTTTCTGATCTCGCGCCATTTTCTGCGGGACTTCGTCCATCGCCGACTCGCGCGGCATCCACGACTGGGGGCCATCGAGCAGGCGGTCTCGGAGGAAGGCTGGAAGATCGTGTTCCTCTCCCGGCTCGCGCCGGGCTCCCCGTTCTTCCTGCTCAACTACCTCTTCGGCATCACACGCGTCCGCTTCCTTCCCTACATCTGCGCAACCGCCGTGAGCATGATCCCGGGGTCGCTGCTCCTGGTCTACCTGGGTTCGCTGGGCCAACTCGCAGCGTCAGGCCAGAGTCCGACGCCCTGGGCCTGGCCGCTCCGGATGGTGGGCCTGACCGCCATGGTCGGGGTGGTGATCCTGATCTCGCGGCGCGCGCGCCGGGCTCTCGACGCGAGGCTGCAGGACCCGCCTAAGGAAGGCGCATCCCGAGTTCCCTCACCAGGAACGCCCAACGATCCGCCGCCTCGGCAATGAGTTTGCTCGTGGGCTTCCCCGCCCCGTGGCCGGCCTTGGCCTCAATGCGGATCAGCACCGGCTTCGGGCCGGCCTGACATTCCTGGAGGCGCGCCGCGAACTTGAAGCTGTGCGCCGGCACGACCCGGTCGTCGTGGTCCGCCGTGGTGACCAAGGTGCTCGGGTAGCGGGTGCCCGGTCTGAGATTGTGATACGGCGAGTAGGCCAGCAACGCCTTGAATTCGTCGGGGTTCTCGCTGCTCCCGTAGTCGCTTGTCCACGCCCATCCGATGGTGAATTTGTGGAATCGCAACATGTCCATGACACCCACCGCCGGGAGCGTGGCGGCGTACAGGTCCGGTCGCTGGGTCATGCAGGCGCCGACCAGCAGCCCGCCATTGCTGCCACCGCCGATGGCAAGCTTGCCCGGTGAAGTGTAGCGATTCGCGATCAGCCACTCCGCCGCGGCGATGAAATCATCGAAGACATTCTGCTTCCTGAGTTTCGTCCCGGCCTGGTGCCAGCCCTCGCCATACTCGCCCCCGCCGCGGAGGTTGGCCATGGCATACACCCCGCCCATCTCGATCCACGCCGCGTTGGGCACCGAAAACGCCGGGGTAATCGAGATATCGAACCCTCCATATCCGTAGAGATAGGTCGGATTCGAGCCGTCCAGCTTCAATCCCTTCCGGTGCACAAGGAACATGGGCACCCGGGTGCCGTCCTTGCTCGTGTAGAAGATCTGCTTCGTCTCAAAGGCGTCACGGTCGAAGGCCACCTTCGGCTCGCGCCACAGGAAGCTCCGCCCCGACGGGATATCATAACGGTAAATGGCCCCGGGCGTCGTGAAGCTCGTGAACGAATAGTAGGTCTCCTTCTCGCCGCGCCTGCCCCCGAACCCGGACACGGTTCCTATCCCTGGCAAATCCACGTCCCTCTCAGGCCGACCGTCCAGGGAATACACCTTCCACAAGCTCCGCGCGTCCTTGAGATAGTCCGCGAAAAACCGGCCGCCCACCACACTCACGGTCGTCAGCCTGTCCGGCCCCTGCGGAATGATCTCCTTCCAGTCCGCCCGACCTGGCTTGGTCACGTCGATGGCGATCACCCTTCCCCGAGGGGCGTCCAAGTCCGTCCTGAACCAGAACACCGGCCCGTCGTTGTCGAGAAATGAGTAACTCGCGTCGAATTCCATCAATAACTCGACCACCGGCGCCCCAGGCCTGCCGAGATCGCGATACATCACGCGCTTCTTCGGGTCCGTCCCCTCCGAGGCCAGGATGATCAGGTACCTTCCATCGTCGGTAACTCCCCCCGAGAAATTCCAGTTCTTGTGGTCCGGCCGATGATAGGTGAGTTCGTCCTCGGACTGGGCCGTCCCCAGCCGATGATAATAGAGTTTGTGGAAGTAATTCGCACCCTTCAGCGCATCGCCGGCCTTCGGCTCGTCATAGCGACTGTAGAAGAAACCCTTCCCGTCGTGGGTCCACGATGCGCCCGAAAACTTCACCCATTGGACGAGGTCCGGGAGGTCCTCCCCGGTGCGCACATCGCGGACCTTCCATTCCTGCCAATCCGAGCCCGACCTCGCGATGGCGTAGGCCAGCAGCGCGCCGTCGTCGCTCACGGAGGTGCCCGCGAGGGCCACCGTGCCATCGGTTGACAGGCGGTTGGGGTCGAGCAACTCGCGCAGGTCGCCGTCGTGCGACGAAAGGGTGTAGAGGACGGACTGGTTCTGGAGGCCGTTGTTGCGCGAGACGAAATAGGTCGAGCCATGAAGCGACGGCGCGCTCCAGCGCTCGAAATTCCAAAGCTGGGTCAGGCGGTTGGAAATGGACCCACGTTCCGGGATCGAAGCGAGATATCCAAACGTGACCTGATTCTCCGCTTCCACCCAGGCCTTGGTCTC
>CAIMTB010000435.1 GCA_903844265.1 uncultured Verrucomicrobiota bacterium
CTGCATCTCCAGTTCGATTTGGCGCACCTCCAGGTCATGGACCAGGCGTCGCATGTTTTCGGGCGATGGCTCCGCCGAAGCGGATAACTCCATGCCGGGGGCTTGTTTCGTGCCTTGCTTGCGAAGGCCCGATCCGTGGCCGGGCGATTTTCCGTTGTCAGGCATCGGGTGACTCATGCGGGATTCTCCTGCCCGCCGCGCTGCGGCTTTTTCATCGGTGCTTCACCGGGCTTGCCCCGGGGCGCGCCCTTGCTTTCCAACAACATCTCCTGTGCCTGCTTCAGGTCGGTGATGTCCACAAACGTGAGCACGGCCCCCTCGATGGTGTTTTCCAATGTGCGGTAGGGCAGGATGCGCATGCGATACCATTTGCCCTCCCTGGTCTGCACCGTGATCTCGATCGGAACCAGGGTATCCAGCACGGCCTGAACGTCCGCCGCCAACCGGTCATAGCCGAGCAGGTTGGAGACGATATGGCTCACGGGACGGCCCACGTCGGAAAGGATCAGGTTGATGATGCGGGTGGTGGCAGGAGTGAAGCGCAGGATGCGCAGGGCGTGGTCCACGAAGAGGGTGGCGATGCCCGTGCCGGCCAGCAGGTTGTTCATGTCGTTGTTGGCGCGCGACAGATCGGCCACCTTGGTTTGCAGCTCGGAATTCACCGTGGCGAGCTCCTCGTTGACGGACTGCAGTTCCTCCTTGGACGTCTCCAGTTCCTCGTTCGTGGATTGCATCTCCTCGTTGATCGACTGCATCTCCTCGTTCGATGACTTGAGTTCTTCGTTGGCGGTCTCCATCTGCTCGTTGGCGGTCTGGAGATATTCTTCCTTGGCGCGCAGTTCCTGCTTGAGCGCCCCGATGCGGGAGTCGTGGTCCGTGGCAGGACGGCTTGCCTGGGCGCCGCGCGATGAAGGCAGAGCCTGGGGGGCTTTCGCGGGTTCAACCGGCGGCACGTTCTCCAGGATGACCAGGAAGAGGGGCGTCTGGGCTGCCGCCGCAAGCCTGCCCTGCGACAGGTCGGAGGGGTTTGGGTCGACCGGACGGACGGTGAGGTTGAGCGTGGAGAAGCCGCCATTGGTTGTTACACGCAGGCCCGGGCAGCACACGGTCCTCCGGGTCACCGCGGCCTTATGCAGGGCGGTCGTCAGGTTTCGCCGCAGGCCTTCCCGAGCCATCTTGAGGATGTTGGCCACGCCCGTCTCACCCGGGGTAGGTTCCAGATACATGCCGCTCCGGCCATGGAGATACAGGATGTCGCCTCGAGCGGTAACAAGTCCGGCGGCCGGGTCGAAATGCTGCAACAGGGTTGTTTCGGCCAGCTCCTGTAACGACATCTTCAAGGGGTGCGGTTTCTGCGTCACGGCTGATTCCCGCGGCGCCGACAGGGGGGGTAGAAACAGGCCCGGGTTCCCGCGCTGTGCGCCGCGGAAGTTTTCCCTGCGCGTGTAGATCTTCGCCTTGCGGTGCTGCACGGCAAAGAGGTCGAGCGCATCGCTCACGGTTTCGGAGGTGCCCAGGAAGAGAAACCCGCCTGGATTCAACGCGTAGTGGAACAGCGGAAAGAGCTTCTTCTGCAGCTCGCCGCCCAGATAGATCAGCAGGTTGCGGCAACTGATCAGGTCGAGCTTGGAAAAGGGCGGGTCCCTGATGATGTTCTGCTCCGAGAAGATCAGCATGTCGCGGATGTTCTTGTGGATGCGGTAGGCGGACGGGTTCCCGTCCGAGTCGCCCGGTTCGCGTACGAAAAACCGGGCCAACCGCTCGGGCGTGACGTCGGCGGCAACGCTGGCCGGATAGATGCCAGCGCGGCCGGTGGCAATGGCCTGCGCGTCGATGTCGGTGGCGAACACCTGCACCTTGAAGCCCCGCTTCAGCGCTTCCTGCTTTTCGGTGAGCAGCATGGCGAGGGAATAGGCCTCCTCGCCCGTGGAGCAGCCTGGCACCCAGACGCGGACGATGCCGTCGCCTCGCCGATCGGAAAACAGACCCGGGATGACCAACTCCTCGACGGCGCTGAAGGCCTCCGGGTCGCGGAAGAAATGGGTCACGCCGATCAGCAGATCGCGGAACAGGGCCTCCACTTCGAGGGGCGTCTGCTGCAGGAATTTGACGTATTCCTCCATCGTCTCGACCTGATGCACCGCCATCCGGCGTTTGATGCGTCGATGGATGGTGGAGGGTTTGTACTGCGAGAAATCATGGCCCACCTGGCCTCGCAGCAAGACAAACACCTTCATCATCGAGCTCTCCGCCTTGGGCGTCGGCTCGGGGCCGTTCGGGGGAAGCTTGCCCAAGGCGTGGGCCACGTAGGCGATGATCTGGACGGGCATCTCCGCCGGCGGCAGTTCGTAGTCCACCAGCCCCGTCGCGAGGGCGCTGCGCGGCATGCCGTCGTATTCGGTGGAGGCGGGATTCTGGGCCATGACCATCCCGCCCTCGCCCTTGATGGCACGCACGCCCAGAGTGCCGTCGCTCCCGGTTCCGGAGAGCACGATGCCGATGGCTCGCTCGTGCTGGTCCTTGGCCAGCGAACGGAAGAAGAAATCAATGGGCAGGCGCTGGCCCCGGGGGGCGGAAGGCTCCAGCAGTTGCAGCGTGCCGTTCAGGAACGCCATGTCGCGGTTGGGCGGAATGATATAGGCGCAGTTGGGCCGGACAGTCATCCCGTCCTCGACCTCGAAGACCTGCATGCGGGTGTAACGCCGGATCAGATCGGTGAGGATGCTCTTGTGGTCCGGGGCAAGGTGTTGCACCAGCACAAAGGCCATGTTGGGATCCATGTTGGCCGGCATGCCCGAGAAGAAGGCCTCGAACGCCGCCAGGCCGCCGGCGGAGGCCCCAATGCCCACAATCGGAAAACCGGGGTGGATGTCGTCCGGCGTCACTTCTGCCGGCGCCGCGGCTTGAGCTGCAGCAGCCTTCCGCGGATTCTTGGTGCCCTTGGATGCCTTGGTCATGTCTGCCTCTCGTTGGATCATTAGCGCCTCCTTGGATGGAAGAGGGCTGATGGTTTTTAGGATGGAAGGGAGGCATCGTCCAGCAAACGTGCGGTGCATCCCCGAGTTGTCGGTGGCGGCCTTTCCCAGGGCGCCGCGCCTGGGTGCGTCCTCAAAGGACGGCGCGCAGTCAAGACCTGGAGTCACTCGGTGATGCCGGGGCGGGAAGGCTTGTGGCCAACGCAGCGCGCTTCTCCTCGAGCAGCCTCTCCACGAAGGCCGCGATGGCTTGAAGGGTGCGGCCGGCGCGGCCGGGTGCGGGCGGCTCCGTTCCGAGGATGCCCCCAATGGCGAGAGCCGCCGCGTCCGGTCGGCCCGGTCGTCGCTTCAGGCGCTGGGCTGCCACGAGACGGAGGTCGATCGGCTCGGATTCGGGTCGCCACCCCTCCCGCATCAACAAGTCCCAACCGAAGGGTCCCCAACCGACGAGGCGGCCCTCGGGACCCAGGAATTGGCGCCAGTCCTTGAGCACGCCCGCAAGGTCCCGCCCACCCAGCAGCGACGCGATCGGGACCTCGAGGTGATGCGCCGCGCTGGAAGCCATCGGTCGGCGTGGTGCGAGGAATGCGTGGAAGATTTCGCCGGTGGCCAGGCGTTTCGCGGCGAGCTGGATGATCTCTGGCTCGCCCGGCATGCCGCTGTCCTGCCGATGCGCGTTCGCCTCGCCGGCGATGGCGACGAGATGCGGCCATGACGCCTCCAGGTTGGGCATGCCCCGCACGATCCACCACGGGGTGCGGGGCTTCTGATGGCAACGCCGGGGTTCGGTGCGGGCCGCGAGCCCGGCCAGCTGGCGGTCCACCATCCGGTCGAACGCAAGCAGCAGGTGGGCGAAGCGGGAGGCATCACGCTCGAAGGTCGCCAACACCTCGACGACCGCTTCGACTGTCGCGACGCAGTGTGCGGCGGGTTCGCGGCGGATCCGGTAGTTGCCGGGCTTGCGGGGCACGAACCCGATCCGGGGCAAAGCGCGCAGGGCGGGATTCAGCGCCATCATCCGCCGCGCCTGCGGCCACGTGCCGTCAATGACCAGCAGGGTTTCCGGTGGATGATCCAGGGCGTCCGGCGCGACGGCACCCTCGCCGGGGAAGAGCACTGCGGTGCCGGGTTGCGACAAAATCCCCGAGACACGGGGATGCCGGGTGAAGTCGACGCCTTGGTAGAGTTCGCTGCGGGAGAGTCCGAGGTGGGCGATGCGTGCGGTCCCGATGGCCACCCGTGCCTCGCGTGGGTGCTGGAGGAAGACGATGCGCGTCGCCGTATCGACCGGCCGCAGGTCCGCGCACCAGCAGGCGCTGGCAGGTCGCCGGCATCGCTCGCAGGTTGCGCGCCGGTCAATGGGGTCAAACATTGACTATTGACACTTTGGCCTTGAGCTGACGTGCGAACTCCGCCGGTTCCGTGCCGTCCTCGGCCCTGCGCCAAAAACGACGGATGCCCTGCGCCGCGGCCGCATACTTCAAGCCCTGCACTTCCCTCACCACCTCCACCAATCGCCAGCCCAGGTGACGTGTCGCCACCGCCATCGTTCCGTCGCGACCCCAGTCGCCGTATCCTTGAGCCATGTCCGCCCAGTCCCGTCCCAGGATCGACTCCGCGCCGCGCACGATCGCGCTCCACTCCGGCCTCGACCGCGCCGCGGCTTCGCGCCTCGCCTCCGCCTGCGCCTCCGGGTTTCGCTCCGCGCCACGCAGCAGCGCCACGGCTTCCTCCACGTCCCCAAGCACCACCCCCGACACCATCCCTTCCCACGGGCTCTCCAGTTGCCCCTGCCGGATGGGTCCCTCCGTATACTCGGTCAATGCCGCCCGTTGCTCCTTGGGTCGTCGCCCGCCACATCCCGACTGGATCCGGTCCTGCGCCAACCACGCCGGCGCCGGCTCCAGTCCCGCGTACGCGCCCCACGAACTCCACCGATGCTCCCGCAGCAGCTTGACCCTCCGGGCGACCAGCTCCGCGCCGGGGTCCTCGCAACCCACCACCCTGGCCCGCCGCTGATCCTGCTTCGAGAGCCCCAGTCCGCCGATCCGCACGGGATTCAGGTGGATGTAGCGCGCGACCGCGTCCAAAGCCGCCTCGTCGTGGATCAGCACCGACTTGAACCGTCCCTGGAACACGTGGCCCCGCCTGCGGTGCGCCCAGTTGAACCAGATCGCGTACGCGGTCTGAAGCCATCGCAGCGTCTCGCTCACGTCAGATCGCCGGCAGCGAATCAGCAGGTGGTAGTGGTTGTGCAGCAGGACGAATGCGTGGACCTCGGTCCCGAAGCGTTCCGGCAGCTCGGCGACCAGTCCGAGGAACCGTTTTCGATCGTCCTCGGTGCAGTAGATCGCCTCCCCGCCGTTGCCCCGGCTCATCACATGGTACCAGCCGTCAGGAATGTGGATCCTCAAGCGTCGCGCCATGCCTCCACTCGACTGCGAGTTGGCGTAAATGTCGACTGTCAATGTTTGACCCCAATCCTCCTGCGAGGGTTTTCCGGCTTGAAGGCTGCCAGGAATAGATACATGGTGTAGATATGGTTACTGCGAAGATCTTCCAGCATGGAGGGAGCCAGGCTGTGCGCCTGCCGAAGGCCTTCCGCTTTGACGGTACGGAGGTTCAGATCGAGAAGCACGGCGAGGAAGTCGTTCTCAAGCCCCTGACGGCGCCGAAGTTTCGGTCTTTCACCGAGATTGCGCGCCACCTCGCGGAGAAGTTTCCGGATGGAGGTGACTTCCCCGAACCACCACCTCGCCCCAGCAGGCACGACCGTCCGATCCTCGGGTTTTGACCCCGCCGTCCCGTGAAGCCGTCCTTTCTTCTCGACTCGAGCGCCTGCATCCCGGTGCTGCGCAACAGTGCCGGCCTCGAGCAACTTCCCGATCCGGCGCTCACCGGCATTCCCGTCATCGTCGCCGCGGAGCTTTGGACGGGAGTGAAGAGGAATCTCCGGACCCATCCGCACCAGGCTGCGCGCCTGGAGGTGTTCCTGGCCCTTTTCTCGATCCCGGATTTCACCCTCGATGCCGCGCTGCACTATGCCGAGATCCGTGCAGCATTGGAGGTCGCGGGCAAGACCATCGGCCCTCTCGATCTCCTCATCGCAGCTCAGGCCCGCAGCCTTGGAGCTGTTCTCGTAACCGCCAATTCCCGCGAGTTCAAACGCGTCAAAGGTCTGAAGCTCCAAGCCTGGCCTTGAGTCGCCGAGCGAACTCCGCCGAGTCCGTGCCGGACTGTTGGCGCAAATGTCGACTGTCAATGTTTGACCCCAATGTTCTTTCTCTACGGCCAGAGAAACCCCGGGTGCTTCGACTTCAGCGTCGCGCGGAGCTTCGGGTATTCCGCCTTCCGCCACGCGGGCCAGTCCCGCGTCGAAGCCAGCCGCTTGCCGGCCGGGTCCTGGAGCCAGATCCGGATCGGCACGCGTCGTTCGGCGATCCGCGGGTGTTCCTGGAGGGGCATGCAATCCAGCAGCTTGGCCTGCACCTCAGGGACCGGGGCAGCCTCCGGCTCGTCGCGTTCCGCCGCGTACGTCAGCTTCCAGTTCCTGCCATCCGGGGCGGGTATCTGCAACGGGGCCAACTCCTCCACGAATGCCTGTTGATCCTTCGACAACACGCCGCGGAAGGCCGGCAGCAGGCCCGCGGACTGTGCATCGCGCCCGAGCGTCAGGCCGCGGAACGCCGTCTCCAGGGCCCGACGCAGTCCGTCGGTCCGCATGGGTGGCAACTCCAGTTCCGGGACCGCAGTCCGCAGGCATTCCACCCGGCCGATCCATTGCTGCACGCCGTGGTCGAGGTTGGGCAGGTCGAGCCAGCCTTGCGAAAAGGCGTCTGCCAGGCACTGGCCGGACGCGACCGGATCCACCTCGCGGCGGTGCTGCTGATCCACCACGAGGTCGAGGAACCGGATGACGTCGATCGCTGCCACGCGTTTGTGGGTCCGGTCGTAGAGATGTTCCAGCCGTGAGCTGAAGTGCTGCGGAAACATCTCCCGCAGCCACTCCGGCTTCACCGCGGTGCACTGCGACAGCAATGTCAGCTTTCCGCCCCGAGAGCTCACCTCGCGCACGGAAGCCGCCACCAGCATCTTGGCCTTCTGGACGACACTCTCGCGGACCAAGGTTCCGGTCCGGCCTTCCGTTAGCTCGCAATCGAGCGTCCCCGAATCCTTCCGGAGGCAGAGTTGATCGATGAATCCCGCCACCAGGCAGCGCTCCAGTGCGTCCGGTTGGGGCTTGTCCGCGGTTGCCGCGCTTCCGGAGGCCAACCCCTCACGCCCCGCCAGATGCAGGACCTGGCGGTAGGTGTCCTCCACCTGTCGTGCGGTCTGCCCGTGGATGGCGTTCCGACGGCATTCCTCCGCCGAGAACCCGTGGTCCCGGGCGAATTCATGCGCCCGCAGCAGCGTGTGGAAATCGCTCGTCCCCCCGTCCTCGAATGCTTCCCGTCGATCCTGGAGATGACCCTCGTCCCGACCGATGCGGACCAGCAGATCGCGACCGCTCACCAACGCCGCGCAGAGGGCTGCCTGGGGAACGCATCCCCGCATCCCGGCCTCCACCAGCATCCGGCCAAAGCGCGGGTGCATGGGCAGCCGCAACATCCGACGTCCGATCTCGGTCAACTCCCCGTGCCCGGCATCGCCCGCGGCCAGCGCCCCCAGCGTGACCAACAACCGCTCCGCCCGTTCCACCGCCTCGCGGTCCGGTTTGTCCAGCCAGTCGAACTCCACCGCCCGTTGCACTCCCAGTGAATGCAGCAGGAGGACGATCTCCGCCAGGTCCGCCCGTTGGATTTCGGGGGTGTTGCGGGCCGGGCGGCTCGGATGCCTGCCCTCGGTCCAGAGGCGCCAGCAGGTGCCTGGGGCCGTCCGGCCAGCGCGACCCGCCCGCTGGTCGGCCGAGGCCTGGCTGATCTCCTCCAGCAGAAGGGTCTGGATCCCGCGCTCGGCATCGTATCGTGCCACCCGTGCAAGTCCGGCATCCACCACGTGCCGCACGCCGTTGATGGTCACGCTCGTCTCCGCCACGTTGGTGCTGACCACGATCTTCCGGCGATCGCTCGGCTGGAAGGCTCGATCCTGTTCCTCCGGGGGAAGGTCCCCGTGCAAGGCCATCAGGGTCACCTTCTCGCCCAGGCGTGCCGCGCCCAGTTCGCGGATCGTCGTCTGGATCTCGCTCTTCCCCGGCATGAAAACCAGGATATCCCCTTCCCACGCGTTCGAGATGATCTCCTCGACCGCCGACACTGCCTTCTCCCACTCCGGCCGGGCATCGGTGTAGTCGGCCCACCGGATATCCACCGGATACGTGCGTCCCTCCGACGCCAGGATCGGCACTTCCGTCCCGAGATACCGCGCCACCGGTTCCGCCTCGAGCGTCGCCGACATGACGACGATCCCGAGATCGGGCCGGGACGTCCGGCGCAGATCCTTCACCAGGGCCAGCGCGACATCGCTGAGGAGGTTGCGCTCGTGGAATTCGTCGAACACGACGATGCCCACATCCGGGAGGGTCCGGTCGTTCTGCAACCAACGCAGCAGGATGCCCTCGGTCACAAAGCAGAGGCGGGTATCCCGGGCGATGTGGTCCTCGAACCGGACCTGATAACCCACTTCGCCACCCAGCTTCCCGCCGCGCTCCCAGGCAACACGGGAGGCGACGGTCCGGGCGGCCACCCGTCGGGGTTGGAGGACCACGATGCTCTTCCCGCCGGCGACCCCGGCGTCGAGGAGCATCTGGGGTACCTGGGTGGTCTTGCCTGAGCCGGTGGCGGCGACCAG
>CAIMTB010000436.1 GCA_903844265.1 uncultured Verrucomicrobiota bacterium
CGGGTGACGCCGCACCGCACCGCCCGATCGATCTGCCGCGCGAAAAAATCCTCCAGCATCGGCACAGGATCCGACTGGAGATCGAAATCGCCCACCTCCCGGACCGTCTCGCCCTGCACATGGCACAGGATCACCGCCGCCCCGTGGTCCGCCGCCATCCGCAACATGTCCTCCGTCGGATCCGTCCCGGTCAGGTTCAGGATGTTCGCCCCAGCCTCAAAGCAGGCGCGCGTCACCGCTGGTTGATAGGTTTCCACCGACACGAGCACGCCGCTCTCGCGAAGCCCACGGACAACAGGCACGAGCCGGTTGTTTTGCCCGGCGGCATCCACGCGCTCCGCATGCAGCAGGGTCGATTCGGCCCCGATATCAATGAACGCCGCCCCCTGGGCCGCCAGCACGACACCGCGCCGAACGGCAGCCTCCGTCCCTGACACCACGCTCTCCCGATACCAGGAATCCACCGAGAGATTCACCACGCCCATGATCTCCGGGCGCTCGTTGAAATCAAACCGCCGGCCGGCGACCTCGAACGTCGCCACCCGTGCCCCCATCGCGTCGCGATGCTTGTCCGCCAATTCCGCCAGATGCTCCAAACGCAGCATGACCCGACTTTGAAAGGCGGACCGCGGAGAGGCGAGCCCAGGCCGGTGCCAATCCGCCACCCACCACGCCAGCAGGGCGCGCACACTCCGCTACGCGCCGTCACTTCGCCGACGCACCCAGGCACGGCGCCCTCGGAAAGGCCGCCCTACCCCCGACAACTCGTGGATGCACCGCCCGAATACTTCCTCCACCCCCCGGCTTCCCGCCGGGCCTTCCGACCGCTAACGTCCACCGATGTCGTCCACGCCGACCGCGACCGCGACCGAACCCATGCCGAATCGCCCACTGACCCTCGGGCACTCGCCCGATCCCGACGATGCCTTCATGTTTTTCGGGCTGGCGAAGGACAGGCTCGACACCGGCGGCCTGCGCTTCGAACACATCCTGCAGGACATCCAGACGCTCAACGAGCGCGCCACCCGCGGCGAACTGGATATCTCGGCCGTGAGCATTCACGCATATGCTCATGTAAGTGACAAATACGCGCTGCTCCCCAGCGGCGCGAGCATGGGCGATGGCTATGGGCCGATGCTCGTCTCCCAACGCAACCTCACCCGCGACGAAATCGCCGGGGTCCGCATCGCCGTGCCCGGCAGGATGACCAGCGCCTTCCTTGCTCTTCAGCTCTGGCTCGGAAAGCCCGCGTCGGACTTCGACCACATCGTGGTCCCGTTCGACGAGATCTTCCAGGCCGTGCGCGAAGGCCGCGCCGATGTGGGCCTGATCATCCACGAGGGCCAGCTGACCTTCGCGAATGAAGGCCTCCAATGCTGCGCCGACCTCGGGCGTTGGTGGGGCGAACAGAACGACGGACTCCCGCTGCCGCTCGGCGGGAATGTCATCCACAAGCGATTCACTCCGGCCGATCGCCGCCGCATCTCCGGCATCCTCACCGCGAGCATCCGATACAGCCTCGACCACAGGGCCGAGGCCGTGCAGCACGCCCTCCAGTACGCCCGCGACATGGGGAGCGACCTCGCCGACCGGTTCGTCGGCATGTACGTCAACCACTGGACGCTCGACTACGGCGACAAGGGCCGGGAAAGCATCCGACGTTTCCTCGGGCAGGCCTTCGAACGCGGCCTCATTCCGCACCGGCAGGAACTCGAGTTCGTGGTCTAGTCCGGGACACAACGGGGCGAGGCCCGGCGGCTCATGGCTTTCACCATCCCAACCTTCGTGCGGCGGCGAGGGGATTGGCCGCGCTGACGACGTAGCTCGGCAGCTGCCGGTAACCCTCGTTCACGCATTCGCACACGCCGCCGGCCCGAAGGTCCGCGATGAGTTCGGCCCACATCGCCCGGCCAAGCTTCGGATCCTCGATCGAGAGCGCATACATCATCCATCCCGACGCCGTCGCCCAATACGCGCCGTTCTGATAGCGCTCACGTTCGACCGGGGCCAGAAGGCGCTGCCAGTATTCTCCACGCACCAAGTGCCGGACCTGTCCGTGCCACGTGAAGTCCGCCTGGTGCGACTTCAACCAGCGCAGGACAGACGTGCGTTTTGACCCGAGCGGGAAGTCGATCCAAAGGAGATAGGCATTGCCCCACACGTCGAGCTGTCGGCAATCGCGTGTCGCGGCCATAAACGCCCCGGCCTCGCGATCCCACAGATGGTCCAGGGAACGTTCGATGTCCCTGGCCCGGCGAACCAGCTCCCGGGCACGTTCGCCGTCGCCGGCCAGGCCATCGCGCCGAGCCAGACGCTGGCACGCCGTCCAATAGAGCAACGACTCGAACAGCAACTCCCCCGTCTTCCCGACGGTGTCGGTGAAACCGTAGGGCGAGTGCGGCTTCGACGGATCGTTCCACACCAGGCCCTGGGGCGAACGAGGCATCCAGTCGATCGCACGCCTCAACGCCGGCGCCCATTCCCCGAACAACGCATCGGCACGCTCCTTCGGCAGACGCTTGAGGAACTCGTCCGCCGCAATGACAAGGAACGGGCCGTTGTCGAGATTGGCCTCGCCCAACGGATGCTCGGGTGGACCGCCCGAATACACGGCCACTCCGTCGGGTTGCACCCGGTCGGGAGTGGCCCCGTCGGCACGGATGCCCTTCACGAGATATCGGATCGCGGCCTCGACCTCGCCAGCCGGCATGAGGTCGCCCGCGTTCTCGACCATGTACGCGAAGTCCCGCGTCCAGAGGGCGCGGTAGTTACCCTTGCCGTCGGGCGTGAAAAGCCACGTCCCGTCCGCAGCCTTCACCCTGCAGCCCTCGATCAACTGCCGTGCGGAATCGGCCAGCCACTTCACGTCCGCCCCTGGTTCCGCCGCGCTCACGCGGATCACCGCCTGGAGGACGCACCATGCCGCGAGAATGAGCCGGGATGCTTTCATCAGTGCTTCGTGGATTGTTCCTGGACAGGAAAGGACGTTCTTCATTTTCACCTCGCGAAACGCGCCTCGAGATTCACGCCGCCCACGTCCCCGGGCAATTCCACCCACTCGCCCGCGAACTTCTCCCAGGGCTTCCCGTTCAACAACACCGACTTGATGGACCGCTCGGATGGATCGCGGAATCGCACGCGAAGGACCTTCGGAGGATTCCTTGTCGGCCCCTCGATCCGCGCCTCAATGACATCGCCACGCCCCGTGTACCTCACGCTCGCCGGACCAAACCACGTCGCGGCACGCTCGATGCCAGCCGACTGTCCCGACCTCAGCCAGTCCCGCGGCACGGCCTGCCCCAAAAGCAAGGTCTGGTCGTCCTCCTCGCGCACGAACAACTGCCGCAACCAGCCCGAACTGTTGGCTTCGTCGCTGCTCTTGAACTGGTCGCCACGCCAGTCGTCGAGCTGCGGCAAGGCATGCTCCGTATTCATCCGCACGGTCGGGAAATAACTTGCGGCCTCCGCATTGAACAACCCCCGGAGCGCATGCTTCACGTCGTCGCGATACAGCCACGGCTCGACCTGGAACAGCAGGCAGGCCTGCATGCTCATCCCTCCCAGGCTGAACCACTGCTTCTCGAAGTCCGGCACGGTGTATCCGTACTGGTTCGAGAGGTAGAGATTGTCCTCGTAGTCATCCAGGATCCATCGCGCTTCGGTGGACTTCGCATCCAACGCCCGCGTGATCAGCAGGTGCAGCGGCCCTTCGAGCGTCTCGCAAATCCAACCAAAACTCCGGCCGCGACGGTGGACCTGCGACGGGATCTTCGGAACCGCCGTCCCGTCCCGCAACCGCACCACCGGCGACCGATCCCGTGCCGCCCTGAAATTCGCGAGCAGCGCGCGATGATAATCGTCTGCGCCATGACGAATCCGACGCGCGTCCGGGTGCCCAATCTGCTCCAGCGCCCACGCCGCGCTGTCCAGGCCGCGCCACGTGTAACAGCTGGTCGAAAGCCACGTCCACCAGTCGCCGATGTCCTCGAGACTGCCGGCCGGCAGCAGGCCGCGCTCCAGCGGATGACGATCCGCCGTACGCGCCGTCTCGCGCAGGATCCAGTCGGATCCGGCCACAATCCCCGACGCCGCGCCCTTCAGCCACGACTCGTCGCGCGTGAACCGGAAATGCTCCGCGAGCATCCACAGGATCCAGCCATGATGCTGGTTGTAACCGCCCGCCTCATAGCCGCCGGCCCCGTAAAGGACGCCTTCCTTCGACGCAAATGAACCCGGAAGCTCGACGGTTCCCTGATAGTGCAGCCACG
>CAIMTB010000437.1 GCA_903844265.1 uncultured Verrucomicrobiota bacterium
AGAGCCAGTCCTCGAGTGGCGGGTTGGGGAGCTCCTGCCAGACGTCGTGCCGTCTGGCGCGTTGGTGGAAGAGCCAATGGCCGCCGAAGCGGCGGGCATATATTTCCAACCGGTTGCCGGCCTCGTCGGTGCGACGCCAGGATATTTCGGATTTGATGGCCATGGAATTACTCGGGCAGGTCAACGGCGGCGACGGCCATGGCGGCGATGCCTTCATGGCGGCCGATGGCGCCGAGCCTCTCGTTGGTCGTGGCTTTCACACCGACCCAGCGGACGTTGAGATTCAGTGCCTCGGCGATGTTGAATTTCATGCGCTGGAGGTAGGGGGCTATCTTGGGTTCCTCGGCGAGGATGGTGGCGTCGATGTTCACGAGGCGACCCTGATGGAAGGCGACCTGTCGTGCGGCTTCCTGGAGGAATACCTTGCTTGGGGAATTGAGCCAGCGGGCATCGGTGTTCTTGAAGAAGTGGCCGATGTCAGGTTCGCCGAGGGCACCCAGGACCGCATCGCAGATCGCGTGCATCAGGGCGTCGGCGTCGGAGTGTCCCACCAGACCCTGCGGATGGGGAATTTCGACGCCCCCGAGGACCAGCTTTCGTCCTTCGGCGAGAGGATGGATGTCATAGCCGATGCCGACATGAATCATGGGTGAAGGCTAGCGGTGTCGTGAGTTGGAAACGAGGAAATCCTCGGCTCACTGGGTTTCGCCCTTGGTGACGTGGAGGAAGACTTTCTCGAGGTCGACTTCGTCCTCGTAGAATTCGAGGAGGCGGATGCCCTGGCGGACGAGTAACTCGGGGACCATGGCAGGGTCGGTTTCGTGGTTCGAGAAGGTGAGTTTGATCCTGTCGTCGACTGGCTCCACGCCGACGATGTTGGGGAGGGATTGCAGGAAGGTGATGGCGGGCTGGGGTTCTCCACGGACCTTGACCCAGTAGACGGCGGTGTCGCTGATCTGCTGTTGGGCACCGAGGACGGGGCCTGAATAGATGAGGGACCCCTTTTCGATGATGGCGACCCGGTTGCAGAGGGTTTGGAGCTCGCTGAGGATGTGGGAGGAGATGATGATGGTCTTGCCCATCCGCTGGAGTTCGTGGAGGACGGCCATCATCTCGATTCGGGCCCGGGGGTCGAGGCCGCTGGCCGGTTCGTCGAGGAGCAGGAGTTTCGGGTCGTGGATGAGGACGCGGGCCAGGCCGATGCGTTGTTGCATGCCGCGGCTGAGGGCGCCGATGAGGGTGCCACGCTTTTCGGTAAGCCCGACAAGCTCAAGGACGTCGGCGACGGTGCGGTCGCGCTGGGCGGAGGGGATGCGGTAACAGGCGCCGAAGAAGTCCAGGTACTCGGTGACCTCCATGTCCTTGTAGACGCCGAAGAAGTCGGGCATGTAACCGACGATATGACGGATGGCGTCGGCCTCGTGGACCACGTCACGCCCGAAGATCGTTGCCTTGCCCGAGGACGGGGCGAGGAAGGTGGCGAGGATGCGGAGCGTGGTGGTTTTCCCGGCCCCGTTGGATCCTATGAACCCGAAGAGATCGCCCTGGTTGACGGTGAGATGGAGGTTCCCGAGGGCAACCAGGGAACCGTAGACGCGGGTGAGTCCGGTTATCTGGACCGCGGTGATGGGCGGTGCATTCATCGGGGCGTGAGTTCCTTGGATTTCAGCACGGGGAAGGCGACCCGCACAACCGTATCGCGCTGGATGCGGACTGGGGTGAAGCGGTTGAGGGCTGGGGCGAGAGTCTGGTTTGGGGCGCGGGCGAAGAGCACGGCTTCGCCGCGCTGGAGCAGTGGGTTGAGATCGAACGACGACGGGACGGTGAAGGTCTCGCCGCGCTGTTCCTGCGCGGGATCGGTGGTGCGCTCGCTGAGCGAGGCGAGCAGCACGCCGTTGAGGTCGCGGGGGAATTGGCCGGAGCCATCGCTGCCGAAGGCATGGCGGCGTTGGTTGACGGCGTCGATCGCGGGCGGGATGCCATTGAGCAACTCGTCGATGCTCCGTCCTTCGCCGGACTTCAGGGTAAGTTCCACCTTCCTGCCGGGCTCCAGGGCGCCGAGGGCGAAGATGCGGGTACCCTGCGCGAGACTCATTTCCTCGAACGTCAGCGACGACGAATTGGTGAGGGCCACGTGCAACTCATCGGCGCGAACCTCGATGACTCCGGAAACCAGGGCGGGTCCGGAGTCCAGCCAATCGCTGCAGTAGAGCTGGCTGACCCAGACCGGGACTGAGACGTCGGCGTCGATCCCGTGCGGTGGGTGGCGGAGAATGAGTCGTCCGGGGTCGCCTTGGCCGGTGCCGGGGGGTTGGAGTTCGGCGCGGAGCGTGGCGAAGGGTTGGTCGCTGGCGAGGTGGTAGCGCGCGTTGGCGGGCGAGTAGATGGAGGCCCAGGTCCGGCCACGGAACGCGGCGCCGTCCGGGCGGGGGAGTTGGTCGACGACCTGTATCTCATTCCATTCGAGCTCTCCGGCGCGAAGGCGGTAGCCGATGAAATAGATGAGGCTCGAGAAGAGAACGACATAGGCCGGGAAGGTGACCCAGGTCCACATCGGCTTCCCCATGCGCTTGAGGACCCATTGGTCGAAGGGGCCGATCACCGCGACATAGACGACGAGCAGGAGGAGGAGGGCCTTGACGGGTAGTTTGCGGACCTGACGGCTGTCGAGCATGGCGCCGAAGAGTCCGTCGATGGCCGGGCCGACGTTGCGGATGGAGGCGGTATCGGCGAGGAGCTCAGGGGGGGTGCCGATGAGTTTGGCCCAGAACCACGGACGATTCTTCCAACTTCGGAACGGTTCGCGTTCAGGGCTGAAGGCGAGTGCGGTGATGGTGCCGCGTCCGCGGGGGGCGCTTTGGATGAGCGGTAGGTTGCCGAGGCCGAGGATGGTTTCGCCGTCGCGTATGTGGCTGGTGATGACCGGCATTTCCGCGTTGTTGAAGTTGTTCTGGGGCTGGATCTTGGTGAAGGGGTCCAGGTCGGAGGCGTTGGCTGGGGTTTGGACCGTGACCTTCCCGGTGCGCTGTGGCGATGGGCGGCGGGAGGTGGGCGCGGGGCGCTTGAGCAGGGAAGGCAACTGAAGCACGCGCCGGCCGCTGACGAGCCAGCGCTCGAAGCTGCCCTCGAGGTGCCGGGCTTCCGTGCTATCGGGAATCAGGGGCAGCAGGCCGCGCAGCCAGGGGACTGCGTTGGCATCGGTGGGTTGCTCGATGGCGACGATAAGATGGCCGCCGAGATTCAACCAGGTGAGGACGGCATCGACCTGATCGGGCTTGAGGTCGGTGGCCTTCTCGGAATTGAGATAGATGGCAGTGAGTGACTCGTAGGAGATGGGATTGGATGGGAGCAGGTCGACTTGGAGGCGTGCGACGGCTGGGAGGAATTCCGGGCCGCGGTCCTTGAGATCGGGGAGAGTAGGAAGCCCGCCGAAGGACCGTGGGATGGCGCCGAGGATCGGGATGGCGGCGGCGATGTCGCGGGGTTGCAGGTTGGATTTCTCGGCGACGGTCTTTCCGGAGGCGTCCTGCAGACGGGCGTGCCAGCGGGTGTAGCGGTTGGCGGAGAAGACGGGGATGGACACGCGTTTGCGTGTGCCGGAGGGAAGTTCGATGGAGAAGCCGCGGCGCTGGGTGTCGAAGGTGCTTTCCGGGCCGACGGAGACTGTCCCGGTGAAGGCGGGTCCGTCGTTGTGGATCTCGAAAGAAGCCGGAAACCAATGGCCTTCGCGGACTTTGTCGTCGAATCCCAGGAACACATCGAACTGTATCTCGGCCTGCAGGGTGGGGATAAGTCCTGCGGCGAACAGGAGCAGGAGCAGGATGATGGGCCGCGGGCTGATGCCTGTCCGATGGCGGCGCCAGCCAGGCGTGGCCGTCGGCGGGCGTCGGCGCGGCTTCATGGGATCATCCCCCGATCAGAAGTTCGGGGCGCTCGGCGTCCTGGCCGCGCTTGAATCGTGGGAAGGCCTTGAGGGATATCGAGATTGCGATCGTGAAATCCTCGTTGCGGGCGAGGCTGTCCCGCCAGCGAAGCGTGAGGGCGCCGGTCAGGCTGCGGAGGTCGCGATAGACCGTGTAGTATTGTTCCTGCAGCAGGCCTTCCTGGATCTCGTAATAATGGGAGGTCCGGAAACCCCAGTTCTCGCTGAAGCGGAGATAGAGGCGGGTCCCGATCAGGTTGCCACCGTGGCCGAGGTCGAGGTCATCGCGGGTGTAGCGGTGGGTGATGCCGAACGACCAGTCGGAGTTTGGCTTGAAGATGGCGGACGTCTGCGATTCACGGAGCACGCCGGCGCTGGGGTCGGTCCGGGTCTCCGAATTGATCGTGAGCCAGCGCCTGGGCTTGAAGTCAGCCTCGGAATAGATGTCGCTGAAGGAGCCCTGTTCGGCGCGTGGGTCGAGGCGCCAGTCGGTGATGACCGCCCAGTCGAGCAGGTCCTCGACCTTGCCGGCACGCTTGGTCTGCAGTTTGTTGCGGACGCCGAGGCGCATCGCGTTCTGGCTGTCGACGGAGTCGATCGAGTTGAAATCCGGGTAAGTGAGGGGCAGGAGACGGAGGCTTGGGAGCTGGGTGTCGAACTGGGGCAGGTCGAGCGGACGGGCGTTGGGCTCGGGCGTGTAGGCGTAGTTGACCGAGGGTTCGATGATATGTCGCAGGCCGTTGATGTCCCAGAACGTGTTGGTGTTTCCCTGCCAGACCCGGCTGGCCTTGAATGAAAATTCCGACCCGGTGTTGAACACCGCGCGCGTCTGCTCGTGCAGGTTCGCCCAACCCGCGCTGTCCGTGTCGCCGTAGTAGGTGATCCGTCCGGCGACCCGGGGTGTCACGTTGAGCCAGCCGAAGAAGGTGTTCGGGAGGAGCAGTTGATGGAACGTATCGCCCCGGAAGGCCGAGTAATCATTTGTTGCCGAGCCTTCGATGTAGCGGTGCTGGAACCAACCCGCGGAATTCTCGCCCTCGTAATAGATGGGAGACTCACCCAGTTGCTGGCGATGGGCGGAGAGCTTGACGTCCGGGAGGCGCTCGACGGTCTCGAAGAAATCGTTGACCTGGGCGCGGGCCAGCGCGTTGAGGGTGAAATCCGGCCATGCCTGCTGGACCTCGATGAAGCTGTCAGGCTGTGGATCGCGACGGTATTCCTGCTCGAAAAAATCCCGGATGACCCAGGCGTCCGACTGCTGGTGGATGGAAGCGGTGGCGGTGAGCTCGGGCCGGAGGGTGACGTGATGATCGAAGGCGATCCGGTCCCGCTGCGGGTCGATGGGCCGGGTGGTGACGGGGTCGTTGTCGGGTCGCTGATCGTTGATCCAATAGCCCGTGAGCTTGCCGGTCCCGACGGTGTCGAGGTCGTACCTTATTTCCGGCCCGAGCCCGATGCCACGCCGGGTATAGGGATCGACATGGACCGCCGCGGTGACGTTGGTCGTCACGTCCATCTCGAACGCCGCGCGGAGATAGGCGCCGTAGAGACTGCGGTAGCCGGGAGTCAGCACCCAGCGGTAGGGATGCCTGGTGAGGTATTTGACGTAGTAGGGAAACCAGAAGACGGGCGTGTTGCCGACATAGAGGACGGCGTCACGGGCGACGACGCGGTGGTCCTCGCGAAGCGTCATGGAACGTGCGCTGATCCGGTAACCCGGTGTCGAGAGGTCGTCCGTGGTGACGAACGAGTTGGTGAGTGTGATGACCCGGTTCGTGCCGATGGGTTCAAGGGTCAGTGCGCGTTCACCGGCGAGGAACGCCGGCGGGCGGCCGAGCTTGAAATCCTCGGCCTGCATGTCGCCGGTGCGGAAATTGTACCTCAACGAGTGGCCGGTCCATGTCTGGGCACCTCGGGTGAGGCTGACGCCGCCTTCGGCCATGGCTTCGCCGGTGGATTCGTCCAGGCGGATCTGGCGGGCCGTGAGGGTGGCGTCGTCGAAGAGGATCTGGACGCCGTTGGTCGAGCTGAGTGTGCCGGTTGGAAAATCCAGATCGACCCGGGAGTCCGGTTGCAGCGGGCGGATCTCGATGTCGCCGTGCGGAGTCGTGGCGGCCGCGGCCAGCACGAGTGCCGCCGGGTTGGGCGCGCGTTCAGGGGGTGCCTGGGCAGAGAGAAGGGCCTCTGCCGGTGCGACGAGATGGACGAGCGCGCCGGCGAAGGCGAGCGGGAGTATCGGCGCGCGCGGTCGGTTCATGGGCCGCGGTGAGCGAACCACATCCGCCGGCGGGGTGCCAAGGGACGAATGATGGCGTGAATGATCGGGCGCTGCGTTGCCGGTGCATCCACAGGCTGAGGGCGGGGCGCGCATTCCGCCGCGCGCCGTCTGTCGGGGACGCAGCAGGCGCGGCGCCCTCGGCGAGGACGCCGCCACCGACGACTCCGGGGCGCACTGGCCGCTCTACTTGGCGACCGGCTTCAGGATCATGTTGCGGTAATCGACCGCCGCGTGGTCGCCCTGGATGTAGATGGGGCCTGGCTTGGATTCGTCGGATGAGATCGCTCCGCCGGTGCAGCCTGCGACAGGTTGGTTGTCGATGATCTTCACGCCGTTGAGGACGACGGTGACATGCCGATCCACGAGCGTGATGTCGAAGGTCTGCCACTCGCCGGGGGCCTTGGCGGGATTGGACGAGGGCGTGATGCGGGAGTAGACCGCGCCGATGCCGTGGGAATCCGGCGGGTGGCCGAAGGAGTCAGAGACCTGGATTTCGTAGAGGCCGCGGAGATAGACGCCGCTGTTTCCCTTGGGCGGGAGCTTGGCTTCGAGCTTGAGGTTGAAGTCCTCGAATTCGCGATCGGTGCGGAGGTTGCCGTAGTGTTTCCCGGACGCTTTGTCGGGTCGGTTGAGAAGGCTTCCGCCCTCGACGGTCCAGCCGTTGGCGGCCTTGGGTTCGAGCAGGCGCCAACCGGTGAGATCCTTGCCGTTGAAGAGCTGGATGGGCTCGCCGAACTTGACCTTGGAGAGGTCGGGGCGCGGGGGCAGGGCGGGGATGCGTTTGCCCGAGAATTCAGACTGGCTCACGCCCTCGCCGTTTTCTCGGGGTTCGAAGCGCACCAGGGAGAGCTTTTCGCCGTCGACGCGGGCGGTGATGAGTTCGGTGAACTGTTGGATGAGGGACTTGCCGCTGCCGTCCTTCCTCTTCACCTCGTGGGTACGGGTGACGTTGAGGGTGTCGCCGGTGAAGAAGACGCTGGAGACGGGCACGACGCTGCCGGCCACCCAGAGGATGGAACCGTCGTACCAGCCGTTTTCCTTGCGGATTTCGAGCCAGCCGGCACCGCCGTCGGGCACCGTGAGGGCCCAGCGGCCGAGGAAGGCGTCATTTGCCGAGGCCGCAGAAGAGCCGAAGGCGGAACCGAGAGCGAGCAGGAGTGTGGTGAAGAGATGGCCGCGAAGCCGGGGCAGGGAGTTAGGGAGTTTCATGGGGCGCGAACAAGCTGGAGGGGTGGGCGTTGATCGGGTCGAGTGGGGTGCAGGGTGGAGGGGCGAAAAGTTCGATACCTTGCGGTGCAGCCTGATGCAATTCCTAATTCAAGCGGTTCATCGCCAAGTCCTCAACAATAGGCAGGACCCCTCCAACGAAAACCCGACAGCCCCCGACCGGTGCATCCACGAGATGTGGGCAGGGCGCGCACTCCGCTGCGCGCCGTCCTTTGCTGACGCACCAAGGCGCGGCGCCCTCGGAGAGGCCGGCCCACGACCCACAGTTCGTGGATGCACGGCCCCCCGACGCAACGGGGGGAATTGCATTGACACAACTCACCCTCATGATTAGAGGTGCTCACTAATTGCATGCAGTACACCCACAACTGGATGGCGTCCGGCCGTTCAGCCATGGATCGGGGGACCTTGCCCGGCGGGTTCGGCTTGGGATGGCGCTTTGGCGAGGACCACTGACTACCAGCGGCTGCGTTTCGTTCCTGGGGGGCTTATTGAGCCTCGCACATCAGGGTGACATCGCGACTCCGGCCGGAGCGCGGAATTCGGTCCGCATCGGCGTGGCCGGCCGGAAGCGGCGTGAACGCCGCGGTCCGAGACCCTATTGCGCGAGGCTCAATAGGAGCACCCACTTACTTCATCCACTTGTCATTGAAGATCTCTCGTGATCGACAAGATCGATAGAGAACTGGGGGCATGGGCGGCGTCGGTCGTCGGTGGCGTCGAGGTGTCCCATGATTTGCCAGCGGAGGGGGCTTCCGGACGCGGCGTGAGCCTTTACCTGTTCGAGATTCTGAACACGCCCGCTCCACGCACGCAGCAGCGCCCTCCTCTGAAGATCACGCTCCGTTACCTGGTGACGACTTGGGCGGAATCGACTGTGGAAGCGCACTCGATCCTGGGGGAACTGATATTCGCTGCGCTGGAGCGGAACGATCTCGAGGTCGATTTGGAGCCGGCATCGGGACCGCTTTGGATTGGGGCTGGGAAACTGGCGCGTCCGTCCTTTCGGGTGCGGATACCCTTGACTCGAAGCCGCCCCGAGAACCTGGCGCCGCAGGTGAAGGCGCCGATGATTCTACGTTCGTCGCCGCTGAGACCCTTTCACGGCCAGGTGATTGGACCAGGCAACCTGCCGATCATGGGGGCGCGGATTGAACTGCCCGAGTTGAATCTATTCACCTACACGAGCCCGGAGGGACGATTCCATTTCGCCGGGGTGCCCAGCAATCCGGCGATCTCCAAGCTGCGGGTTCGGGCGAAGAAACGCCACATCTCAGTCACCGGACCGTGGACTGCGGACGAGCCCGTCCTTGTGCAACTAACAGAAAGAGACCTATAACATGCCACTGTACAGCGCCCCCGGCGTCTACATCGAAGAGATGGCGACGGGTCCCCGGCCGATAGAAGGGGTGGGAACGAGCACGGCCGGATTCATCGGCGTTGCCCCCGCCCGCAACCAGCACGTCCACAAACTCCGCTGGTATGATAACTGGACGCAGTTCGTCAAGGAGTTGGTGCCTGACGATCCGGCCAAAGTCCAGAGCACGCCCCTGTCGCACGCCGTTTTCGGTTTTTTTCAGAACGGGGGATCGCGGTGCGCCGTGGTCAATGTCGGCGAAGATAACTCTATCGAGGGGGGAGGCCTCACCCGGAAGGGCCTCGCGCTGTTCGAGGAGGCTGACGAGATCGCCATCGTCGCCGCGCCGGGTTTCACGGACGTGTCTTCTTACGAGGCGCTTCTGTCGCACTGCGAGAAGCTCGGTGACCGGGTGGCCGTTCTTGACAGCCCCGCGGCAGTTTCCCGCGTCAATGCCTTGACGGTGGTGGGTACTGTGGCGGCACCCGCCACCCGGAGACAGGGCGGGGGAGCAATGGAGCGTCCGGCCGCTGCCGAGGGCGAGGGCGAGGCCGAGGGTGTGGGGCTTCGGCCGAGGCAATCACCGGGGGGGTACGGGGCGTTCTATTTTCCATGGATTGTTGTCCGGGATCCGTTTCTGGTCGGGGGTGGGGCTGAGGGCAGGGTGACCGTTCCGCCGTCGGGGCACATTGCGGGGATTTATGCTCGGACCGATTCCACACGGGGGGTGCACAAGGCGCCTGGGAATGAGGTGATCCGGGGCGCGCTGGGTCTTGCCTACAGAGTTACCCGGCAGGAGCAGGAGTTTTTGAACCCGGCGGGGGTCAACTGTATTCGATTCTTCCCCAACGAAGGCATCCGGGTTTACGGAGCCAGGACCCTGGCTGAGTCCAGCAGTGAGTGGCGCTATCTCAATGTCAGGCGGCTTTTCAACATGATTGAGGAATCGATCGGACGTGGCACACGGTGGGTCGTGTTCGAGCCGAATGACCGGTCGCTATGGAAGTCCATTTGCCGGGATATCAGTGCGTTTCTCACCGTCATCTGGCGGCAGGGCGCTCTCATGGGACGCACCCAGGAGGAGGCTTTCTTCGTCAAGTGCGATGACGAGACCAATACTCCCGAGGAAATCAACCAGGGCCGGGTCGTGACGATCATCGGTCTTGCGCCCGTCAAACCGGCCGAATTCGTGGTGTTTCGCATCGGCCAGGGCGTTGGAGGGACAGAGGTCGCGGCCCAGTCATAAACCGGCAAAGCGGAACCCCTATGGAAAACGAAACTCCTCAGCCCGGGACGATGACCGATCCGTACCGTGCTTATAACTTCAAACTCGACATCCAGGGAGTCAACGAGGGGCATTTCACCGAATGCTCCGGATTGGGCATCAAGATCGAGAATCTGCTTTATAGGGAGGCGGGTGATCCGCCCCGGGTTCGCTGCCTTCCCGGCAAAGTGACCCACGGGGAGGTGACTCTCCGCTACGGTTTGACGACCTCATCCGAGATGTGGCAGTGGTTCGAGAGTGGCGTCTCGGGCAAGGTCGACCGAAAGGACATTTCCGTACTCATGCTGGACGAGACGGGCGATGAAGTGATTCGGTGGAATCTTTTTCGTGCCTGGATTTCCGAATGGCAGGGCGTACCGCTGGACGCCATGGGTCACGCCGCCGCCGTTGAATCCATGACGATCGTCTTCGAGCGCCTTGAGAGAGCCTGAACACCCGACCCATGGGGCTGCTCTTGACCCACCTATGATCAGGCACCTCCTGCTGACGCTTCGATGCCGGCTTGCGGAGCGCCTGATCGCCCTCGCCGAAAGAATCCGGCATGCCGGGCCGCCGGACCGTGGCGACCGCCCAAGCACAACCTCCGCCCCGCAGGGACCGCCGGTTTCAGGCGGGCCCCCGGCGCATTGGCTTGAAATGGTTCGGAGCCGAGCTCCGCATCGGAAGTCCGGCCCTCCCCAAGTGCGGGCGGCGGTCGCTACCCCTGTTCCGTTTGGGGAACGCCCAACCGCCGCCGGCGACACCGAAGCCGGCGGATCGGCCGGGACCGCGGCTTCCCCGTTCGGGGCGCCTGTCCTTCAACGCGAAGGCCCGGGGGTCGGGAGCGTCTCGTTTCCTCCGGGATATGAGCCATCACCGGGAGGGAACCCACACCCGCGTGATCTCGACACACCCCGGACGAGTCCCGGAGTGCATGAGGGATCCATTGTGCCCACCGTGGTTCAGGCCTCTTCAGAATCCCCTCACCCCGCGCGGGACCCGCGGCGCGTCGGAGGGGTCCGCCTGGCGTCGATTTCCGATCCACCGGAGCCCGGCCTGACTCGCGCGGCGTCGGTTTCCCGGACTCTGATGCCGAGCTCGCAGGTCGGAATCGCCATTCCCAAGGCGAGGCCGCGCCACGTTCGATTTCATCCCGTCGATTCGGACGGGACCGCTTCCCGACCTCCGGCGCGTGACCCCATGCCCCCTGCTCGCATCCGGGCTGTTGGCGGTGAGGAAGAAGAAGCGTCGGACGTCCCAAGCCCAGCGAACTTAGGACATAGGCAGGGGCAGGGGCAGTGGCTCGATCACCGAACGGAATCCGTGCTCGTCGGTGGCCCGGATGTCGTTGGGTCGCGGCGGGCGATGGTATCGCAGCGTCCGAACCCTACCCACGTCCCGACTGCAACGAGGCAATTCAGCGCGAGACGGCCTGCGCAGCCGGTGGGCGAGGTAAGTCGATCACGCGGACACGCCGAAGACACGGGTCGGCTGGTCGATTCGCGGGAGCCTGGGCCGTCAGGTCGCCGGACTTCCAGAAGGATCCCGGTGAACGAGTGGGGAGTAGGGAGGAGTTCGACCGCTTGGCCTGGGGGACTCGATGCTGAACTGGGCGAGGTCACCCCGGTTATCCGAGCCGCGAATGGTGGTGTTGAGGGCAGATTTCGGGTTTCGCCATGGACTGGAGTTACCCCGGATGCCACGCGCTGGGTTGATCTGCCGCCGTTCCCGGTCATCGGCCACGAAGCCGAAGCCGAAGCCGATTGGTACGAGCTCGCACGTGAGGCTGAACACTGCCTGAGATTGGACAGGGAGCAGAGAGGCGCGTCATGGAACGAGTAAGTTTTCTCGTGGAAGGCACCGGTGAGCGGTTGGATTGCCTCTTGAATCCGGAAGGCCTCGATCGGGTGCGTAGGAGCGGGATCCGTTCACGCGCGCACCGGGGAGGCCTACTCTCGGGACGTGGTCTAAACGATGATCCGTTGGTCTATACCGGGGGTGGGATGACCGAGCTGCAGCTCGACTTATTGTTCGACGTCACCCTGGTCGATTCTCCGACAGCCTTGGAGGACGTCAGGACACTAACGAGTCCGCTTTGGGAATTATCCGAGAACTCGGTGGCGCCGGACGGGTACGGGAGTCTTCGGCTGGTGAGATTCATCTGGGGCAAGGCATGGAATGTTCTTGGGGTTGTGGCGGGCATTTCAGAGCGCTTCGAATGTTTCTCACCCGACGGGGCGCCGGGCCGATCGTGGCTCC
>CAIMTB010000438.1 GCA_903844265.1 uncultured Verrucomicrobiota bacterium
TGAAACGGGTTGTGCCGTATATCATACAATCTCCTCATTTCCACTAGGAAGTTTAGCAGTACTTTCGGGCGGATATCCAGTGAGGACAGGAAGTTGAACTCAGAGAGCATAGAGACGATATGCGGGAACAAGTCTCCAAGGTCCCAAAGGTTTAAATCCCAGTTTCTTAGGGTGCTGGAACACCTTTGCTTGATGTCTAGGTCGCCAAGCAGTCTTAGTTGGTGCCCGGAGTCGGAATTCCTTCGCAGGAACTCTCTGTCGATGAACACTCGTAAGTCCTCGTCTGTCTGCACGCCGCTGGGAGCGGGCTGGCAAGGACCGGCGGACTTCCCGCCGAGGATCTTGAACATCACCGCGCCGCAGGTTGGGCATTTGCCCTTCACGGCCTTGCGGCCGTTTTTCATCTGCTCCTCCACGGCGTCCGCGATGGAACGCTTGGCTTTGCATTTAACGCAGTAACCTTCGATCATAAATCCGAGCCGGAGCACGGCGGATCAGAGCCGCTACCGGCGATCAAAGACTACGGATCGCCAAGTTTGACCGTCAACCGGCAAAACCCTGCAAAAAGCCGCTCAAAAGAGCCGGGACGAAATGGATCCGTAAGGCAAACTCATGACAGCCTATCGTCCGGCGAGGACCGACAACCGCACGAACCGCGCCGATTGTCCGCGGACGGGGTTCGGATCCCGGTAGGTCAGCCAAGCCAGGCCTGGCATGGAGCGATCCTCTCCGGCAGGTTCCATCACGCTGCCTGCATCGACCCACGGGCCCCCGACGGCGTCAGAAATCTCCAGCATCACCCGAGTGTCGTCGGCGGCGGGATTCCTCGGGAACGAGATCAGGAACTGTGGTTCCGGGCCGGATGCGGTGTCGGTGGTTTCGATGCGGGCGAGGGCCCCCGTGGCGGGGGAACCTCGGACCGTGCCGAAGGCGTAGTCGAGGATGTCCGCCTGGCCATTGCCATCGGAATCCGCGAGGGCTGAGCCGGTGAAAGGGGTGGTATCGGTCCCGCCGGGCGTCCCGTTGCGGTTCACGCTCGAGCGCCAGTTGCGTGCCTGGGCGTGGTCGGGGTTGGTCCCGGGTTGGCCTAGCACGAGGGAGTAGCCGTCTCCGTTGGCAGACGACGGCCACGGTGCCCGATCGTGGTAGAGGAACTGCCGCAGAACCTGACCCGAGGCGTCGAGCAGGGTGATCTCCTCGCCGTCGTTTGCGAGGCGTCCGTCGTAGGCGCCCGCGATACGGGCGTCGGGACCGTATCGGGCCCGGAAGGCATCGATTCGGCTGACGACAGTGATTCTTTCGCCCGGTGAAAGCCGGGTGCCTGGGGCGAACGAGAAGAGGATTCCCGCCTGGAATCGGGCTCCGGCGAGGTCGACGGCTTTTGGCCCGATGTTCAGCAATTCGACGAACTCGTAGTCGTCACGATCGGTGGAGACGGCGGTTTCGGTCGTGTTGGTGGGATTGGCGGGGCGGTAGTTGAATTCGGAGATGACCAGGTTCGATGGGGATGCGGGGACGACGTCTGGCGTGTAGATCGCGTCGACGAGTGCGCTCCAGTCGTTGCCCTCCCGGGAACGGATCATGAGCCGGGTGACCTCGTTGGGGATGGGGATTCCGTTGGTCCTGACGGACGTGCCTGGGATCGATGAAAGAAGCATCCGGTTGGCGGATGGATGGGCTGCGCCTCCGGGTGACCGCGGGTCGATGCCGTTGGTGGTGAAGAAGATCTCCGACGCCGTGGCGGTGACGATGACCGCGGCGTCGGGGGCGATGGGCCCTGAGAACGGCGTGAGCGTGGGCGCGGCGGTGCGGGGATAGAGTCCGGCGTTCCGCAATTGGGCGAGGACGACCGCAGTTCGTTGGGGAAGGTAGGTGTGGAGGAGCCAGTCGCGTTCGCGCTGCCAGTCGGTCAGATCCTGGGGCGGGTTCCAGTGGTCGTCACCCCAGCGGGCGGTTTCCGAGATGATGGCGGGTTCGATGCGGGTGGCGAGATCTCGGTAACGGTTCACCAGGGCGTCGGCGGAGAGGGCGCCGGCGTTGAAGAAATGGCGTTGGACGTGGTCGGCGAATTCGAGTCGATAATCGGCGGAAGCCTTCTTCAGGCGGTCGTGAGGTTCTGCAACCCACGCTGCGGTGACCCCCGAGCGGGGGGAAACCATGTTGAGCGGCGATCGGTCCAGGTTGTTCCCCATCGTGTTCTCGAAGTCCCAGAGGTAGAACTTGAACCCTGGGACGCGGCCGGTCCGGTCGTGGGCAAACCAGAAATTCTTGTTCGGCCAGTCCCAATTGCCGCCCCAGATATTGACCAGCATGTAGTCGATGTAGTTCGAGGCGTCGAAGTGGGCGGTGAACGCGGGGTTGGGCGAGCCATCCGGGTTGCGGCCCTGGAGTTTTTGGTAATCGGCGGCGGTGGCCACGGTCCGCATGGCGGCGAGGAAAGCGTTCCACGCATCGAGGCTGCCGTTCTTCACGTCGCCGGCGTTGATGGCGTCCCAATCTTCGGCCTGGCCGCCAAAGTAGGTCGCTGAAAAATCCTCGGCTGGTCGTTCGGCGAGGTGGTAGACGCCCCAATAGAGGCCGTTCAGGTAGACGTGAACGAAGCGGCCATGGCCGGAGACCTGACCCATGGCGCGGAGCAGTTGGTGGCCGAATTCATCACGGATGAACTGCTCGGTGTCGCGGGCTGCATCCCACGCATAGCCGTCGTTGGCACCCGCGCGCAGCACCAGGGAATCGAACTCGCGTGCCGCGCCGAACTCGTGAAAGAGGTCGCGGACCAGGTGTCCCGGTCCGTATTCGCCCTTGAACAGGAGCCGGAGCGAATGTTTCCGGGTCACGCCGCGTTGACGGAAATAGCCTCCCTGGAGGCGAAGGCCGCAGTCGATCTGGAACGTGTCGGCACCCGAGGGATCCAGCCATTCGAGGGAGACGGGGCGTTCCCATGTGACCCCGTTTCGTTCCGGGTTGGCATAGAGGCCGCGCGTCGTTCCCCAGAGGTTGTCGGCTGCGGTGACGATCGAGAGCGAAGGCAGGGACTGGAGCGATTCGATCATCCGGTTGGTGTAGGCCGCGGCCTGCGTGATGCGGGGATCCATCGCGTAATCCCCGGCGACCCCGGCCCAGGAGGTCGGAAAACCCGGAGGTTTCGGGGGTTGCGCCACGGCGTCGCCTGGAAACAGATACGTCTGGGTGTCCACGTCGCTGGGCCGGAAGTTCGGCCTGAGGGCGACAGCGCGCACCGTTGTAGTCCTGGCGATCCGGATCGGGCCCGCGTAGTTCGTGCCGTTCAACGCGTCCGGCAGGCTCCCGTCCAGGGTGTACCGAAGGGTGGCCTCGGGCGTCGCGGTCGTGATCGCGAGATCGAACGGGGCCGACTGGAAACCACGGTCCACGCTGAACCGTGTGTCGGCGACGCGTCCGAGGTTCCAGCCGACGTTGTTGGCTGCGCCCGGCGTCGGGCGCTCGAGATAGGCGGCGAACGGTTGTGCCGACTCGCCGAGATCCGGGACGAGTTCCGCATCGAGCAGGAGGTCCGTGTCGGCGGCGCCCGCGCTGAGGATCTGAAAGGCGAGCCAGTTCGTGCCGGGCCTGAGGAGTGCCCGCGACGCGAGCAGGTCGATGGATTCGAACACGAGTGATTCCGTCTTGGACCTCGAGCCGGTCGCGGTCGAGTCCCATGTGGGAGCGGCGGGTGCGTTGCGGGAGGCGACGGGTTTCCCATTGAGGTGGAGGATGATTCCGTCGCTGTAGCGGAGCCGCAGCGCGAGTGCGCGCAGGGTCTCCGGCGCATCGAGGACAAAGGGGATCCGCACGAAGGCCGAGGCTGTCTTTCCCCGCATCATGTCGGCGATGTCCGATCGGATGAAGGGTGCAAACGAGATCGAGGTGACGCCGTACACTTCCACTTCGCCGAGCGAGAGAACGCTGCCTTCATCGCTGTTTCCAGTGCCGCCGGACCCGGAAAGATCGGGATCCGCTGTGCGATGGACCCTGACGATCCGCGCCAGTGGCGCATCCAGATTCAACTCGGCAAAATCGATGGTGATGACGTCGGGGGCGCCGAGGATGTTCTCGGGGTTCAGCAAGCCCGAGCTCCAGACCGTCGTGGCGCCATCCGCCCCGAGGAGCGTGACGGTGATGTCACGCAGACGGGATCCGCAGCAGCTGGTCCGGTTCCGGAGAAGGATCCGGCTCAGCTCGAACGTGCCGCCAAGATCGAGCGACCACGTCGAATCGTTGTCGTCGCTCGTGGTGTGCGTGAAGCTGTCCGGGTCTCCGTCGATGGCGAACTCGGGTCCGAACCCGAATCCGACCGAGCTTTGGGCGACCGTGCCGGAGAGGGCGATGTTGGTGCCCGAGGCAGGCCCGGCGGGTGTGGCATCGAAGCCGAGGCCGAGGCCGTGGAGCGTTTTCCAGCGGTTGTCCGGCAAGGCGTCGGGGTGGGCCCATCCTGACGACAGGCTCGCCGCGTTGGTGGGCACGAGGACGGCGACCGGTGAATTGGCGAGGAGGTTGTGCGGGCCGACAGACACAGGCGTTCCGTACGAGATGTCCGGATACTGGGGCGGGTAGGCCGGCTGAAATTCGGTGGCGATGGAATGTCCGTCGGGTTCCACCAGGGCGAGATAGTCGCCACCGCCGTCCAGGCGGAAATTGGTGTGGAGGAACGAGGGTGCCGGGGCGGTGCGATCCTTTCCTGACGCGAACACGACGAGGTGCCCGCCTGACGCGAGGGTTCGATCGGGGAATCTCCACTTCGTCGGCAGCGCGGGATCGTCCGTGAGGAACCAGCCACCGAGGAGGATGGGGTTCGGGTCGGGATTGCGGAGTTCGATCCAGTCGGAGGGCTCCCCGTCTTCATCCAACAACGTCGTCCGATTGTCCGCCATGAACTCGGAGATCAGCGCTCGGGCATGAATCGGGAGGCAGCTCGCAAGAAGGCCGAGCAGGAGAAGGAACGTGAGCGCTCGACTGCTTGTGGAGGAGTGTTGGTCGAACCTGATCCTGGGTTGTGTCGCCATGGCGTCAGGCACACCGATACCACGCGGTTGCGGGGGCGTCGAACGATGCGCCGCGAAGTCACCGGGGGATCTTGGGATCCTGTCGACCCACGGCAACCCTGCCGCATCGAAGCCGAGACCGCCTACGCTCAGGGTTTTGATCCGATCCGGAGGAGGTTTTCCTCGGATCGAATGAAGAGCGCGCCGTCCGTGACGGCGTAGGAGGCGAGAGTGCGTTCACCGATCGGGTTTTCGGCGAGCTTCCGGAATTCCTGCCCGGGCGCGAGCACGACGCCGACGCCCTGTTCGTCGAGGAGGTAGATATGGCCATCCGCGAAGACCGGTGACGCCGAGCTCTGCCCGCAGGCGCGCTCCTGATAATGAACCTTCCCCGACCTGGCATCGAGGCAGGAGAGGACGCCGCTGTCGGCGAGCAGGTAGAGTTCGTCACCGATCACGAGGAACGACGGTGTGTTGGGCGCGCCTTTGCGGAGAACCCAGGCGATGTGCGTGTCGGTCACGTCGCCCGATCCGTCGGGTCGGATCGCGAGGGTCGTGGGTGTTTCGTAACCGGTGCCGGCGAACACGAGGCCATGGGCGAACACCGGCTTCGGGATGACCGACCAACCCTCGTGCCGCGCCCGCCATAGTTCGTGTCCGTCTTCGGGGTCATAGGCCGCGATGAAGCCGCTCGCGGGGCTGATGATCTGTTTGCGGCCATTGAACTCGATCACCTCGGCGGTGGCGAAGGAGAAGGTCTGCTTGATCGCCGGATGCCGCGTGACTTTCCACGCGACGGAACCGTCGGATTTGCGAAGCGAGACGACGAAAGGATCCGAGGCTCCGTCGCAGCTGAACACGAGCCGGTCATCGACGAGGATCGGCGTCCCGCCGTTGCCGTGCATGGGGTTGTATTTCAGCGCGGTGTTTCGCCAGACAACCTTCCCCTCGAGATCGAGAGCCGCCGTGCCCATGTGGCCGAAGTGAACATAGACCCGGTCGCCGTCGACGATGGGCGTCGGGCTGGCGTGGCTGTTCTTGCGATGGATGGACGGGGCTTCCGCGCCCTCCTCAAAAACGGAAGTCTGCCACAGGGAATTTCCCGACGCCGAATCAACGCAGAGGAGCGCGAGGTCGAGTCCGCCGCCGGGCTTCGGGATCGCCGATGTGAAATAGAGTCGTCCCTTCGAAAGAACCGGCGACGACCAACCGCGTCCCGGTACCGGAACCTTCCACGCGATGTTCTTGCCTACGTTCCACTCGATCGGCACCCGCTTCGCCGTCGCGTGACCATTGCCCGTGGGCCCGCGGAATTGCGGCCAGTCCGGCGAATCTGCGGCGCAGGAGGGTCGAGTCCATCCGGCGACGAGAAATAGAGTCGCGGCCAGGGCGGATCGGAGTCGGGTCATGCGCGCGAATCATAGTGAAGCCGTGTCGCGGGGCGAGCGCAGGATGGCGCGAGTGACAGATTTATGAGGATCGCACTCCGCTGCGCGCCGTGGGGTGTCGGTCAATGCGCGGCGGGCAAGGGGACTGCCCGCCCTGCCTTTCGAGGGACCGACGGCCTCCATGGAATCCGGAGTTCCTTTTCCTCACCGTTCAGCGGCACCTCTTGTTCGGCACCGTCGGGCCATCGGATCCAGAGGGATTTCGGAGGCCGGCCGAGGCCCATGATCTGCACGGGGGCATCGACGGAGCCAGTCCCGCTGCCGGCGTGGATCTCGCGGCACGGACCGCGGCGGCCATCCGGGTAGAGGATCCGGAGGCGTGCCCCGATGGCATCGGGATTGGCAGGCGGTCCTGCGAGAACGACGCGGAGTCCGGGTTTGGCCAGTTGATTGGCGAAGAGTCGCGTCGGACCGTTGTTCTGGGCGACGGCGATGTCGACACGGCCGTCGTGGTTGAAATCGCCGAGCGCTGCGGCGCGTTGGTCGCCTTCGATGCGGATTCCGCTGGTGGACGAGTCGATGGCCGAGAAATGGCCATTGCCCTGCCCGCGGAGCCAGAGGCCGAGTCCGCTGTCATCGCGGGTGATGTCGGACTGGATGCCGAAGGCGTTCTGGCAGAGGAACAGATCCTCGATCCCGTCGCCGTCGAGGTCGGCGACGTGGACGGACACGGCGGGTGAGACCTGGGCTTCGCGGGGAAGAGCGATTCGCTCGAAGTGATCGCCGCGGTTCAGGAACACAGCCGACTCGAGTTCTGCGGCCTCGACGTGCCGGGCGGTGATCCATTTCGACCCGAGGATTTCGCGCAGGTTGGCCTGGCCGTAGCTGGCGTGGGTCGGAAAGCGCTGCGAAAGATCCGGAAGGATGGTCTGGAGATGGCGCCGATCGAGGGCCGGGAACCAGTTCGTTCCCTCCTGCCAGGCCTCGACGATCTGGACCGAGCCGTCGTCGTTCCAATCGCCGTGGAAGAGGCCGGGCCGCGCGCCTGGATGAAGTTGATGGGCGGTGTTCTGCCCCCAATTGCCGGCGACGAGATCCATGCGCCCATCGCCATCGAAATCCCCGGCGGCGATGCTGGTCCACAGGCCTGTGTGACCCGCAAATCCCCAGGCTTCGGTCATCTCCGTGAAATGCCCGGCATGGTTGCGAAACACGCGGATCGGACCCCATTCGAGGGCCAGCGCGAGGTCCGATGTTCCCTCGCCGTGGAGGTCCGTGAGGATCGCGCCGCTGACGAGACCCACGGACTGGAATGGCTTCCCGAGTTCCGCGTCCGCGTGAAGGCCATGGCCGTCCCCGACCCAGACGCTGGAGGACGCGGGTTCCGGGAAGCGTCCGGGAATCCCTTTGCCGCCGACGAAGAGGTCGAGAACCCCGTCGCCATTGACGTCGGCGACGGCCATCGGTCCCAGGGTGCAAGTCCCGACGACGAAGCGTTCGAGCGGCATCCCCGGCGAGTAGGCGACGACGAAGGATTCCTGCCCGGCGGCGAGCTCGAAATTGGAGCTGCCGACCAGGAATTTCCGAATTCCCTGGGGATGAACCCAACTCATCACGCCCACCTGATCCGCGACGGCGGGATCGGGTCCCTGGATCAGTTGGAAGGGACCGCCGCCGCCGCTGGCGAAGAGGGTCAGCCTGCCTTGGCGTGCACCGGTGACGATGAGGTCTTCCCAGCCGTCTCCGTTGAAGTCGATCCAACCCAGGCCGGGTCCGGCATGGCTGAGGCGATGGGGCAGGAGGGGTTGGCGGGCCATGTCGTCGAACTCGTTCTCGACGTGGACGTGGCCCGCAAGGAGCGATGTGGCATCGGCGAAGAACGGGGCGGGCGCGGGTTGTTTTGGGGGTGCGGGATGCGACTCGACGGAGGATTGCTCGACCTCGCAGAGTTGGTTTGCGTGGAGGTTGGTGACGACGCTGAGGGTTCCGTCACGCCAGCGGACCTGGAGTTGAAAGGACGCGTTGGGATCGGTGCCGGCGGCGAACACGCGCATCGCGTCGTCGCCCGAAAGGTAGCGTCCTCCGGCGATCATTTCCTGGGACTGCACGATCGGGCCACCCATGAACTGCAGGCGGGCGCCGATGGCACGGGTATTCGGGGGTGAGCCACGGAGGCGGACGGCAACGCGGGGGGCGGAGCCGTTGTTGCGGTGCAGGCTGGCAGGCGCGTTGAGGTTGTTGATGACGACGTCGAGGTCGCCATCATTGTCGAGGTCACCCAAGGCCATGCCCTGCGAAACGCCGTGGAGATCGAAGCCCCAGGCCTCGCTCATCGGCTCGAATGAACCGTCGTGCCGGTTGCGGAACGCGGCGTTGGCCGTGCGTGCGTGGGGATGGATCTGACGATAACGACGGGCCTGATCCGCAGTCCATCGGCGATGGTTGATCTGGTCGGTGCTGTCCTGGTCCATCACGTCCTGCTCGAACCCGTTCGTGACGAGGAGATCCTCGAACCCGTCCAGATCGACATCCAGAAACACCGGGCACCAGGCCCAGTCGGTGGCGGCGACGCCGGCCATGAGTGCGGCCTCGGCGAAGGTGCCGTCACCGCGGCCGAGGAAGAGCATGTTGCGGTTGAAGAGAGGTCGCGAGTTCGGCTGTTCCCTGGTCGCGGCTTCCGGGAACGTCTTCGACAGCTGCATCATGCGGCGGCGGTGCTCGCGGGCGAGCATGTCGACGACGAGGAAATCGTCGCGGCCGTCGCGGTCGATGTCCGCGAAATCGACGCCCATCGAGGCGCGGCTGCCGTGGCGGAGGGCCGTGGCCGGGGCGAGTCGGAATGTGCCTCTCCCGGTGTTGATCCACAGATCGTCTGGGGAGGCGTTGTCGTTGCAGACGTAGAGGTCGGGCGCGCCATCGCCGTTGATGTCGCGGAACATCGCGCTCAAGCCCCAGTGGCGAAACGGCGGCATCGGCTTGCCGTCCTCGTCCAGAAAAGTCCCGGGTTCGAACTGGATCGCGGTGAAATGGCCTGCCCCATCATTGCGGTAGAGCCCATCGACCTCCGCGAGTTCAAGGACTGTACCATCGGGTGCGACTTCGAAGCGGTCTTTCCAAGGTGGCTCGCTGGCGGGCTGGCCGTTGACCCGCGAGACGATCATGCGGCCGTCGCGGCGCTCGGTGGTGATGCGCACGGTTGGATCCGAAAGGACGAGGGTGTCTGTGTAGTGCGTGCAATAGAGGTCGAGGTCGCCGTCGCCATCGATGTCGGCGAGCGCGAGGGAGGTCGAGGATGCGGTGCGGGAGAGCCCGGAATTTCGGGCCTCGGTGAAATGCGCATGGCCGTCGTTGAGGAAGAGGCGGGTTCCTGCCGCGATGCCGTTGACAAGCAGGTCGAGGTCGCCATCGCCATCCATGTCGGCGAACACCGCCCCGGTTGACAGCTGGCTGCGGCAGTCCGCATCGCCGATGGGGAGTTCCACGAATCTCCAGTTGCCCAGATTTCGAAAGAGCCTGTTCGGTCCTTGAAGCGCGCAGAAGTAGATGTCGTTCAAGCCGTCGCCGTCCACATCGCCGATGGCGACGCCCGAGCCGTTGTGCGCCACGGCATTGGTGAGGGCGAGATCACCCCCGAGAACATTGGTGAAATGCACGCCGGTGGAGTCCGGGCTGAGAAGCGTGAAGCCGGGTCTGCCTGCCGTTCCGGGCTGGACGGAAGAAGTCCGGACGCCGCGGATCAGCGCGGTGTCAGGGAATGCCGAAAGGCAGGCGACCACAACTGCGCACGCGAGGGCGCGGAGAAGGAGGATCCTGACGGGGAACACGCCGGATCGTTGACAGGACCCGTGAGGGCCGGCAAGCCGCGGCGTCTAGGGCGCGGTGACGCGACCCATGACGCAGACCTCGTTCTTGTTGGCGCAGAGCCGGGTCAGGAGAAAGGCGTGGGTGGATTCAGGAAGTTCGCGCTTGAGGCGCTCGAGCGCGGCGTAGTCGTCGGTACCCTTGAACTTGATGGTCACCACGAAGTGCGTGCAAAGGCGGCGGCGGCACCAATCGAGGACCAGATCGATGCTGCGGTCCGGTGCCGCGATGACATCGCACAGCAGCCAGTCCACGGGCGCCTGGGGCGCGAATCCGAAGGCGTCACCGCGGTGGAATTCAAGCCGCGGATTCCGCATCAGGTCGGGCCGAAGTGGCGAGCGATCGACGGCTGTGACGCGGGCGCCACGCTGAAGCGCGACGTAGGTCCAACTGCCGGGCGAAGCTCCGAGGTCGACGCAGGTTTCACCCGCGGCGATGAGACGCCCGAGTCGGAGTTCGGCCTCGACGAGCTTCGTGAAGGCGCGGCAGGGCGCGGCTTTGTCGGACGCGACCGGGATGAATCCCTTCGGGAACGGTGAGAGCACGGCGCGGTGGTCCCGTGGACGCGGTGCAGTGGCCACGGAAAGGAATCCGCGGTTGGGTTCGGTGAGGAGCAGTTGGACGAGGGACTCGGATTCCTGGAATGGGCCGGTGGCATCATCGAGCCGGCGGAGCAGGTGTCGTCGATGCCGTTGCATCCGTTCGCGGAGGCACTCACGAATCAGCTCGGCACGATGGAGCCCGGCGCCTGGCGTGCCGAAGTGCGGCGCGACGTGCAACCGCCAGGGCTGGTCTTCAGGCAGGGTGGAGGCGATCGAGTCGAGGAGGACGTCGGCAAGCGCGCGGATGGAATCGCCGTTGACGGGGCGTGCATCCGGGAGCCACTGGCGGACGAAGGCGAGAGGTGGCGGCGGGACATCGAGTGCGGGCGCGGGATCCAGCTGGAACAAACCGCCCGGACCCTCGGTGACTTCGAGGCCTGGCCACGTGCGCTGGAGTTCGTCGCGGAGCGCATCGGCGCTGACCTCGGCGGGAAGCAGGACGTGCATTCGCGGGCGATCGCGTTGTGTGGCGTGGGGCGGGTCGGGTCAGTTTAGGGCGCCTTGGGAAGTGCGGTTGCGAAGAGATGGGTCATCGTGGTGACGTACAACGTGCCATTGGCCGCGACGGTGGTGGCGCTGATGGGAGAGCCCAGGTCCGATTCGAAGAGGACCTTCTTTTCGCGGGTTGCAGCGAGCACATGGAACCATCCGCGGCGGGTCCCGATGTAGACGCGGCCGTCGGCGACGAGAGGGGAGGCCCATGTTTCGCCGCTGAGCGCATGGACCCAGAGGCCGCGGCCGGTTTCTGCGTCGACACAATGGAGGTTTTGGCTGCAGTCGGAGACGTAGACCAGGCCATCGTGAACGGCGGCGGTGGAGAAGGTGTGGCGGACCAATGGATATGACCATCGGAGCGTGGGTTGCGCTGAGGACAGGTCCAGGCATTTGAGCCATGCCTCGTTCTTGCCCCACCAAAGGTCGCCGCCACCGGCGATGTAGAGGCGGTCGTCGTTGAACACCGGGGCCCCGAAGAAATCGCTCGGGCCCTCGCTCTTGTTGAGCGTGAAGCGGTGGACGTTGGTCTTTGGGGAGCCGGGATCGAAATCGAATTCCCAAAGCTTTCGGAGGCTTGGGATGTTCGCGGACGTGCCGTCGGTCGGGTCCTGGAAAGGCTCGAAGCCGTAGACGCGTCCATTGCCCGCGTTGAAGAAGATGCGGTCTTCCCCGTGGAGTTTGGCCATGGCCGGCGGCGCCCATGTGGCGTGGAAGATTTCGGGCCCGACCCCCTCGCGGTCGCGGGCGAGCAGTCGACCGGTCTTTTTGTCGAGCACGACGACGCTTGGCGCGTCCGGACGCCGGATCTTGCGGTGGGTGTTGTCGACGCCTGTGCCGGTATTGAGGTAGAGGCGGTCGCCGCGAATGAGAATCGAACTGTGTGCAGAGTCGTGGGACCAGATGCCGGCGCCCGAGCTGAGGTCGAACATCCAGACGATATCGGCGTCGAGCGGGCCTGTCTCGACGCGGTTGGGCGTGGGGGCGTCGGGTTTCAGCCGGCCTTCCGGTGTGAAGGCGAGTGGTGCGCCCTGGGATAATTCGTTCGTCGCCTGGGGAGCGTAGTAGATCGATTCGTCGAGGAAGGGGCCGTCGTTGCCATTTGCCATGCCGGCGAGGTCCAGACAGAGCACGACGCCGCGGTTGTCGACCACGTAGACGCGGTCACCCTCGATCGTGGCGGTCGAGGACATGCCAGCCTTGGGCCAATCGTAGTAGATGTCCTCGATGCGCTTGGGGACGACGGCCTGCCATATCAGGGAGCCATTCGTCTCGTCCAGGCACATCAGGACGCCGCGGTCGCCCTGGTGGCGGGGATCGCGGGGTTCGCCGTTGTTGGTGCCGATGACGACGCGGCCACGGCTGATGGATGGCGACGAATGGGTCTCGGTGCCGAGCTTGGCGGTCCAGCGGATGTTCTCGCCCGTCCTTGGATCAAAGCGTTCCGGGAGATGGCGTTCGGCCGAGACCATGTTGCGGGTCCAGGCGGACCCAAGTTGAGCGTGATCGTCCGCGCGGAGGGCGATGGGGAGGAACGCGGCGAGCCAGGCGAGCCCCAGAGCGGAGCGGATGGCGTTAACAGGAATCGGGCGCCGGGAGATGGTCATGGTGCGGCGTCGGAGCGTGCCGGGGAATCTCGAGGATGGCACGCGTTCTTCCGAAGGATGGCCATCGCGCTCCGCGGGGCCGCGGGGAGGCGACCAGACCGCGCACCCCTCCGAGGTCAGGCAAACCGAGACGTGGGTCGAGAGACCGAGGGGCGTATGTCAGATCCCCGGACGGGAACGGATGAGGGAGGCGCTGGGACTAACCGAACAGGTTGAGCTGCAGGTCGCGGAGGACGAAGAGGGGGATGTCCTCGAGGCCTTTCATCCTTCGGGCGCCGGTGGTTCGTTTCGCCCCATATCTTCCCCGATGAGCGCGGAAGATGTCCTCGACGAACTCACGCGTGCCGAACA
>CAIMTB010000439.1 GCA_903844265.1 uncultured Verrucomicrobiota bacterium
GCCCCGCTCGCGTCACCTCCTCGTCGTCACGCGGACCCTCGGCAGGTCCGCCGGAAAGTGACCCTCGTAGAACTCCCGAATCGGTCCCGCGTATTGCGCCGCCCGCACCGCGCCCCATGTGGCCTGGTCGCCCGTGGCATAATACAGATGGCCAGAACCGCTCCCGCTGGATCCCTTCCGGGACTTCCTGGCGGTACTGGACATACGCCCGGTTCGTGCCGGTGACAGAGTAGGAAAACACCGCGTTGCTGAGCGCCCCAAAGACCTTGTAGCCCACGAAGAAATTGTCCTCAAGATCGAGGTGGAGAAACCTGCCCGCCAGATCGCTATAAATAATGCCGGTCGCCGGCGTGCCATGGGGTTGTGAGAAATTCATCACCACCAGACGGCAGTTCCTGAAACTTATCCGGGTATATCCCTCAAACCCCGGGTAACCCACCTGCAGCGCGTTGTGGGCGCCTGGCGCCCCCTTCCGCGCCGGGTAGAGATTCGCCTCAGGATAAGTGTCCGGCCTGATGAGGATCCGATGTCCCCCCTTTTCATCGGGGATTGCGTCCAGTGCCGATTGGATGGTGTGGAAGGCCCGCACCCACGTCGTGCCGTCCGAATTGTCGCCGCTTTTCGAGACATGAAGCACGACCCCGATCCGCGCTCCGGAAGTCGGATCCAGCGGTGCCCCTGCCGCAGGACACAAGCGCGGGCAGAACGCCGGGGCCGCCAGAACTGCCGGAAAGTCTCCGGTTTCGGGACGACGCCGCCGGGCTTTGGACCAGGGCGACATAGAGCTGCACTCCCAAACCCCGAAGTCGCGGTTGCGCGGGTTCGCCGGCGGGACCAGATTCGCGCGAATGAAAGCTCCGGCGGGCAAGCTCCTCGCGACCCTCGTCCTTCTTGGGTTCGCGGGTGCCGTCGTTGCACAGTCGGATGGCCGTGGCACCCGGCGCCGCGGAGCCATGGACAGCACTCCCGGCCCTGTGGAACGAGGCAATGTCCCGACCTGGCCGGTCATGGAGAAGTTCGAACGCGACACCTTCGCCTTCGCCCGCATCCGCTACTCCTCCACGGGACGCGAGCGCAGCAGCTATGCGTGGTGGACCGATTATCCCGATGCCGACCTGAACCTGTCGTACCGCCTCCAGCTCCTGACCTCCATGAAGGTAAACCCGGAGCCCAAGGTGGTGGAACTTACCGACCCCGAGCTCTTCGACTACCCGTGGGTCATCATGAGCGGCGCGGGAAACATCATCCTCACCGACCGCGAGGCCGAGCGCCTGCGGACCTACCTGCTCAACGGCGGGTTCCTCATGGTGGACGACTTCTGGGGGCAGGCGGAATGGGACGGCGTCGCGAACGCCCTCAGGAAGGTTTTTCCCGACCGTGTGGCGCACGACCTTCCGCGCAGTCACCGCATCTTCCACTGCGTCTACAACCTGCCGGACGACCTCTCCCTCCAGACCCCCAACATCCGGGCCGCCATCGCCAGCCGCGAGGCCGGAAAGACCTGGGAGGACAACCACGTCGGCGGGAACACCAAGGATCCCCACTTCCGCGCGATCTTCGACGACAAGGAGCGCATCATGGTATTTCTCTGCCACAACACCGACAACGGTGACGGCTGGGAAGAGGAAGACTCAGACCCGTGGTTCTTCCACAATTTCTCGGAGAAAAAGAACTACCCGCTCGCGATCAACGTGCTCTTCTACGCGATGACCCACTGAGCCTACCACCAGGTGAAATCCGGGTTGACCGTCCGGGCCGCCCAGCCCGGACCGTACCCGGGCGGAAAAAGGAATTGGGCCACATGCCCGTCGGCGTAGGCCATGTTCCAGCCGCGCTTGCCCCGACCGTTGTGCCACTGGCTCTTTGCGGCCGTCGTGGCCGAACCGGCAACCGCGCCGTCGCCCGCATCGCGCGACCCCATCCAGGGCCAGTCGCCCTGGATGATCTTCGTCGCCGGACGCCGTGATATCTCAGCCGTCCCGATGGGTTTCGCGCTGTCGCTGCCTGCGGGCGCCAGCTTGTCGCCCGTCACATGCTTCACACCGAACCAATCCAGCGCCCACATGGGCAGATAACTGTTACCCCACGCATCATAACAGGATGGCTTCGATTCGGCGGGCCAATAACTGTCGCCCTTGTCTGACGGGCACTTCCACGACAGCGACGCGGGGACATAGATGTTCAGCGGCCGATTGGTCTCCCCCATCGAATCGTGCACCACCGGCTTGGTGTAATTCGTCCGGACACGCCCGCCGACTGTCCCCCAGTCCCCGTGCACCGGAAACAAGTCGCGGTTGTCGTCCGCGTACATGTGATACCCGAGGTAGATTTGTTTCTGGTTGGCCACGCACTTGATGGCCTGGGCCTTGACCTTGGCGCGAGCCAGCGCCGGGAGGAGCATGCTCGCGAGAATCGCGATGATGGCGATCACCACGAGCAGTTCGATCAGTGTGAAGGCGCCCGCCCGACACCGGGCAGCCCGCAAGGCACACTCAGGCAGTGGATCCCCACCCTTCAACGACTTCGCAGACTTCGTGGTCATGATTTTTCCTCCTGTTCGAGCCGCCCCGGATCCGATCCGAGGCGATAACATCGTGCCGCATTCCGCATGAATAAATCCCGTTGATCCTCCTCGGGGACACCACGGACCGCGGCCTGTACTTCCCCGAGCCATCGCGAGTAGGGAGTCGCCAGGGTGGCCACCGGCCAGTCACCCCCGTACACGCTGCGCGTGAACCCGAAGCATTCGAGCGAGTGGTCGATGTACGGCCGGAGATCCTCCGAGCGCCAGCGCCCAATATCGGCCTCGGTCGTCATGCCGGAGATCTTGCACCAGACATTGGGCAGCGCCGCGAGTTCCCGCATGTGCCCCCGCCAGGGATCGAGCCGCCCCTCGCGGATGGCAGGCTTGCCCACGTGATCAAGGACGAACGTCACGTCCGGACAACGCCGCACCAGTTCAATCGCATCCGGCATCTGAGGATGGTAGAGGCAGAGATCAAAGGACAACCCGAACTCGGCCAGCGCTCGAACGCCCTCGACGAACGCAGGGCGCAGGCAGAACCCGGACTCTGTCTCGTCCTGCAGGAGCCGTCGGACGCCTTTGACAAGTGGATTACGGGCCAGGACCGCGAGATCGGGACGCACCGCCGCGCCGATCTCCACCGCGGCATGAGCCACGATTCCGAGGATTCGGGAATCCGCCCGCGCGAGTTCCGTCACCCATGCCGCCTCGGCCAGGTTCTGCGCCGCCTCACGACCGCATTCGACGAACACGATCCCCTCGATGGACAGGCCCTCGGACGCCGCGGAAAAATCGGGGGGTTCCCAGGCACGGTTCAAGGGCGGCACAGATGCCAGCCACGGATACGGAGCCTCGAGGGGTTCCAGAAATGGACATGCGCATCAGTGATGGGAATGGGTTTCATTGCGCCAAGTGAACGATGATGACGTCACTCTGCGCCCTTCCACGGCGAAACGCCACGCTTCCGTTCGTCGCCCCTGCTAACTCCTGTCGACCCCAGCCGATCCGTTCCCCAGCGCGCCCAACACCTCTGCAGTGACCCGCTCCGCGTCGAGGCCGAGCATGCAGCGGAAATCGATGGGGCACTCCCGCAGGAAACAGGGGGCGCACGCGACCCCCGTGCGGATCCATCGATGCCGGGGATCGCCGGGAAGTCCCGGGCCGGTGAGTTCAGGCGAGGTGCTGCCGAACGGGACCACCACCGGCACGCCGAGCGCCGCCGCCACGTGCA
>CAIMTB010000440.1 GCA_903844265.1 uncultured Verrucomicrobiota bacterium
CGCGACCGGCCGGTACTATGGCATGGCGGCAGCGTGGGGAGACATGGATGGCGATGGTGATATGGACTTGGCCACCATGTCCGGATGGACGGATTCCAGTCCGTTGTATCGCAACACCGGGTCGGGTGAACTCACCCTCGTGTCGCCTAATCCGATTGTGGTGGCAGGCGGACCGAGCGGTGGAGCGGGGTTGGCGTGGTGCGACTTCGACAATGACGGTCACCTGGACCTGTTCCGAGCCTCTCAGTCGGCTGGGACCTCCTGTGGTCTCTATCACAACAACGGGGACGGCTCCTTTACACTCCTCTCTTCAGGACCGACCGCAGCGGTGGGTGCGATCATCGGAGCGGCATGGGCGGACTTCGATAATGACGGTTGGCCTGATCTGCTTCTGGCGAACCGGGAGGGCAAGCCGTTCCTTTATCGCGGTCTCGGAAATGGAGCGTTCGAGCGCGTCACGCTCGGAGATCTTCCCAATCAGGTGGATGTTTCCAATGGCATCTCGATCGCGGACTTCAACGGGGACGGGCGCCTGGACGTGGCTATTGCCAACTGGCCTGCCGCGTCCCCGACCGTGTACGAGAATCTCACGGCCGCTGGGCACTTCCTCCGGGTTCGCCTGTCGGGCACCTTCTCCAGTCGGCAGGGACTCGGCGCCAAGGTTCGTCTGACCGCCACGATCCGCGGCGCGAAGATGACTCAACTGCGGCAGGTGGGCGGCGAGGATGGCTGGGCCACTCAGGAAGCGGTCGTTCACTTCGGTCTGGGGGATTCTGTCTTGGCGGAAACCGTGCGCGTGGAGTGGCCGTCGGGGACCGTGACGACTCTTTCAGGTGTGGCCGCGGACCAGGTCCTGACAGTAACTGAGTCGCAGATCCCGCAGGTCATCATCATCCCGCCGGGTCAGTTGTTCACCAACTCGGTGACGGTGGCGTTGCGCGGGGCTCTCCCGGGCGCCGAAATCCGTTACACCACGAACGGCTCGGAGCCGACCCCGACCTCGGTGGCATACGCTGGACCGTTCCAGGTGACGACTCACGTCACGGTCAAAGCCCGCCTTTTCCTCAATGGTTTCCCGGTCTCGGATGTGGCCTCGGCCGAATTTGTGCCCGATCCCGGCATCCGCATCGAGCCGGCCGGTGGGCGGTTCACGAACTTCCTCGATGTGGCGATCGCCACGAGGGTGCCGGGGGCCGTTGTCCGGTACACGACGAACGGCGTCGAGCCTTCGGCCAGTTCCACGCTATACGCAAAGCCGTTTCGGTTGACGGCCCCAACCGTGGTGAAGGCGTCCGCGTACGTCGGGCAGTTCCCGGTGTCGGAATCGGTGTCGGCTGAGTTCTTCCGGGTTTACGCCTGGGATGGCGATGGCTTGCCCAGGGCGTGGCGCGAGAAGTTCTTCGGGACCGGTTTCGAACTCGACCCGCGGGCGGCTGCGGACGCGGACCCGGACGCGGATGGAGCGGTCAATTTCCAGGAATTCGCCGCGGGCACCGATCCCATGGATCCGCTGTCGGGCTTTGCCGTGGCGATTCGCGCGATCCCCGAGATCCGGTTCCACTCGGTGGCGGGAAAGAAGTACCGGATCACGCG
>CAIMTB010000441.1 GCA_903844265.1 uncultured Verrucomicrobiota bacterium
GCCCAGAATGTCGTGGCGCAGACTATCGGGGGCGGGAACATGATCGCTCCAGGCGTCCAGTGCCTTGGCCAGGCGCCGAAACCACGGGGCGTCACCGTCCGCGATCCGCTGGGATACTTCCTCGCCGAGCAACGCCATGCTAACCTTCGTGGCCTGCGGATTGGACAGGCCGGAACGGTTCAGCCTGTTCGCGATGAACAGCCGGTCAAACGGCGTTCCCGGCAATTCGTCCCTCGCGATTGCGCGACGGTGGGACCATTTCTCAGCGTCCTGCATCCCCTCGAGTTGTTTGCTCTTCGTTTTCACTGTCCCACCTCTTTCCTGGCCTCGGTGTTGAACAGCCCGACCACGACGCGGTTTCTGGCGTCCGCGTAGTGCGTGCTCGTGACCGTAATCGAACCGTGGCGCAGGAAGCGGGAGGCGGCGTGGATGCCGGCAGCGGCGTTGACGATGGAGCCGGCTTCCTTCCGAAGGCTGTGCAGCTTCATCCGTGCAGTGACGCCGTGCTTTTTCAGCCAAGCGGCGAGCCTGTCGAAAGTGTCGATTGCCCGATATTCCCGGCGACTCGTGTTCACGGTGGGCTTCCCGTCGAGGACGAACAGCCCCGTTGCGGACTTCTGGAGCCTCACCAGTTCCTCGACCGCCTCGGGACCGAGTGGAACCTCGCCGATGGAGTCCACCGTTTTGCCCTCCATCACCTTCACCAAACCCCGTGTCGCGTCGAAGTGCGTCCACACGAGCCGGTCAGCCTCGCCCTTGCGTAGGCCAGCCCCGAGCAGGAGCAGGAACGCTTTCCATGCCTCGGGGTCATCTTCCCGCAGTTCCTTGCGTGCCGCCGAGGCCAGCGCCGTGCTGTCGAAGGTGGCGACGTACTTGGGAGGTCTCGGCTGCTCGATGCGGATGCCGTCGAACGGGTCGTGCAGATTCTCGAAGGGCAGGAGCCTCTTGAGCTTGTGCGACCAGAAGCCGCGGGCCTGCCGCAGCATGGAAGCCGCCGTCCTGCGCGACGATGGCGTGGATCCCTTCTTCAGCACGTACGCAGCAACGGCGCTTTCCACGGCGCGGGGCGTCAGGTCCGCGATGTTCACGGCGTCCACCTTCGCCCTCCACAGGTCCGCGCCGCCGGTCTTGTAGTCGTAGCGGCTGCGGTCACCCTCAATCCCGTTCACGAGCGCCGCCAACCACCGCAGCGCGACCGCGTAGCCGTGAAGCGTGGTCGCCTTGATGTCCACCGCCACCTTCGACGCGGCCTCGATGACTTCGCCAATCGTGGGAGTTCCTCGCCGGGTGACCTTCCGCGCCGTTTCGGGGGACAGGTCGGCGAAGGCGGCATCCCATCCGTGCATACGAAGGATGTCGTTGAACCGTTTCGCCTTCCGCGCCGCCTCCCGCAGGTCCGGGGTTCCAAGCCCAATCCAGCGCCGCTTTCCGTCGTGCTCCAGTCGGACGCTGTAGGTCTCGGAGATTTCGGTCACCCCGTCCCGCTCCCAGGTTCTCCGTTCAACACGGGTCTCCCATTTCTTGACCCCTGTCTGGATCGCCGGCTTTGAAATCTGCTGGGCCGTTTGCTGGGCCGTTTTTGGCGTCCGTTGCGTTCCGTTCATGTCGTATGAGGTAACATGAATACATCGTAAATGCAAGCGTACGTGCTAC
>CAIMTB010000442.1 GCA_903844265.1 uncultured Verrucomicrobiota bacterium
CGACTTCCGGTTCACGGGTTGCCCGGTGACGTTCTGGGATGTTTTTGGCCAGCAGGGCCACCCTGTGCGGGCCACGGTTTCAGAGATGGGACCACTGCTGCTGACGCGACTTCTCCAGTTGAACGAAACGCAGGCCGGGGTCCTCCACGTGGCGTTCCGTGTGGCCGATGAGCACGGGTTGCTCCTGCTCGACTTCAAGGATCTCCGCGCCCTGCTGAGCTTTCTTTCCGAAAACTCGGCGGCCATCGGGCCACGCTACGGCAACGTCTCCAGCGCGAGCATCGGCGCGATCCAGCGCGGCCTCACAACGCTCGAACAACAGGGCGCCGAGAGTTTCTTCGCCGAACCGGCACTGAATCTCGACGATCTCCTCCAGACCGACAGCAACGGCCGGGGTGTGGTCAACATCCTCGCCGCCGACCGCCTCCTCCTCGCCCCCAAAATCTACGCCACCCTCCTGCTCTGGCTTCTCTCCGAGTTGTTCGAACAACTCCCTGAAGTCGGCGACATTCCCAAGCCGAAGCTGGTCTTCTTCTTCGACGAGGCCCACCTCCTCTTCACCGACACCGCACCCGCCGTCCTCGAGAAGATCGAGCAGGTCGTGCGACTCATCCGATCCAAGGGCGTCGGCATCTACTTCGTCACCCAAAACCCCCAGGACATTCCCGAGACGGTCCTCGGCCAACTCGGCAACCGCATCCAGCACGCCCTCCGCGCTTTCACTCCCCGCGACCAGAAAGCCGTCCGCGCCGCAGCCGAGACCTTTCGACGCAACCCGAAGATCGACACCGAATCGGTGCTTACCCAACTCGGCGTGGGCGAAGCACTGGTCTCGCTCCTCGACGAAAACGGCCAGCCCGGAATCGTCCAGCGCGCGCTCATCGCTCCGCCGCATAGCCAGATCGGACCCATCACCGCCGAGCAACGACGCGAGGCAATCCTGAATTCATTGGTCGGTGAGGCCTACAACCAGGTCATCGACCGCGAGTCCGCCTACGAAATCCTGACCCGCGCCCACGCCACACCGTCGCCAACCGCGACTGCAGCAGCCACACCGCCGTCGGGCGGCGGATTCTTCAGCGGTTGGTTCGGAGGCGGCACCCCACCGCCCCCCGACGCACCGGCGCCGAGGACCCCCTCGATTCCTTTTCCCCAGTCGGCCCCGCGTGGTCGAGGGCGCACGCCGGAAACGCTGGTGGAAACCATGGCCAAGAGCGCGGTCCGCTCCGTGGGCAGCGCGATCGGACGGGAGATCATCCGCGGCGTCATGGGCTCGATCTTCGGCGGACGTCGCCGCTGAAGAGACGCGGTTGATGGAGGATTGCGGTTCCTCGCGACCGCCGGACAGGCACCGATTTCGTCGACCGCAAAGGGACGGCCCGTGGACGGCGGCGAGCGATCGCCGCCGTCCACGCATTGCCTATTGTTTGTCGTATTCGCCGATTGGGCGGACCCAGATATTGCGGAAGCGGACGGGGTCCCCGTGGTCCTGCAATTCGATCGGGCCGGTGGTTGGCGTGTTGGCCTCGTAGCGGGCGAGATCGCGATGTTTCGTCGGGCCGAGGATGGTCTGGCGATGCTGTGTGACGATGCCGTTCACCAGCACGGTGATGTGTGCCGGTTCGAGGA
>CAIMTB010000443.1 GCA_903844265.1 uncultured Verrucomicrobiota bacterium
ACGCCGCTGGTGAAGGTTTTTCCGGGGGCCCATGGGGAGGCTCCCCATCTGGCGCGGTCGAGACTGGCTTCGGCGGAGATGAGGTTGGTCATCTGCCGGATATGATTCTCGAGAATCAAGGCATCGTCCGGGGTGCCTGGGGGTTGCACCAGTTGGTCGAGGATGGAGCGTTCACGGCGCAGGAGCATCTGGCGGGTTTCAGGGAGTTGGATGATGACATCATAGAGGCGGTTGAAGTTGCCTCCTGTGCTGGCGCCGCCATAGAGCGGATGGCTCTTGGAGCCATCGACCGTGGCCTCGAGGGGGTTGCTGCCGCCGTAGAGCTGTCCCCAGGACGCGTTCATGTCGAACGGGATGTTGCGCCAGAGACCGTCCCCGAAAGTGTCGCGGTACAGGCACATATTGGCCCACACGTCGTCGTTTTCGGAGCACCAGCGTGAGCCTGCCAGATGGTTGACGACCTGGGGCACGTCAAGCAGATCGAAGACGGTGTTGCGGCGGAGGGTGGCAGAGGAGGTCTCGTTGATGCCTTTGGCGAGTTCCAGGTAATCCGTCCGGGTTGGATCGGTGTCAGGCTCCAGCTTCTGGAACCCGCCTGTGCTGGAGAAATTCGGGGTGAGATTGCCCACGGCCTTGTAGAGGGCGCCCCTGGGATCATAGGCGAGGCGGTCGAGTTGCTCCTGTCCGAGGACGTCGGTATGGAAGGCGAGTTGGTAGAACTGCCCATTCGACTGGACGCGCACCGGGTAATGGAAGGGGGATGGGACCCCGATCTTGTCGAGGAACCAGAAGCAGAGGTTCTCACGGAGATAGGCGGGGTCGAGATACTCCGCCAGCAGGGACGATTTCCGGGTCCTTCCGCCGGGGCCTGCGTGGCGCAATTCATGGCCCCGGTTGAATTCCAGGCGATGGGATTTCTTGACCAGTCCTGCCGAGGTGTTGCCGCGCACTTCCATGTAGACGTTGTCGTAGAACTCGCCGTCGTAGAAGAAGGACACCCTGCCGCCGCTCTCGGAATCAACGCCCGCGGCCTGGCCCGGGGCGACGAAGAGATGAAAGACGGGCAGTCTGCTGGTGAGATTGGTCGGATTGACGATGGTGCCGAGGTATTCCTCTGTGGCGGTGGGATGGGTGAAGAGAGGCCATCGAGAGGCGTTGGAATTGACGTCCGTGGCGGCGACGAGATAGCGGATCATCTGGCCGTTGGTGGATAGGTTCGCGGGAATGATCCCGCCGAAGACGCCGTCGCCCGCTGCGCCGTCGCCGTGGGCGCCGTCATCCAGCATGGGCGTGCTGGCCTCCGCGCCGAACATGATCCTGTAGCGCAAGGTTACCGAGGTCACGGGGTGGAACGACGGCAGGACGCGCGCGGTGACGAGCAGATCCTCGTGGTCGAGCGGCGTGCCGGGAGTGTGTTGGACGGCGTCGATGATCGGGCCCGGGATCGCAGTGCCGCCGAGGTTCGGGGTTCCGGGCGTGGGTTTCGTGAAATAGACACCCGCGGTTCCGACGGCGAACGCTGGGCCGACCGGGGTCTGAGTGACTCCGTAGGACACATCGGGGACCTGCTGCGGATAGGCTGTTCCGAATTCGCTGGCGAGCGTGGTTCCGTCGGGCCGCACCAGGGCCAGATACTCGCCGCTGGCGGAAAGCTGGAAGCTCGTGTGCAAAGGCGCGCCGGGCAGGCGGCGGTCTTTGGCGGAGGCGAACGCCACCAGGAATCCGCCACCCGCAAGGTTTGTTGCCGGGAGCCGCCATTTCCTGGGATCGTTGATGTTGTCCGTCAGATACCAACCCTCGAGATTCGCTGGCCCGGGGGATGGATTGTAGATCTCGATCCAGTCCGAAAACTCACCGTCTTCGTCCCGAAGCGTGCGCGTGTTGGAAGCCATGAACTCACTGATATAAGGCAGGGGATCCGTGGCGTTCGGGTCGAGGTTGTAAGTCCATGGAGTTCCGATGAAGGCGTTGGGTGTTGGGGCCTCATCACGGATTCCGTGGTTGGCGGCCCAGGCGATCCGGACCGAGCCGGTCGAGGGTTCGGGGAACGTGAAGATATACTGGCTCGCGGCGATCGTGGTGAGATTGGCGGCGGGACTGTCGTTGATCAGGAGGTCGGCGGCATCGACGCCGGTGACCGGTTCGCTGAAGAGGACGCGCACCTCGGTGAGAGTTTGGGTCGTGGTTCCCGCGCCCGGTGAAAGGCCTGCGACGGCAGGCGGTATGTTGTCCGTGAGTTGGTAAAGCCATGTTGCTCCCGGCGTGGTGGCGTCAAAGCGATTGGGAGGCAGCGCCTGGTCCGTGATGGTGTGATTCGGGTTCCAGGTGACAGGCACCGGGCCGTAAGGACGCTGGGTGAACGTGAACGTGAAGGTCTCATCATCGACCTGCGCGACGGAAGTGGCCCCGATGCCGCCGACGAGCAGGTGGGCTGCGACCACTCCGCTTACCGGTTCGCTGAAGACCACGGTCAGATGAGTGAGTTCGTGCAGGTCGGCGTCGGGGCTGGGCGTCACTCCGAGGACTCGGGGCGGTATGTTGTCGGCGAGGTTGGATTCGAGGGAGCACTCGAACCCGATGTCGCTGCTGCCGAGGCTGCTTTGGAAGACTTGGACGGCCAGGATGTTGGTTCCAGCGACGAGATAGGATGGGGGAGAGGGCAGGGGGTAGGAATTGAACGTCACGGGTTCGACGGCGTTGTTCGCGAGCGTGGACGTTGTCACGGCGGTCCCGGATTCGCCTGGCATGCCGACGCGCAGGACCTCGGTCCCGTTGATCCAGGCCACGAAGCCATCGTCCACGAGGGCTCCCAGGCGCAGCGCGGCGATTTCGGAGGGACGCGAGACAACGAATGTTTTTCGCAGGAAGAGACAACCGTACACGTTCTGCATTCCCGTGATCGCGGTGCCCCCCGGAAGTACGTCGCCGTACCAGAAGGGCGCGGGCGCGGAGGTGAATTCCTTGTCGTCGAAGCCGGGATCGCGCCAGGCGGTGACTGGCGCGGAGGCCTCGGTTGTGCCGGGTCGCCAGTGCCAGGTGGACCCGGTCGGGATCAGGACCGCGGCACGCACCTGGGTGGCGAGCAGAATCGCCGCGACAGCGAAGCGAAGGAGGAATGGGAGCGGGTTCATCAAGCGACGGTCTTGGCGGCTTTTCTGCCAAGGTCACGAACCCCGCTAGACCAAAGAATGCGGGACTAGAGGCCTGGACTCTTTGGGATGTGGTTCATGCCAATTTGGCCCGGATACCGGAGGCTGTCACTTGGACTTTTCGACGGAGAGGGGTGTCAGAGTGGCGGCTGGGCGGTCGAGTTGGAGGTCGATGATCGTGTCGATCGCCTGGCGCAGGGAGGGATCGACCTCAAGTTGAATGGACTGTGCGGTCTGCACGGCGTGGATCTTGGGTCCGCCGAGGATCCTGGCGGAGCGGATGGTGGCGGTTGGAAGAGGCGGGAGTTCGAGGGGGTTCTTATCCCAGCTGAAGACGTGCAGGTACACGTGGTTGCCGCGGTGGGTGGAGGCGCCCCAGGCACCCGGCTTGTAGGGGCCTCCGCGGGTGGCGTAGATGGCTTCGCCGTTGTGCTGCAGCCAGGTGCCCATCTCGCGGAGCCGGGCCTCCTGTCGGGGTTCGATGCGGCCGTCCGGCATGGGGCCCACGTTGAGGAGGAGATTGCCGTCCCCGCCGGCACACGTGACGAGGGTGCGTACGCATTCCTGGAGTGACTTCAGCTTGTCGTCGGGTTTCCAGGCCCACTGCTGGCAGATGGTGATGCAGGATTCCCAGGGGCGATCGTTCTGGAACTTGCCGACCTGCTGCTCGGGGGTGTCGTAGTCCCCGGCGAAGGCGTTTGCGGCCGTCGTGCCGGCCATGTCATGGCGGCCCTTGCCGACGCGGTTGTTGACCAGGGCCTTGGGTTGGCGAGCGAGAACGAAGTCGTAGAGCTCGCGCCCGAGAGATTCGGTCCATGGCGCCTCCCATTCGCCGTCGAACCAGACGATTCCGATGGGGCCGTAGCGGGTAAGGAGTTCGTTGAGTTGACCGTGGAGGTAGCCCACATAGCGATCCATGTTGGCGGAGGGCTTGGGGGACTTGCCTCCGGGACTGCCGAGCGGGTAATCGGGGTGGCGCCAGTCACAGATCGAATGATAGAGACAGAAGCGGATGCGGTCCCGCCGCGAGGCCTCGGCCAGCTCCTTCACGATGTCGCGGCGGAATGGCGTGGCGGCGATGTCGTAGTCCGTGAGGTCGCTGGGCCAGAGGGCGAACCCATCGTGGTGCTTGCTGGTGAGCACGAGGTACCTCATGCCCGAGTCGCGGGCGAGGCGTGTCCAGGCGCGGGCGTCGAAGTTGGTGGGGTTGAAGCTCCGGTACAGCGCGTCGTATTCCGGCACCGGGACCTGGGCGCCGCGTGACCAGCCGATCTCGGTGCCGCGCAGGGCGACCGGTCCCCAGTGGACGAACATCCCGAACCTGGCTTCGCGCCACCAATCGAGCCGGGGATCGTTGGGCGAAGGATTTGCGGCGGACACTTGGCAGATGCCGGCGCCCAGGATCAGGGCGGTGATCAGGGCGGCTGAGGAGCGGATCATGGGGTTCTTCTCTCCCGAAAATGCGATTGCCCGCAAGGATTGCGTGGCGAACGGCAGGGAGATCGAGGGGCCACGCCTCCAGGCATGGCAATCGACGAACGAAACACCGGTCAGGTCGGGGGGCGTCCGAGGGCTATCGCCGGGACGCCTTGAGCGCGGAAGTGTTGCCCGCCACGACCATGACTCCCGCCCAGACAATCTTCGCCCCGGTTGGAAGTGGGGCGTCGTGGGCAAGAAAGGTGATGGGTTCGGGGACGGTTCCGGGGTCCAATTCGCTGAAGGTTGCGAGATTGGTTATCCTGCCTCCATGAAAACTCACTGAACTGCTCTTGAACTCCGACGCGCCGGCCTCCTCCCCCTGAACCTGGAGAGAGATCTGTGCGAGGCTGGTTGACCCGGATATTTCCACCAGATAATCACTCATGTTCTCCTCCCTGTTGTCATGGGTTGACCGTGGCATCCAGCAGGTTGGCTGCCTTGAATTTCATGGCCAGATCGGCGATCTGCTCCGGGGTCCTCGCCGTCCGGACCTTGCCCTGAAGCTTCACTTTCACGGTTCTCAGGTCGGCGTCGTCAGCCAGTGCGTCGCCCAGGCTCCTCAGCAGCGTGATCGCAGCTGCTTTCCTGGCGTCGTTCAAAGCCCCCACGGCACGGGTGAGACTCTGTTTTCCGGTGATATCCTCAGGGGTCAGATCCTTGAGCAACGCGATCTCGGTGTCGGCTGCGGCTTTCTTCGCCCCTGCATCCGCCTGGATGGCGTTGATTGCGCCGAGGAAGGTTCCTGCCTCGAAGTAGTTCTGAAGATCGACGATGGCATCCACCAAGGGGTATAGCGCCAGCGGTTTCGACATCCCTTCACCTATCCGCACCATGACCTTCGCCCGCTCGGCGTTCATGGCTGCCGCCAGGGCGGGGATGGATTTTTCGAAGTAATAGTTCTTGTCGATCGAGACTTTCGCGCCCCCAACCCCGGCCGCGACGCTGTGAAGAATCGTCTTCGCCTCCGTGCTGCCGGTTCCGGCACCGGCCAGGTTCAAGGAGAGCATCAGGAGGTCCGCCGCAGAATCCAGAAACTGACGTTCCCGGGTGAATTCCCTGACGAATTGGATGTAGCGTATGTTGATGAGGACGAGGCGGCCTGAGACGAACTCGTTCCGCTTGGCGTCGCTCGGTTCCGCGTAGAACTCCTCGATCTTGGTGGCCTCCTGATATTTCTTCGCGAGGGCCTTGAGATCGGCGTTGACGTCGAAGGATTGCTTGGGTGCGCCTCCGTGACGAATGCCGGCGCATCCACAGAGGACGACCATGAGGACGCCAAGAAACGGGTATTTCATTCTCATCGGAGTAGTTTCGACGCCTCCCTGTGACCTGTCTCCGGGGTCGACGACCGAGGCCCACCTCGATCCTCAACCGAATGATGCGAAGGGAGCCATGGGTAGCGCTCCAAATCAAGACGAATATATAGACTAATCCTAAGGAAGAACGGAGACCCAAGAAAGGGACAGGTCTTCTATTCCGATGCGCCGTCGGGTGACCACGAACGTGCGGCGGGCAAGGGACTGCCCGCCCTACTTCCTGACTGTGGTGAAACTACCGGATGCGCCGGTCGGGGGTGGGGCCGGTCGGGGGTGGGCGCGCACTCCGCTGCGCGCCGTCCTTTGCTGTCGTCCCCAAGTGCGGCGCCCTTGGGGAGGTCGCCCTGCCTTGCGTCCGCGAGGGGTTTGATCCTGGAAGAGTTCAGTCCTGGCGGTGTTCCCCAGCCGCACTCGTCAGGGTGGGATTCGCGCCCACCGGCGAGGGTGCCGGTGGGCGCTCGGGAAGCGCGGGAGCTTCCCGTTCTCTGCTTACTGCTGCGGGACCATGACCGCCTTGTTGGTGTTCAAGTAGGCCTGCAGTTCCCGGATTGATGTCAGTGCGGTAGGGGTGCCGGGCTTGACCACCTTGTACCGTTTGTAGTGGACCAACAGTTTGCCGACCTGGGTGACATGGACGGTGATGTCTCCAATCTGCCACATCTGGCCCTTTTCGAGGGGTGGCGAAGCTTCCAGTGGCGACGAACTCGCGGGGGTCCTCTTCATATGGACATCGTGCACGATGCGAACCGTGGATGCAAGGTTCCGGATCCGCGGATGTTGGGAGGGGTGCACGACACAGCGGTCGAGGCGCCTGAAGCATTCCCGGGAGCGCTTGGTTTCCGGGGTGGCCGGCAGCCGCCTGGCGTTCCGGGGATCGGTTGCAGGAAGGGGGCGGGCGAGGCATCGGTCACTCGCGGATTGCCGGCGACGGTCTGCTTGGCGACGATCGTGACATGGCCTCCCCGGTGCGTGTCTGGACAGAAGACAGGGTTTTTCCGACCTATCTTCCATCGCCGCCCGATCGAAACCCGATGTTCCTGGAGAAGCGGGTCTATCAGGGGAGCTGTGGTCGCGTTTATCCGCTTCCTTTCACCGACCGGATTGCGGAGCAGAAGACCGATCGCGCGTGGAGGGCGGTGTGGATCGAGAACGCGTTTCTCCGGGTCCTGATCCTCCCGGAGCTTGGCGGGCGCATTCACGCCATCGAGGACCGCTCGAACGGGTACGATCTCATCTATCGACAGGATGTGATCAAGCCGGCGTTGGTGGGGTTGGCGGGTCCGTGGGTCAGCGGGGGGATTGAGTTCAACTGGCCCCAGCACCATCGGCCGGCGACGTTTCTTCCGGTGGATTTTGAGGTTGAGGAGGGTGCCGACGGTTCCTGGACCGTGTGGTGCAGCGACCACGATCCGATGACGCGGATGAAGGGAATGCACGGTGTCTGCCTGCATCCCGACGCCGCGTATGTGGAGTTGAAGGCCCGGGCCTACAATCGCACTCCATTCGTGCAGACGTTCCTCTGGTGGGCCAACGTCGCGACGCGGGTCCACACCGGGTACCAGTCGTTCTTTCCCCCGGACGTCCATCATGTCGCGGATCATGCCAAGCGTGCCATGAGCCGGTACCCGCTCTGCGACGGGAGCTACTACGGCGTGGATTACGGGGCACGCGGTGGGGTGGGCGGGCGGGTTGCGGCCTCGGAAGATGGCACCCCTGGGTTTGCGGGGAATGACCTGTCGTTCTACGCCAACATCCCGACGCCGTGTTCCTACATGGCGATGGGCAGCCGCAAGGATTTCTTCGGCGGCTACGATCATCGTGCGGATGCCGGGATCATCCACGTCGCCAACCACCATATCTCACCGGGCAAGAAGCAGTGGACCTGGGGCAACCATCCTTTCGGGTACGCTTGGGACCGCAACCTGACGGACGCCACGGTGGACGGCGAGTTCCGGCCCTACATCGAGCTGATGGCGGGTGTGTACACCGACAACCAGCCGGACTTCAGTTTCCTGCAGCCTGGCGAGACGAAGTCGTGGAGCCAATTCTGGTACCCGATCCAGAAGATCGGTCCGGCCTGTCATGCGAATCTCGATGCGGCGATCAGCCTGGTCCTCGACGGTGCGCGGGTGCGGGTGGGGGTTTGTGTGACCCGTGGGGTTCCCGGGGCCAGGATCCTGCTGGAGCGAAGCGATGTCCCGGGCGGCCATGGAGGGGGCCCGTTGAAGGAGTGGACGGCGGATCTCGTTCCGGGTTCGCCTTTCATCTCGGAGTTCGAAGCGTCACCCGAATCTGCGGCCCAGGCGGCGTGGGTGATCCGGATCCTTGATGCCGGCCGTCGTGAGGTTCTTTCGTATCGGCCTGCGAATGGGGAGAAGGGCGAAGTGCCCCCGCCAGCGACGGAACCGCCAGCGCCTGATGACGTTGCCAGCGCCGACGAACTGTTCCTCACGGGCGTGCATCTCGAGCAGTACCGGCATGCGACGCGATGCCCGACGTTGTATTGGCGCGAGGCGCTCCGTCGCGATCCGGGCGATTCCCGCTGCCACAACGCGATGGGCCGGTGGCATCTTCGACGCGGCGAATGGGAGACGGCGGAGGAACATTTCCGTGCGGCCATTGCGCGGTTGACCCGGCGCAACCCCAACCCTGCCGACGGTGAACCGTTCTACAACCTGGGCCTCTGCCTGCGTTTCCGTGCGGCGGCCGAACCCGACCCGACCCGCGCCTCGGCGTTGGAAGACGAGGCTTATGGCCAGTTCTACAAGGCCACGTGGAACGAGGCCTGGACCGCGGCTTCCTACCACGCCCTGGCCGAGATCGACGGCGTTCGGGGCAACTGGGCCACGGCGCGGGATCATTGCGAACTCTCGAGTCGGGCCGGGGGTGAGAACGGGCGGGTCGCGAACCTCTGGTCCCTGTCGGTGCGGAGGCTTGGCTTCCCGGACCGGGCGGATGCCATGTTGCGTGTGTTTCCCCTGGGCCGTGACCGCTTGGATGCCTGGGCCCGACATCAGCTCTCAGTGGGAATTCCTGCGGATTGGCAGACGGCGCTTGATGTCGCGCACGACTACGTTCGGGCGGGGTTTTTCGAGGACGGAATCCGGTTGCTCGAGGGATGCCGGTTGGAGGAAGGGATTGCAGACCTGGGCGCCGAGGGTGTGTTGCCGACCCAGAGTTGGGGCGCTGGGCCGTTGGTGGCGTACACGCTGGGCTGGTTGCATGAGCGGAAGGGAGATCCTGAGGCCGCGCGGACCTGGTATCGGCGGGGTTCCCAACTTCCGCCGGACTACTGTTTCCCGGCGCGGCTCGAGGAGATCGCGATCCTCGAGGCGGCGATGCGGGCGGATCCGAAGGATGCGCGGGCGCCGTATTATCTCGGCAACCTGATGTACGACCGGCGGCGTCACGAGGAGGCCATCGCGTTATGGGAGCGCAGTGCGTCGATCGATCCCTCGTTTTCGGTGGTTTGGCGCAACCTCGGCATCGGGCTGTTCAATGTCCGGCATCAGGCGGGTGAGGCGAGCCTTGCCTACGACCGTGCGTTTCTGGCGAACCCGGGCGACGCGCGGCTCCTATTCGAGCGTGACCAGTTGTGGAGGCAGATGGGGGTTGAGCCTGATCGCCGGCTGAAGGAATTGAGGAAGCATCCCGGGTTGGTTGGGCGCCGCGACGATCTGAGCGTGGAATTCTGCGCGTTGCTGAACCAGACCGGCCACCACGAGGAGGCCGCGGCGGTGCTGGCGGGGCGGCGTTTCCAACCGTGGGAAGGAGGCGAGGGCCAGGCGCTGGGGCAGCACGTCCGGACTCAACTGGCCCTGGGCCGGAGCGCTCTGATCCTTGGCAATCCGGCCCTGGCCCGGCGTCATTTCGAGAGCGCGGCGCAGTGCCCGGAGAATCTGGGGGAAGCTCGGCACCTGTTGGCGAACGACAGTGACGTCAGGTACTGGCTGGGCTGCGCGCTTGAGTCGCTTGGGGATCGTGCCGGAGCCCGCGAACAGTGGCTGCGGGCGGCGACGTTCACCGGGGATTTCCAGGAGATGAGCGTCCGTGAGTTCAGCGCGATGACGCGGTACTCGGCGCTCGCCTGCGAAAAGCTCGGCCGCAGGAAGCAGGCTCGATCGCTGTTTGAGCAGCTGCACAAGCATGCAAGCCGGTGGCTCAAGGCTCCGGCGAAGATCGAGTATTTTGCGACCTCGCTCCCGACCATGCTGCTGTTTGAGGACGACCTGCGGCAACGGAACGTCGCCGTGGCCATGCTCCTCGGGGCCCAGGCCCGTCTCGGCCTTGGCCTTCGGACACAGGGCGTGCGCATGCTCAGGACCCTGCTGAAAAGGGATCCATCCCACCCGATGGCGGCGGATCTCCTCAGCGAATGCGGGTCGGTCCAACCGCCGCGTCCGGGGCGCCGTTCCCCCAAGCCCCGGCGTGCGAGTCCTCGTCGTGCCTCGAAATAACATCCCGTTTCGTCATCCAACCGACATGAAGACACATCCAACCCTCCAAGCCGCCGCCTCCCACGCCTGCAAGATCGCGATGATGGTTTCGCTTCTCGCGGGATGGGCGGACCGGGCCTTCGCCTTTTCCGACGCTCCTGTTTCCCTCGCGGGCCCGTGGCGGTTCGCCCTGGATCCCAAGGATTCGGGCGCCCCTGAGAAATGGTTCCAGCGGGATCTTGAGGGTCGGGTGAAGCTTCCGGGTTCCATGCAGGAGCAAGGATTCGGGGACTTGCCGTCGGTCGACACGAAGTGGATGGGCGACCTCAACGACAAGACGTTTTTCACGGAGTCGCGCTATGCGCCGTACCGCGGGACGAACCAGTTCAAGTTCCCCTATTGGCTGACGCCGACCCGCTACTATTCCGGCGCGGCGTGGTACCAGCGGGACGTTGAGATTCCCGAGGACTGGCGTGGGCGGACCGTGATGCTGCGCCTGGAGCGTCCCCATTGGGAGACGACCGTGTGGCTGGATGACGCGCCGGTGGGCTCGATGAACAGCCTCGCGGTGCCGCACCTGCATGATCTCGGGGCCGCGGCGACGCCCGGGAAGCACCGGCTCACGATCCGCGTCGACAACCGGTACGTCGTTCCCGTGGGTGTGAATTCCCACAGCGTGAGCGATCACACCCAGGGCAACTGGAATGGCATCGTCGGGGCCATCGAGCTTGTTTCGCGGCCTGCGCTGTGGATCGACGAGATGCAGGTCTCGCCCAATCGCGGGACCAAGGCGGTGCAGGTCCGGGTCGTGTTCGCACGCACCGCGGAGGGGGCGACCGAGACGGAGTGGACGGCGACGGTCCGTTCGATCGGGGCGAAGTCGGGTCGCGGCCCGGTGATCGCGTCGAAGACGGTGCATGCGCAGATTGGGGATCGGGCGCGATCCGGTGGTTTTACCATCGAGCTGCCGTTGGAGAAGGGCTATGCGGAATGGGACGAGTTCTCGCCGAAACTGTTCGACCTTGAAGTGGAGGCCACCCCGGCGGGTGGCGCCGTGGATCGGCGTCAGTTGCGCGTGGGCCTGCGGGACGTGAGCGTGGCGGGGCGCCAGATCACGGTGAACAGCCGCCCCATTTTTCTCAGGGGCACGCTCGAGTGCTGCATCTTTCCGCGCACCGGCTACCCGGCCACCGATGTTGCCTCGTGGAAGCGGATCCTGACCGTGGCGCGGTCGCACGGGTTGAACCATCTGCGATTCCATTCGTGGACGCCTCCCGTGGCGGCGTTCGACGCGGCCGACGAGATGGGTTTCTACCTGTATGTGGAATGTCCGACCTGGGCGAACGGCGGGACCAGCGTGGGCGATGGGCTGCCCGTGGACGCGTGGATCCGGGCCGAGGGCGACCGGATCCTGAAGGAATTCGGGAACCATCCGTCGTTCATCATGATGAGTTACGGGAACGAGCCGGGAGGCAAGAACCAGAACAGCTTCCTGGGGAACCTGGTGAAGCACTGGAAGAACATCGACAAGCGACGCCTCTACACCAGCGCGGCGGGCTGGCCGATGATCCCGGAAAACAATTTCCACGTCACCCCGGATGCGAGGGCTTTCCCGGTC
>CAIMTB010000444.1 GCA_903844265.1 uncultured Verrucomicrobiota bacterium
AGTCCCTTGCCCGCCGCGCGATCGCTGGCACCCGACGGCGTGCAGCGGAGTGCACGCCCTACCGCCAATGAGTGATTACAAGACCTGTCCCCTTGTTGAGGATCCCTCTGTTCCGGGTTGCGCGTCCACCGCTTCCACCAGAACCTCCGCCGCCATGGCACCGCCCGCGCTTCCGAGGTTCCTCGCGCTCATCATCCTCGTCGGCCTGATTCCCGGTTCCCGGGCCTCGGACTGGCCTCGATTCCTCGGACCCGCGGGAACGGGATTCTCGACCGAGACCAACCTCCTCGAACGTATCCCGACCCAGGGCGTGCCCATCGCATGGCACCGCACGGTTGGCCCCGGCTACGGCGCCCCCTCCGTCCGCGATGGCCAACTCGTCCTGCACCATCGGGAGGCCAACTCTGAGATCGTGGAAAGTTTCGACGCCGCCACCGGCACCCCCGGATGGCGCCACGCCAACCCGACCGCCTATCAGGATCCCTATGGCTACAACAACGGGCCCCGATCCACCCCAATCCTCACCGACGACCGGGTCTTCACCTTCGGCGCCGAGGGCCGCCTTCTCTGCCTCGAACGAACGACCGGCAAACAGGTTTGGGAGCGCGAAACCGGAACAGAGTTCGAGGTGCCACCCGCATTCTTCGGTGTCGGCAGCACCCCCATCCTCGAGTCAGGCAAACTCCTCGTCATGGTCGGAGGCCAACCCGACAGCGGGATGGTCGCGCTCGACCCCGCGACCGGAAAAACCCTGTGGCAGAGCGTCGGCGAGTCGAACTGGACCGGGCAGTCCATGCGCGGCTGGCCCGGGGAACCCGTGATCCATTGGCAACGCGCCGAGAAGCAAGCCAGCTATTCCTCCCCCGTTCCCGCCACGTTCCACGGCCAGCGGCATGTGCTCTGCCTCATGCGACAAGGGCTGGTCTCGGTGAACCCCACCAACGGCTCCGTCCATTTCAGCTTCTGGTTCCGCTCACGCCTCAACGATTCCGTCAACGTGGCCAACCCCATCGTCCATGACGACCTGATCCTGATCACCGCCGCCTATTACAAGGTCGGCTCCGTGCTCCTCCGCGTGCGGCCCGATGGACGCGGCGTCGATGAGGTCTGGCGAGGAACGTCGATGGAGGCCCACTGGTCCACGCCACTGCTGGTCGACGGACGCCTCTACGCGTTCAGCGGCCGCAACGAACCCGACGCCTGGCTGCGTTGTGTCGATTTCATGACCGGCAAGACGCTCTGGGAACGCGACGAACGCTGGGCCCCGCATTCCACGCGCCAACCGCCCGTCTTCGGTCGTGGATCGGTGATCTTTGCGGACGGCCGAATCATCGCCATCGGCGAAGGCGGAATGCTCGGCATGTTCCGAGCCTCCGCCACGGCCTGTGAAGAACTCGGTCGCTGGCAGGTCCCGATGCTCAGCCACCCCTGCTGGGCCGCGCCCGTGTTGAGCCGTGGCCGCCTCTACCTCCGCAGCGATGACCACCTGGTGTGCCTCTCGCTCAGTCGCCAGTGACAGGGCAGGCCCGCCTGAGATTCCGTTATGGACTGCGGTGGCTTGCCACCGTTTTTCACGCGGAATCGCCTGGCCGCTCGCTGCGTATCGCGCCCCCATCGGGCACCGGTTCACAGCTGCCCAACCGCCTTCTTCACCTCGGGATGATTCAACAGGTAGGCCCGCCGCTGATCCGCGAAATTCTTCAACGCGATCGTGCCGCCGCCACCAGGCCCGGGCATGCCTCGCCCCTCGACATCCTCGGTCAATGACTTCTCGAATGCCTCGGTCGGATCCAGCTTTCGCGTGTCCTTCCTCACGTCGTCCGCGATGAGGTCGTGATACTTCTCCGCCAGCGGTCCCAGCGTGCCCCAGTCGAGCCACTTGGACGCGATGTCATTCACGTGCCGCAGGTAGCGTGTCCTCAGTGACGGCACCGCGAGCAACTTCGACATCAGCGGCTTGCCGGTGTCGCCCAGCCCAACCAACGGATCGATTTCAACACCCTTCACCCCGGCGCCCCGCCCGCCCGGTCCACCCGGTCCACCCGGTCCACCTGGTCCGCCCGGTCCGCGAAATCCACCGGGTCCGCCGGGTCCTTCAGGTCCGCCTCCCGGACCTCCCGGACCTCGCATGCCGCGCCCTCCACGCGGGCCGCCGGGTCCGCCCGGAC
>CAIMTB010000445.1 GCA_903844265.1 uncultured Verrucomicrobiota bacterium
ATGGCCATTCATGCGCGGCATGTTGATGTCCAGAAGCACCATGAACGGAGCCGGGTGATCGTTCGAGCGCAGCCATCGGAGAGCTTCCTCGCCGTGTCGGGCGACCTCGACCCGGAACCGTGCCGGCAGTCGGGCCAGGCCACGTTGCACGCTCAGGACATCGACTTCATCATCCTCGACGAGCAGGAGTGGGCGATCTTCCTCGCAGAATCGTTGCAGGCGCCCGGCGCGGGCCCGGGTCTGCTGCCAGGTCGTGGCGAAACGCATCAATTCATGCACCCCGCCGAGACCGAGTTTCTGTCGGATATTGGCCCGGTGAACGTCGACGGTTCGAGGGCTGATGCCGAGGCGATCGCCGATTTCCTTCGCCTCAAATCCCTGGCCGGTAAGCTGGAAGACCTCCATTTCGCGGAGAGTCAACACGGCCTCCGGCGGCGACATGGGATCGGTCTCGCTGTGCTCGTGCTTGAGAAGCTTCGGGACCAGGCCCGGCGAAACATACCGCTCGCCGCTCGCCACATGCTGAATCGCCGCGGGCAGACACTCCGGCGCGGTCGCAGGGTCCAGAAAACCTCGAACCCCGCCCTGAAGCGCCGAGTCCAGCATCTGCGACGAGGCGCCTTCCGCCAGAAGCACCATCGCGGGAACCCCTCCGCTCAGGGCGGTGGGGAACTTGTCCGCCGCATCCCGCAGCTGGACGACCGCGCGCTCATCCACCAGCAGCACCGTGGGCAGAAGCGTCTTCGCCAATGGAATCGCGTGTTCGACGTCCGGGGCATCTCCGACAACCTCCATCCCCGGCTGACCGGCGAGGCAGTTTCGAAGACCGGCACGCGCCAAGGAGTTCGCGAGGATCAACAGGACCTTGATCGCGCAGTCTGCGCTTGGGACTGAGGGTTCCGACTTCACAACGTGGTTGTATCGCGGCCCGACCGTCGGCCGCAAGCGCTGCATTTCAAATGACGCGGCATTTCAGGGCCGCCCAGCCGTAACAAGGCCGTGGTGGGCCAGCGCGACATTCCTCGACACAGGCTCGGCGGTTGGTCCCCCACGAATCCCCATCAACCGCTGCGGAGTTCGCCAAACATCCGGCCTCCACGGGATTCCGGAAAGTACCAACCCTGCACCAGCTCCCGGAATCCCCGGAGCCGCGGAATCGCCGTGGACAGGAGCACCAGGAATATCGCCGCCCGCCAGCTGCCGCATAACAACAGCGGCAACACCAGAATGACCAGCACGGTCCGCGCCACCGCCTTCGATGGACGATCGTGACGCAGCCCATGGATCGACGCGTAATGGGCGGCCGCCACAAAGTCGAGGAGATGCACCGCAACCCCCATCAGCGGCGGCACCACCGCGGTCGCGATCAGCACCGCCTGGGACGGCCAATCACCCCCCGCAAGCAGCCGTCCGATGATCTGGATCCCCACATGCACAAGACCGAGGACAGCCACCGGACCGAGGAACATCTCCCGCATCGCGGCAAGGTGCCCGGCCCGCAACACCCGGCCCGATACGGGCGTCGTGAGGATGAGCTCCATCAGACCGCTGCGACAGGTGCCCTGGAGAAAATAGACGGCGTGGGCAACCATCAGCAGCTTCAGGCCGAACATCCCGAGTTCAAAGACCCGGGCCGCCTGTTCCGCCGCCTGCCGAGGGTTCATCACCCTGCCATTCACCAGGAATGTCCCGACCGCGGCGACGACAGCAAAGGCCGCAACCCAGGTCGCCGCATGGCGAACCCAGCTGCCCTGCCAGGCCAGCCACGCCAGGGGACCCGCTGCACGCAGCCGGTCCCGCTGTCTGGCCCGCGATCCCACGAGCGGGGGCGGGGGCTCGTCCGGGTGCGCCCGACAGTGGGTCGTCGGGGATGTTCCCGCGGAATCATTCCGCCAGGTGCTCTGTATCACGGCCGTGGCGATTCCGAGGAATACGCAACCGAGACCGCACTGGTAGAACCATCCGGCGCCAAACCCGGCGGGCCTGATCCCCGACGGTGATTCAAAGGCCGCCCGAAGCAGTCCGAGCGGGCCACCCAGCCGGATCCAGACGAAAGACGTTCCGACCGGGGTCAGCTCCGCGATTCGAGCCAGACCCTCGGGCACGACCACCAGCATGGCGATGACCGCGACCGTGATCACCACCGCCTGCCGCTCGTCTCTGACCACACTTGAAATCCAAAGCCCCGCGGCCAGGGACAGGAACAGCGTGTCCAGCGTCACGGCCGTCGTCCGCCAGAATTCCGCGGCGGTCACCCCGCCCAGGAATACTGTCATTGCGGCGATGGGGAACATCGCGAGCATTGCGTGGAGCGGCAGGATTCCGAGGGCGGTGAACTTGCCGGCCACGACGTCGAGGCCGTTGAGGTCGGTCAGAAAGAGAAAGCCGAGCGTCCCTTCGCGGCGTTCCCGGCTGATGCAGTCGGCGGTAAGAACGGGGCCGCAGAGGAGGGCGGCGATGAATTGAAGGTAGGTGAGAACGGTGAAGAGGGACTTGCCCTGGGGAACGAGAACCTCAGGGAGTTGGGTGCCGACCAGATAGAGCCCGCCGAGAAGGGTGGCCCCGATGGCGGCGAAAAAGCGGATCCGGAACGTCAGACGACGGCGCGACGCGACGCGGAGTTCGCGCTCAACGATCGGCAGGAAGCTCACGGCCTGACCTGGGAAACAGGGAGCCTGAGCGCTCGGGAACCCGCTTCATGAAATTCGCGAAACTCGGCGTGTTCGCCACGTCACGATCCCCGGGGCGGTGGTCGATGGCCTGGCGCGCCGGAGCCCGAGACCCGGAAGTGAGGATCATCCGAGCTTGAGGAAGTTCGAAATCATTCGCTTCCCCTCCTGGGTGAGAATGCTCTCGGGATGGAATTGGACGCCCCACACGGGATATTCCCGGTGCCGCACGCCCATGACCTCCTCGGGGTCTTCATCGCACCATGCCGTGATCTCAAGGCACGCGGGCATGCTGTGACGCTCGATCACCAGCGAGTGATAGCGCGTGGCGGTGAAGGGATCGGGCATTCCGGTGAACAGGTCCTTCCCGTCGTGGCGGATGGACGATGTCTTCCCGTGCATCATGCGGCGGTTGACGATGACGTTGCCGCCGAAGGTGTGGCCGATGCACTGGTGACCGAGGCAGACGCCAAGCAGCGGGATGCTTGGGCCAAAGGTGCGGATGATCTCGTTGGAAAGGCCGGCTTCCTTGGGTGAGCACGGACCCGGCGAAACCACGATTCGGGCCGGGTTGAGCGCGCGGATCTGGTCGAGGCTGATCTGGTCATTCCGGTGGACCTGCGGGTCCGCCTGCAATTCGCCCAGATATTGGACGAGGTTGTAGGTGAACGAATCGTAATTATCGATGACCAGCACCATGCGCCGTCAAGCTGGCGTGGATCAGGGCGGATTCAAAGGGGAAAGAGCAGGGTGGCGCGAGGCAGGTCTTCATCGACGGCTCCGCTTTCTAACGCTCCTTCTAACAAGAACGCGGGGCGGAAGCGTTTCCAGCGGCTCGGCAACCAGCTGTGGGGACCACCGACCGGCGGTTCCTTGACCATGCAGACGAATCCGGCATTCTGATCTGCATGAGGACCACGCTGAACATCGACGACGAATTGTTGGAGCGGGCCCAGCAATTGACCGGGGAATCAGGGAAGACCCGCCTCGTGCACCTCGGATTGGAGGCTTTGGTTCAGAGGGCTGCCGCACAGCGGCTCGCCGCGCTTGGCGGGAGCGATCCGTTGGCTGAATCCGCGCCCCGTCGAAAACGCTCCAAGCTGCGCGAATGAGGGTCCTCGTCGACAGCTCGGTCTGGATCGATCACCTGCGTCGGGGAGAGCCTGCCTTGGTTCGGCTCTTGGAGGCAGGCCGGGTGGTTACCCATCCGGCCGTTATCGGGGAGTTGGCCTGCGGTTCTCTGAGGAAGCGGGAGTCGTTCCTCCGGCAGATCATGCTCCTACCTGCGTTGGCCGAGGGTCGCGCCGACGAGGCCCTCCACCTCCTTGAAGAGCACCGGCTCTGGGGGAGCGGTTTGGGGTGGGTCGACATCCTGCTGCTCACATCCTGTCGGATCTCCAGCACCCCGATCTGGACCCGGGACCGTGCCCTACGGGTCGCTGCCGCGGCGTTGGCGGTTTCCCACTCCGGGACCGTTTAGGAGTGATGCCTCGTACGAAGACCCTCCTTCTGTGGTCAGTTCGAGTTTGGCGCCTCCACACCGCGCACCAGCCCGCGCGGCTACCCCTATGGCTCGCCATCGCCGACGACCCAACCACTGAGGATCGGCACGACCTCCATCCCTATTCTTCTCAGCTCAGAGGGGTAGGCGTCCTCCAGGAGCCAACGGTTCAGTCGGCGCAAGTCATGGCCGCTCGGAGTGGTTCCGGCCATACGCCGAGTCTCGTCACGGAGGACGACGCCGGCAAATCTCCGCTCATCCCACAGGCCCGCCCAATACACGACCGCATCCAGCTCGTTCATCAAGGAAGTCCGCGGGGTGTACCCCTGCCAGTTCTCCTCGGAGCCGTTCCAATCCGCCCACAACTGCAGGCTACCCGCCTTCGATCGTCCCCGGATGAACGATGATACGGGGTCGGCGGAGGAGATCAGCTTGCGGGTGAGTGAATAGGCATCGCCGATCTCGTCGTAGCCAAACGCAAAGGAACCCAGGAGGCGTCGGTCGAGTTGATAGCAACTGCTGGCGTCGTCGGAGGGGCTCCACGCGTAGTGGCGAGCGCAGATCCGCATGCCGGCCAGGGGAGTCTCCCGGCACCCGGCGAATTGGCAGTTCCCGCTTCCAAGGCCTCGCGTTGCGAGGGCCTCACGAATCCGCGCTTGCCATGCAGCCTCCCGAACTGCCGGGGCCCGGACATCAGCCTCGTCTCGGGCGCGGCGCAGTCGCTGCACGAAGGCCGGAGACCGGTGGCTGGCGCACCATGTCTCCCAGAGGGTAGCGTCCACCCCTCTCCCCGACATGAGTTCGGGCCGTTTCCCAGCGCCGTCCCAGAAGGGATGCTTGGCCTGCGCGTCGCGGATGAATTCCTCCGGGAGCATGACTTCATGCTCCCGGACATAGTGGGAAAGGCCCGCTGGCCAGACCCAGTGACCGTCCGACCATTCCTGGCTGCCCATCGCAGTGGACTCGATGCCGCAACAGAACCGGCACCAGGAGGTGCCGCCTTGAGCAAGCATCACTTCGTTGCCCCCTCGGTCGAGATAGTCCGCAACCCTGGTCCGGATTTTTGGCGGCAGGAAGCCGACCACCTCCTGGGGAGCGCAAAGCGTCTCCTCGCGAACGTCGTTTATCCAGTACCCGATGTGTCGCAGAAGGGGACCCCTCATGGGACGCGATGCGCAAGGACACCCGGCGGGCGTAGGGAACCAGCGCCCGGCCAGATCATCGCCGGGCCTTGGTCACGGTGATGTTATAAGTCACGTCCTGCGTTTCCGCGGGATCCTTCCCTGTGGAATGCAACATATGCCGCCCCACATGGAGGGGCTTGAGCATGACCCAGTAACCGTCGCTCCCGTGGGAGCGGAGCGGTGAAATCATCCACCCCAGCGAGTTCAGTAGAAGTGCGGATTGTTGTGATGTCATGGATCGCCTCATGATCCCTCGATGCACGGAGGGCCTGAGGGAGGCATGATCCCATCTTTACCCGCGCGTATCCTGGTTCTGCTCGTTTTCGGCGCCACTGTGGCCGCGGAACGTCCTGCGGACGCCCGGATGCGTGCTGACGGCGACTGCTCAAGGGGCCCGAACCAGGCTGGTGGTCCAGAGGGGCTTCGATGTACCAGCAATCAGGCGGTGCCCACGGCGGCCATCCTTGGCCCGTGATCAGACCGCGAACGCCTTGGAAAAGATCTGGTCCCCCCGCTGGGCCAACAGGAAATCCAGCTTGGTAAGCCCACCCTCGTATGGGTGGTGAGTCTCAGGGGGGAGGGAGTTACCTGGCCTCGGATTTCGCCGCTCCCGTGGGCGCCGCTGTGGACATTCACATAGGTCTGGCCGGCTTCGATGTTGGCTTTCTGTGGCGCGGTGAGGGTCGCCGTGCCTGAGAAGACGCCGCTGGTACCCAGCGCTCCGGAGGCTTTGAACCCCACCATCACGCCGGCATTGCCGGTGGCCGGGGCGGGGCCATGGATATGGGACGCGGTCGCGGCGGCCTGAAGATCGGAGTAACTCACGAAGTAGGTGAGTGTGTCGCCATCGACCGAGAGGATGGCGGTACCGGTGGCCGGCGTAACTACCGCGGGCACCTCGGCACCGCCGGACAGCGTTGCCTTGTAGAGCTTGGCGGTCGCCCCGGCGGCGCCCGACTGGAGCCGGAAGAAGCCGGCGACGCCGGCGACGGGGACGTTGAGCGTGGTTGCTGATGTCGCGCTCAGGTTGACCCAGGGTCCACCCAGGGCAGGTGTCCATTGGACCAGGTACGGGGCCTGGCCGCCCGCCCACGCGAGAACGAGATCTCCGCCGGAGAGTTTCGGGGCGGCGAAGGTGGCGGGTGTGGCCGTGGATCCGGCGGTGATCCTGATGTTGTCGATGGCCGCGATTTCGGTCCACCAGGTGGTGGCGACCCGGACCTCGATGATGAGATCGGTGGCGGTCGCCGGGATGTCGTAGGTGAAGTCGGCGAACTGCCGGGTGAGCCGGCGGGAGTAATGATCCAGCTGATCCGCCATCCAAGGTTGGATGGCGTTTTGCACGCCGTGGAAATGGGCGAGTTGGATGGGGGTGCTGCTCGAGCCGTTGGGATAGGCGTAGATCTGGATGTAGTCATTGTCCTCGAAATCCACGACCGTGGCGGCGAGGGCGATGGTGAGATGGATGTTCTTCTTCCCGGTGACGTTGACCGGGTTGAGGGTGACGGACCGGTAGCTCTGGCCGTCAGGGTACGGCCACTTGTTCAGGCCCGCAGCACCGAGGAATCCGGCGCCCTCGTATCCCGAGATGGGGCCGCCGTCGTAGAACGTACCCGGTGGGTTGTCGTTGGGACCGTTGCACACGACGACGAACGGCTCGAGTCTCTCAACGTTCGGACCGACCGCTTTGTAGGCTGTGGCGCTGGCGGTTCCACTCAGCCGGACGGGAGAGGTGGCGCCATCAGTGCCGAGGAGTTCCCAGTAGCCTGAGGTAAGATCGTCGTCGGGAACGGCTCCCTCCTGCGTCGCGACGGATGCCTCGAGACTTCCGCCGCCGCTGGAGTTATAGGATCGGATTTCGAAGTCATAGGTCCCGGCGGCGCCGAAGGTGATGTTGGCATAAACGATCTGGTGGGCGTGGGGACCCGCGTCCTCCAACGTCGGGTCGGCCGCCGTGAGGCCGTTCTTGTCGGTATCGACGCGGAGTCGGGCCCCATCGTCGGAACCCAGGGCGAACCGATAGGTACCTGCCTTCGCGACCGAAAGTTTTCCCTGGATGGCCAGGCCCCAGTTGCCCGTGTAACCGCCGGGGATCGGGTTGTCGCTGCCCCACTGACCGGCGCTGCCCTCGGAGAAATCCAGGGACGTCACCTGGGCCGTCGTCTTGTCCGTGGCCTTGCTGCCCGCGACCGCGGCATCCACGTCACCCAAGTTTATGCGCCCGCCAATCAGTTAATTGACATGACGGGCGGGCTGCGTATACCCCCAACTCAATGAAAGCAGACTAGGCCTTCCGATAGTTGGTGCCCGGCCCCTTGCTCTCGCCCACCTGAACGATACGCTCACCCAGTAGCTCAACTATGCGCTTGGTGTGGTGCCCATAAAAGAGCTCGTTGGTCTTGGCCCGGAAATTGCCAAGCGAGAAGGTATCCGGGAGTTGAACGAGTACTTCCATCGCCTGGGCAAGGGAGAGGGGTTCCTTGGTTCTTTCCTCCTCGACTGAAGCTGGAGTGGGTTGAATCGCAACGCTCACCCGAGTGGGAGCGGCCACTTTAGTGCTTCTACCCTGTAAAAGGCGCAATAGTCGTGGGCATTGATCCTCAAGGATGCTCATCAGCGACTGAACCTCAATCTCGAGGTCTTCCTCCTTGCCTTGGAGCGCCTGAATGGTCTCGCGAGCCTGATTCAGTTTCTCACTCAGGGCGGCAAGTTCTTTCTGCTTCGCCGATATTTGCTCCATCCTGTCCAAGGCCTCATCCAGCGTTATTTGGGGAGCGACTGTAGATTCGTCGGTGGAGGATAGGCTCGAGTCTGAGGGAAGATTGTCTTGAGGTGCTGATTCTGTGCTCATATTTGCCCTGGGGATACTTGCTTGAAGCGTGTTTTCATAAATGGGCGTATTTATGCTTTGTGTCAACTGGATTAAGGTTTGTTGTCACGGCTTCTGTGCGTCCTCGATTCGTGGGATCTTTTGGGGGGCTTGGGAAATGAAAGCGCGGCATCCCATTCGTCCCGCTCGACCCGGAGCGCGAGGGGATGTTGGAATCGGGAGTGATCCGAATCCGCGGCATCGAGACGTTGGACCTTCCAGAGTTGGGGCCGTACCTCACGTTGAAGCAGCAGGGGGACCATTACATTGATCGGCTGTTCGTCGTGGAGGGGATCAAGGTGGTGAAGCGGTTGCTGGCGAGTGATATCGAGATTGTGTCGGCGCTCATGACGCCTGAGCACCTGGAGGTGATGCGGCCGGCGTTGGAGGCGCGTTCCGAGGAGATCGAGGTCTTTGTTGCCGAGAAGCGGTTGCTGGAGGGACTCACCGGGTTTGTGTTGTACCAGGGGTTGCTGGCTTGTGCCCGGATTCCGCGCCCCGTCGAGCTGGACGTGGTGGCCGGGTTGGCGACGCCACCGCGTTTCCTGGTGGCCCTGGATGGGCTGGCCAACGCCGAGAACCTCGGGGTGATCGTCCGCAACGCCGCGGCATTCGGAGCGCAGGGCGTGCTGGTGGGGGAGACCTGTCTGCCGCCCTATCTGCGTCGGGCGGTCAGGTCGTCCATGGGGAACCTGTTCCTGCTTCCCGTCGTGGAGCCGGTTTCGCTGGCGCTGGCGCTTCGTGAACTTCGCCGGCGCGGGTTCCGCTGCATCGGCGCGCATCCGCACGCCGGTTGCCGGGTGTTGCCCCAGGCGTCGCTGACCGGGGATTGCTGCATCGTGCTGGGGAACGAGGGTCACGGATTGTCGGAGGCAGTGCGCGAGGCCTGCGATGAGCTGGTCGCAGTGCCCATGCATGCCGGGGTGGATTCGCTCAACGTGGGAGCGGCCGCGGCGGTGTTCTTCTACGAAGTCTGGCGGCAGCGGAACGAATCACGGCGCTGGGATGATTCCGTCGAGCCGCACGAGGACCGAGCGGGTTCCTGACGGCAGGGGCCCATCACGCGCCGCTGCGCCGGGCCAGTCGGTTCGCTTTGTCCTGTCCGGAATCGAATTATGGTTGCGCCCCCACCGAAATCCTCGCGCCTCGGCACAGATCGTAGTTCAATCGGGTCGTGCCACCCCTCCTCCACGTGTCACGGCTGGCGAAGTCCTTCGGTGCGGTGAGGGCCGTCGATGGCGTCGGATTCGCCATTGAACCCGGGGAGATCTACGGACTGCTTGGGCCGAACGGCGCGGGCAAGACCACCACGATCTCCATGATCTGCGGCCTCCTCCGGCCGGATGCCGGGGAGGTGCTCGTCGAGGGCACCAACTTCTGGGAGGACCCGGCGCGTGCCAAGCGCGTGCTCGGCGTTGCGCCGCAGGAACTGGCTTTGTATGAGGAATTGAGCGGCCGTGAAAATCTTGAGTTCTGGGGGCGCCTGGGTGGCCTGACACGGCCGCAGGCCCGCGAACGGGCCGGTGAGATCCTCTCCGCCCTGTCCCTCCTCGAGCGCGCCAAGGATCCGGTGGGCCGCTACTCGGGGGGCATGAAGCGCCGCGTCAACCTCGGCGCAGCGCTGATGCACCGTCCGCGCCTCCTGCTCCTCGACGAGCCGACCGTGGGCATTGACCCGCAGGCGCGGGCGAACATCCTCGATTTCATCCGCGCCCTCGGCCGGGACGGCACGGCGATTCTCTACACGACCCACTATCTCGAGGAGGCGGAGGGATTGTGCCGGAGGATCGGGATCATCGACCACGGCCGTTTGCTCGCGGAGGGCACGCTGGCCGAGCTCCAACAGCGCCTGGGCGGGGATCGGTTGTTCGTCGTGGAAGGCGCCCTCGAGGGATCGCAGCCCGATCAATGGCCGGGTTTCACCGATAAGTTCAGGATCCTCCAGCGGACGGACCGGCAGATGGTCGCGGCGGCGATCGGCGATCGGGATCCGGCGCGATGCCTGCAGGAGTTGCTCGCGCTGCCGGTGCGAGTCGAGAACGTGACCTTGAAGCGGCCCAGCCTGAGTGATGTCTTCCTGCAACTCACCGGCCGGGACCTGCGGGAATAGGGAACCGCCCCTTGACGCCATGCTGGGCCTGCTCCTCCTCAAGGACCTCCGCCGTGCCCGGCGGAATCCGTTGCCCTACCTCATCCACCTGTGCATGCCGCTGGTGATCACAGGCCTGCTGGGCCTGGTGTTTTCGGGCGGCAACACCGGCGGCGGTGCAGGTCTCGGACGGATCAAGGTGGTCATCGTGGACGAGGACGATTCGCTGGTGACCCGTTTCCTCCGCGGCGCGCTGAGCCAGGGAGACGCGACGAAGTATCTCGAACCCCAGTTTCTTGACCGCGAGGCGGGACTTCGCCTCGTGACCAACAACGTCGTCGCCGCGGCGTTGATCATCCCCAGGGGCTTTGCCGCGGACTACGTCGCGGGGCGATCCCTTCTGACCCTGGAACTGGTCAAGAATCCGGCCCAGCAATTCCATCCGGCGGTGGTGGAGGAACTGCTGGGCGCCCTGACATCGGCCCTCAACGCGCTGGCGCGCAATTTCCGCGAGGACCTGGCCGACTGGCGGGACGTGGTCGCCGCGCGCGACGGCTTGGATTACCGGCGCATCGCGGCGCTCATCGGGAAGACGGGGGACAAGGTCGAGATCCTTCGGCACAGGCTCGACCCGGTGCCGGTTGTCTATGAGAAGGAGTCGAGGACGGGCGAATCCTTGAAGGACGGCGGCGCGGGGCCGGGATTCAACCTGTTCGCGTTCCTGCTGCCCGGGATGGCGGCGATGTTCCTCTTCTTCATCGCCGAGGCGGCGATGCGCGACCTGCATCGCGAGGTGCGACTCGGAACGTTCGCGCGGTTCTGCACGCTGCCGCCGTCGGTGTTCACCTTTGTCCTGGCCAAGGTGTTGTTCGTCTTCGTCGCCGTGGCGCTCGGCGCGGCGATCCTGCTCGGGTTGGGCCCGGTGCTGTTTGGATTTCACTGGGTTCGTCCCCTCCAGGTCGGGGTGCTTGCGCTGGCGCTGGGGATGTTCTCGTCGGGGCTCATGGCGGCCCTGGTGGGGTTCCTGGGTGGCGACCGCAAGTCGGACGTGCTGACCACCATGGTGGGGATGTTCCTGGGGTTTGGCGCCGGATGCGCCTTCCCGGCGGAGTCGCTTCCCCCCTTGTTGCGCGATCACCTCACGCCCCTGTTGCCGCCCTATTGGTTCATCCAGGCCGTGCATGCGTCCCAGACGGGTGGGAGCCCGGCTACGGACTGGCGACTGGCGGCCGTGCGGATGGCGGTCCTGGGACTGGGTCTCGCCGTGGTGGCGGCCTGGCAATTGCGGCGGCGCCTGCAACGCGGCGGACGAACCTGATTCGCATGCGCCACCTCTTCGACATCGGGCACAACGACCTGCGGCTCTTCCTGCGGAACCGCTCGGCCCTGGTGTGGCTGTTCCTCATGCCGCTGGTCTTCGTCTACTTCATGGGCGCCGCCAATCGTGGACCCGGAAGTCCGGAAAATCCGCGTCCCCTGGTGCTGGTGGAGAATGTCGACACCGGGTTTCTGGGGATGGAATTCCTGAAGGAACTCGGGGCGCAGGGCCTGAACGTCGTTTCCCCGACCAACGCGGCAGGGGCGCAGCGCGGCATCCGTATCCCGGCTGATTTCACGGACGCGATTCTCGGACGCCGCCAGGCCAGGGTGAAATACTTCACCGTGGAAGGTTCCTCGGACGCCGCGGCGGCAATGATTGAGTTCCGGGTCGCCCGCGCTGTGATCGCGCTGGATTCTCATCTCCTGGAACTGGCGACCGCCGTGCCCGGGAGTCCGGTGAGTCCGGCGGGATTGGAAGGCGTCCGCAACCGTCCGGACCCGGTGAGATTGGAGGCGCGGTTTGCCGGTCGTAAGCCTATTCCGACGGGATACAGGCTTTCGTTGCCGGGAGTCCTGGTGATGTATCTCCTGATGAACCTGCTCACCTTTGGGGGTTCGGCGCTGGCGTGGGAGCGGCGCAGCGGGGTGCTGAAGCGGATGACTCTCTACCCGGTTGCGCGACACGCGATCGTCGCGGGGAAGGTGTACGGGTTGATGTTGCTGGCGGTCATCCAGATCGCCTTCCTGTTGTTGGCGGGGCGTTTTCTGTTCGGGGTCAACCTCGGCGACCAACTCGGCGGGGTCCTGCTCGTGCTGGTCGTTTACGCCTGGGTGGCGGCGTCGCTGGGGGTTCTCGTGGGGGCCGTGGTCCGGGCTGAGGACAAGGTCTCGGGCCTCTGCGTGTTGGCGAGCATCGTGATGGCTGCGCTGGGCGGGTGCTGGTGGCCGCTCGAGGTGGTGCCTGCGTGGGCGAGAACCATCGCCTTCTGTCTGCCCACGGGCTGGGGCATGGAGGCGTTGCACCAGATGATCACGTTCGGCTCGGGATTCACCGGGGCATCGGCCGCGATCGGCGTCCTGCTCCTTTTCGGCGCCGCGGCCAACCTCGCGGCGGCGCGGTTCTTCCGGGTCTGAACACCAAGGTCGCCCGCGAGTGCCTGCGTGGAAACCGAACCGATCAGCTCTCGCGGTTCGTGAACGCGTGTGCGGGGGGGAGAGGAGCTTGGCCGGTCGGGGCTACCGACGGCTGTCTTCCTCGGCAGGCGCGGAGGAGGAGTTCTCCATCCAGCCCTGGGCCAGCGCGTACCGGACCATGTCGGCGCGGCTGCTCAGGTCTAGCTTGTTGCAGATGCGCACCTTGTGGGTCTCGATGGTCTTCACGCTCAAGCTCAGCTGCTGCGCGAGTTCCTTGTTGGTGTAGCCCAGGGCCACGCCACGGAGCACTTCCTCTTCCCGGTCGGAAAGAGACCGGGAGGGCGCACCGTCCCCGGGCTTGCTGAGAGCGGGGGATCCCTTGGTCAGTTCGACCAAGGCGCGGCCCGCCAACGCCTCGTCAAAATGGAGTTGGCCCGCGGCGACCTTGCGGATGCCATTGAGGAGCTCGGAGCTGGCCACGCGCTTGAGCACGTAGCCGGAGGCCCCCGCCTGGCAGACCTTCACGAACAGCCCCTGATCATCGTGAGTCGTCAGGATCAGGATCTTCACCCCCGGATGGGCCTGGCGGAGGGCCTGGGCTGCCTTGAAGCCGTCCATCTCGGGCATGGAGATATCCATCACCACGATGTCGGGGCTCAGCAGGAGGAAGGCCTCGAGGGCTTCCTTCCCATTGCCAGCCTCGCCCACGACCTTCATGTCCGGCTGTGCCGAAATCAGCAGCTTCAGGCCTTCTCGAACAATCGTGTGGTCGTCGACAAGCAGGATTCTCAGGCTCTTCAAGATGCGTCCTCTTCGGGTTGATCCGCCCGGACCGGGATGCGGACGTAGACCGTGGTGCCGGTATTCGGCGCTGATTCGATGCTCATCGAACCGCCGGCGAGAAGCACCCGCTCCTGCATTCCGAGCAGCCCCATCTTGCCCTTGGGCGAGGGAACCTGAGGGCTATCCGGGGTCTCAAACCCGATTCCATTGTCCTCGATGATCAGCGAAACCCCGTAGGCATTGCAGTCCAACAGCACGCTCACCCGACTGGCCTTGGAGTGCTTCAGGACGTTGGTCAGCGATTCCTGCGCAATCCGGTAGAGGGCGGTCTCGATGCGAGCCGGAAAGCGCCGGCCCCGGGCTGAGCCGTCGTGGAAATCGGCGGCAACCGAGCCGGGTCTGGACCATTCGGAGAGGTAGTGGCGGAGCGCCTCGGCGAGGCCTTGCTCGTCGAGCATCGGCGGCCTGAGTTCCCAGGCCATCCGGTGGGCGTCGCGCATCAGCCCGTCGCTGAGGGTCTCGAGCGCAATCAGGCTTTCCCGGGCCTCGACGGGGGCTTGGACCATCTGCCGGATCCGGTAGAGGCCCAGCTTCATCGCCGTGAGGGTCTGCCCCATCTGGTCATGGAGCTCCCGCGAGATGCGCTGGCGTTCAGTCTCCTGAACGTCGATGAGACGTTCCAGGACCCGCGAAAGGACCACCTCGGCGTCCCGCCGTTGCTCGACTTCCTTCGCCAAGGCCGCGTTTGCCTCGGCCAGTTCGACGGTCCGTTCCTGGACCCTGCGGTCGAGTTCGTCGTGGGCCCGCTTCAGGGTCTCCTCGATCTCACGTCGGAGAAGGATGTCCTGCGACAGCTGCTCCTGGGCCTGCTTGCGCACCTCGATCTCCCCATGAAGGTCGCGGGTCCGCTCGGCCACGCGATGATCCAGGGTTTCATACGCCTCCTGGAGCGCCAGTTGGGCGTGCCCCCGCTCGGCCACAAGGGTCGTAACGACCAGCGAAATCACCGCCAGGAACGAGGCGAACCCCTGATAGGCCGCCAGCGACACGTCCGGGATCCGATCCCCGAAAAGACTCCAGCCGCACAGAGTCCCGGTCAACATCACCAGAGAGGGAATGAAGCTGGTGATGGCCGTCGCCCTCGGCCCGAACCGGTGCGCCGCCCAGATCGGGAAGGGAAGACAGAGATAGGGCATCAGGTAGCGGCGCAGATAACCGGGCACCAGACTGGTGAACACGGCCGCGCTGAGCACCACCAGACACGCCGTGAGCACCGCGAATTCGGTCTGTCGCGACCTGTTCCAGCGCATCGGGGGCGGGGCCGTCAGCAGGACGAAGAGGGGCGTGATGGTCATCACGCTCATCATCTCCCCGAGCCACCAGGCGACCACGTTCTCCGCCGGATGGGTCCAGAACGCCAGGCTTTGAACAGAGGCCTGAGGAAGGCCGAACGGGGGACAAATGAGGGGACTCAACGCCCCGGCCAGGAGCGCGAAAATCAGGATGTCCCTGGGTCGCCGATAGAACTCCCGGCCGTTGGCAAAACGGAGGACCAGCCACGCCCCGACCCATCCCTCGAAGGTTTCCGCGATTGCGAAAGACACCGCCAGGGAGGGTTCGCTCACGAGGCCGAGTCCGTTGATCGACGCCCCTAGGAGGATCCCGGGCCATACCCGTATCCCAAATGCCAGCATCGCCCCGAGCGCGATCCCGTTGGGAGGAAGCACGAGGATCGCCCCGGGACGACCGAAGGTGTCCCCCAGCTGGGCAACAGCCAGGTACAGCAGGCCCACCCAACCCATCGTGATCCAGCCCACGCGGGGAGACCGTCCGCTCCTCCTTTGGCGGAGAGCCCGAAGAATCCCCGACGCGAAAGAGGCCAACCGGGACCATTGGCTGGGCGATGAACCCTTGAGGGCCGATCGACCAGCCGGCGAACGGGCTGCCTCGGATGTCAGGGAGACTCCTGCTCCGTCGAGGGCTTCAATGCGAAGCGTCCCCACCGGCTCTCCGAGGGCAAAATGGCTGTGTGATTCCACGATCGCTGTCCGATTCCAACTGAAGCGCGATTCCCACGCTGCCGCAAGGGTCGGACGTCAGTCTGACGCGGAGACCTCGAAGTTGAAGACCGAATATGGGGGGGATGAGCCAAGTTGACTCGATGGAGGCATTCGGGGCGATTGCCTGGCCTGTCTCCCTCATCAAAATAGGGGAATTCCCTGAGTGCGGTTGCCGATTAACCTGACTGTCGTGGAATCTCTTAGCCTCTAATTATTACGACGTTGTGGCGTGCGGTTCTTCGGTGGGCTTGGGTCCGCCGTTCCGGACGGTCCCCCGCTTTCTGTGTCGAGAGCCGGGAGGACAGGTGCCGACCGGGGCCATCGCGCTGGTGAGATTTGGTTTTGGGCACGTGGGTTGTGGCGCACGGGAGCGCCGGGTGTTCCGTCAGGTTCAATCATAAAAAGCTATGCAAATGAGAAAATCGGAAAGTTGGTGCCGGAAGTGGATGCGGGGCGCACTCGCCCTGACGGTCGCCTGCCTGGTCTCCCAGGCAGCCAAGGCGGCGGGTTTCAACCTCGAGGTGGTGGACAGCACCGGAGTCCCGGTGCCGAAGTTCCGTTGGATGATCGAGGAGGACAACACCTCGCTGACCACCCCGGGAGCCCCCCGTGTGGACAGTCCGTCGCTGGTGATCCACAAGAGCCATGCCTCGGTCCGTGCCAACGGCAACGGCACCGCAGGCACCGCCAGCGTGACGTGCGATCCGTCGCTCCGGTATCTCGTTTCGGTGCTGGCCGACGGGTTTGAGATGAGCGGCCGCCAGGTGGGCGTCAACCAGGGCACCGTCAAGGTGGTCCTGAACGTCAACCCGATCCCCACCGCGCAGATCTCGATCCTCGCGTTCAACGACAACGCGCCGATCAACAACGTCCCGGATGCCGGCGAGCAGGGCCTCGGGGGGTTCATGGTCGTGCTGAAGGATATTCTCGGCGGGCCGATCCTGACCGACACCTTCGGCAACCCCCTCGGCACAACCTACAAATTCAACGGCACCCAGCCTGAGATGGTCGATGGCGCTCCGGTGGTTGACAGGCTGGGCAACGGCCGCGTCTACACCGACGCCAATGGCAAGGCCCTGATCAAGTACCTGGCCATGGGCAAGTATGGCGTGCAGCTCATTGCGCCCGCCGGCACCCAGTGGAAGAGCGCCAAGGCCGGAGCGAGCATCGCCGGCCACTGGCACCAGACCGCCACCATCGAAGGAACCCAGACTGTGGACGCCTGGGTGAAGCCCAACGAACCTTCGGTATTCACCGAAGGCTTTGGCGCCGGTACCTACCACGTCTTCTTCGGGTTCACCGACCCGGTCCAGACCGAGTGGGGCACCGCCATCCGCACCGGTGGCCACAGCCTCTCGGGTACGCTCCGCTTCAATCATTTCGGCCGCCCCCCGAACAACCAGCAGGCCGTCCTCGGGCCGCCTGTCGGTGAGGGCATGGTGGGCCTCAACGCGATCAACGCCCTCGGTGCCGCCGGCAACGGCCTCACCATGGTCGCCTGTGATCCGGCCACCGGCCACTTCACCATCCCCAACGTGCCCCCA
>CAIMTB010000446.1 GCA_903844265.1 uncultured Verrucomicrobiota bacterium
CCTCAGCGATGGCAGCAATCCGTTTCACGGCCTCGTCACCAAGGCCACCGAGACGGTCAACCGGGAGCCTTTCACCGTCGAGGAACTGAAGGCGATCACCGAGACGTGCGCCGACGATAATTTCATCCGCCCGATCATCGTGACCGGGATGTGCACCGCGATGCGCCGCGGGGACTGCTGCTCGCTCAAGTGGGCGGAGGTGGACCTGACCGCCGGCTTCCTGTCCGTGAAGACCGCCAAGACGGGCGAGACCGTGGACATCCCGATTTTCCCCATGCTGGCGGAGGAACTGACGAAGGCGAAGGCGGCAGCAGGGGCGTCGGAGTTCTGTTTCCCCGAGGCGGCCCAGATGTACCGGAACAACCCGGACGGCATCACGTGGCGCGTCAAGCAGGTGATCGCCCGAGCGCTCGAATCCATGGTCCCGGCGGGAAGACCGGCCCTGCCCCCGCCGGCGAGCCCCGACGAACTCCAGGCGCGGGTGGAGGCCTTCCTGACCCGCTTGGGCAACTCGCCACGAGCGCCGAAGATTCGAGCCGTGTTCGAGGCCTATGCCGCAGGGGCCAGCCTCGACGAGGTCATGGCGGCGACCGGCGCGAGCCGGGGAACGGTGTCCAACTACCTCAATGAACTCGAACGCGAGACCGGCGCCTCGATCGTTCGCGGACACCGCCGGGCGGTGAAGACCGACGCGTTGCAGCAGGAACGCGAGAATAGCCAACGACGAGCCTCTCTGCACGATTTCCACAGCTTTCGCGTGACCTGGATCACCCTCGCGCTGGCAGCCGGGGTCCCCCTCGAACTCGTTCAGCGCGTCACCGGGCACCGGACCGTCGCCGTCGTCCTGAAGCACTACTTCCGCCCCGGGCGGGAGGACTTCCGGCAGGTCCTCTTCAAGGCAATGCCGAAGATGCTGGGTTCCGGACAGATCCCAGCGAAGGACGAGATGCGGGAGATCATCGAGCAGGTGACGCCGCGGACATGGGGACGAGACAAGGTCCGCCTGCTCGAACTCCTCCAGCGGATTTGAGGACCAGACGATCGAGCTTCGGAGAAGTCCGCCCGCCGAGCGCAGCCCGCGCTCGGGTCGATGAAGGAACCCCATCCGTTCCCGCCATTGCCTATCCAAAAGGTGCGGATAACCTCCGCAACGTGGATCCTGGAGCCCATGCGGTCTTCGCCACCACCCGCTGGAGCCTCGTCCGGGCAGCGGGCGCGGGCGGCTCGCCAGAGGCAGAGGCAGCACTGGAAACCCTCTGCCGCAGCTACTGGCCGCCCATTTACGGCTTCATTCGCCGGTTCGGCCACGATCGCACCTCGGCTGAAGACCTCAGCCAGGATTTCTTCCAACGCCTTCTCAGCCGGAATTACCCAGGCCAGGCGGATCCACGAAAGGGGCGGTTTCGCTCCTTCCTTCTGATCGCCCTGAACCATTTCCTCCTGGACGAACGCGAGCGATCGCGCGCCCAAAAACGCGGTGGCGGCCGGGAATTTGTTTCGTTCGACGCAGCGACCGAAGAAGCCCGACTAGCCCTCGAACCGACCGACGAACTGACGCCCGAGGTCGCCTTCGAACGCTCCTGGGCTCGGATGGTCCTCGAAGAGGCGGAACGCCGCTTGGCTGTGGAGTTCACCGGTGGCAAGGACGGGCACGCGCTCCGATGGGAGGTGCTTCGCCGCTTTCTGCCGGGCGAACAGCCCGAATTGCCAGGAGGTGAGGCCGCACTCCAGCTTGGCATCCCGGAGAACACCCTCAAGTCCCACGTCCACCGGTTGCGCCGCCGGCACGGCGAGATCGTGCGCCTGGTCATCGCCGAAACGGTGGCCACGCCCGCCGAGGTCGATGCGGAATTGCGGCATCTGATCTCGGTGCTAGCCGGCTCCTGAGCCCCTCTGCCGGGGGCGGCCAATGGAATCGACGCTGCATGGGTGAACCCTTGCCGCGTTTGCGGCCCAGGCTGAGGGCCTTCGCCAGCCCATGCCCCTGGGGCGAAGCAGCCCGAAGGCCACGCCCCGGCAGTCAGCCCACCTCCCCGGCCGCTCCCGTTCCCCTCCATTCAAAGATTGCTGCTTCGCCCTGCAACTTCTTCGCGGGCTTTCCCGCAGTACCTCTTGAAGGCACAACTGCGCCATGTCTCCCACCGAGCCCATTCCTGTCCTGCGCTGCGAACACTGCGGCAGTCGCCTGGAGTCGACCGGGGATCGGAGGACGTGCCTCGCCTGCGCTCTGGCGGGCGCCCTGGACCAACCGCCGGAGAACGTCCTCGTTCACGAAGCCGTCCCCGAGGGCCACGGCATGGGGAATCCCGCACTCCGTCGGTTCGGCGAGTATGAGCTCCTCGCCGAAGTGGCGCGGGGAGGCATGGGCGTGGTCTATCGGGCGCGTCACCTGAGCCTCGGCCGCATCGTCGCCCTCAAGATGGTGCTCTTCGGTACCTTCGCCCGAACGGAGACCCAGGACCGATTCCGCGCCGAGGCCCGCACCGGCGCCCGACTCAAACACCCCCACATCGTCCCCATCCACGACTTCGGCACGCTCGACGGTCAACCGTGGTTCACCATGGACCTGATCGACGGCCCGAATCTTGGGGACGTCCTCAAACAGGGGCCGTTCCCTAGCGAGCGCGCGGCGCTCCTGATGAAGGACTTGGCCGAGTCCGTAGCCTACGCCCATCGCGAGGGCGTCCTCCACCGGGACCTGAAACCTTCCAACATCCTCCTGGACGCGGCCGGCGCGCCGCACCTCACCGACTTTGGACTGGCCCGTGAAGTGAACCTCGATTCGTCCCTCACGCTGTCCGGTCAGGCACTTGGATCTCCCAACTACATGGCCCCGGAGCAGGCCATCGACGCTCGCAACGCCACCGCTCGCGCGGACCTGTGGTCCCTCGGCGCGATTCTTTATCACCTGCTCACGGGCCGCCCTCCCTTCGTCGGAGCCACCGTGACCGAAACCCTCCGCGCCTTGAAAGAGGACGAACCTCTCGCCCCTCGCACGCTGAATGCAGGCACACCGCGGGACCTCGAGACCATCTGCCTCAAGTGCCTCCAGAAAGAGCCCGAAGGTCGTTACGCCTCGGCTCAGGATCTCGCCGACGACCTCGGGCGCTTCCTCGATCACCAACCCGTCCATGCCCGGCCCGTGGGGCGGATCGAGCGCGGGTGGCGCTGGTGCCGTCGCCGGCCGGCTCTCGCCGCGGCCTCGGGAATCGTGCTGCTCCTCGCCCTGGTGGTGAGCATCGGATCGCCCCTTGCGGCGCTTCATATCCGTCGCGAACGGGATCGGGCCGAGGCCTATCTCTACGCCTCCGACATGAACCTGGCTTACCAGGCTTACCGTGATAACAACCTGGGGCGCGCCTCCGTCCTGCTCGAACGTCACCGACCCGACGATGGCCGGGATCGGCGAGGCTGGGAGTGGCATTACCTGAACGACCTCTGCCGCAGTGAGGAACGGGCCACCTTGGCGCGGCATTCGAACTTCGTCGTGGATCTCGCCGTCTCTCCCGACGGCCATTGGGTCGCGTCGGGCGGACTCGATCACTCGGTCCGACTGACGGATCTCGTCACGGGCCACACGCTCACGAATTTCATGCTTCCCGACCAAGTCATGGCGGTCGCCTTCTCACCCGACGGAGGTGAACTCGCCGCCGGAACCTACAACGAGGGGCTCGTCCGCCGTTGGGCGCTACCTGCGTTCCGCCCGTTGAACACCCTCACGAATGAGGAAGCCATTCAACGAGTGGCCTATTCTCCGGACGGCCATCTGCTCGTGGCGGCGGGGCGGGAGGGTTCAGCGCTCTGGAACATCGCGAGCGCGGAACGCCTCGGGCGTTGGCCGACCGGCCATCCCTCGCTGACGGCGGTTGGTATCGCCTTCTCACCGGACGGAAGACAGCTCGCGCTCGATCGGGGTGACGGTAGTTTCCTGGTCATCGACGTCGCGACGCGGAAGGAAACCGCCCGGATCCCCGCTCACGAGGGCCCAGTCAGGGGCCTGGCCTATTCGCCCGACGGTCGGCGTCTCTACTCCGCAGGCGATCGAACGGTCTGTTGCTGGGCCGTGGCGGACTGGACCCCGCTGTTCCGGTTCACCAACGAGAACGCCTCCGTGACCGCGATGGCCCTCTCGCAGGAAGGACAGACGCTGGCCACCGGCAGCGAGGATCAGCATCTCCGCCTGTGGGATGCGGAGAACGGAAAGCCACTCGCGCGATTCCAAGGCCACGGTCACCAGATCCTGGGCATCGCCTTTCTCCCGGCGGGCCGTGGGCTGGTTTCCGCGTCGGCTGACGGCACAGTCCGGCTCTGGCCCGCGACGCCACCCCCAGCCCCGCCAACCTCGATCGGGTGGACGGACAAACTCGATGACCGAAGCGGGCTGAGGCAGTTGCTCGTCCTCTCGCCGGACGGTTCGTTTCTCGGGACCGCCTACACCAACAACACTTTCAGTCTCTGGAACACCGACACCCTGACCGAGTCACCCCGGTGGCTTGCACCTGTCGGGTCACTCCAGAGTCTCGCCATCGCTTCCGGTGGGAAACTCATGGCCCTCGGCGGCGGAAGCGGCGAGGTGAGACTTTGGGATGCCGCTGCCGGAGTGGAGACGGAAGCCCTGCTGAACCTGACGAACCGGGTCCATCGACTGCAATTCTCGCCCGACGGATCCCGACTTGCGGTCAAGACCTTCGACGACTGGTCCCTGCGCGTCGTGGATCTCAAATCGCACCGGATGCTCCGATTCGAATCCCCGGCGTCCGACTACGCCATGGTCGTGGCCTTCGACGCCGGAAACCGGCGAGTGGCGATTGGGAACTACTCACCCGCGATCGAAGTGTTCACGCTGGACGGGGCACGTCCGCCTCTCATCTTGCGCGGACATGCGCTTCAGGTCCGCGGGGTCGTCTTTCTCCCCGGCGACCGCCTTGCCTCGGCGAGCGCTGACGGCACCGTCCGGATATGGGATCTCGCGTCCGGTCAGGAAGTTCAACGCGCCGACAGCGCCGCGAGCCTGTACTCCTCGTTGGCCGCCTCGCCGGACGGCCGCCGCCTGGCGGCCAGCGCCCAAGGCGGCGTCCAGCTGTGGGATGCCGAGAACCTCCAGGAGTTGCTCACCTTCACGGAGCTGAAACCGGGCGGCATCACGGTCGGATTTCACGCCGACGGCCGCGCGCTTGTCGGAGCCTCCCAGGACACGCTGCGGGTGTGGCGGACCCGGCAGGCTCCGCCCGGCGACTCCTTTCCTCGGTAGACTCAACACAAGACCATCATGCCATCGTCGATGTTAAGGGGCATTCTTCCTGCTTTCTTCTTTGCAACGCTCCCGCTCTATGCCGAACAAGCCTGGAAGGAGGTCTTTGGCGTCGCCTGGCTTCAGGACCTTGCATTCGGCAATGGAACATTCGTAGCGACGGGGGCGGACGCGCGGTTTGCGTCGGTTGTCCTGATCTCCTCGGACGGACAGAAATGGACCGAAGCGCCGGCTCCGTGGGCAGGGTGGCATGACTCGGCAGCGGTAAAGTTCACCCACGACCTGTTTTTCGTGGCGCCGGAAGGAAGCTCCGCCGAGGGACCGCACTTCCTGTGCTCTCAGGACGCGATCGTTTGGACTGCGGCTCGCTATTCGGGGACCTTTCGCCCGTACTCCATCGCTTGGGGCGGAGACACCTACGTAGCCACAGGGGAGACCTGGGATGGGCGCGCGGCCATGGGCGTCTCCACCAACGGCTTTGACTGGGAAATCCACGGTTCCTTCCTGAGCGATCTTTACCTGCAGGAGGTGGCCTTCCTTAGTCCGACGCCCGATGTCCCCGGCTCATGGGGAGCGTTCCTTGCCGGCGTCTCGATTCCGCTCGCCAAACCGGGCGCGCTGGTGTCGAGCATGGATCCTACTCGCTGGAGGGTGAGTCAGCGATCGCCCTATCCTGACCGTGCGGATGATGGGGACCTATTCCCCGTTCGGCGCTTGGTCGCCGGTCCAGGCGGAACGTGCATCGCTGCCGGCTACAACCTATCCTCGGAATCGCCTCGAGGGCTCCCGGAATGGATGGCCGCCGTTCAGTTGACAGGAAATCTCGATGGCGGCCCGCCGCATACCCTTCTGACTCACACGAGATTCTTCGGAAAAGTCCCGATGCTCACCTTCGGGAACAACCTGTTCGTCGTCGTGGCCGATGGCGTCCTGTACCTATCGGTCGATGGCCTCGAGTGGGAGGAACGAGTTTCCCTACCTACCGTCTCGGGGGCGGCCTGCCGGATTGCCGCCGGCAACGGCGCGTTCGTCCTGGCCGTGGACGGCCGAATCTACCGCCTGCCCCATGACGGCCTGCCTCGCCTGGCGGCGCTCGAACCGCGATACGTGAAACCATCCGAGGACACCGACTACCGTTGGGCCGCCGGCCTCCGCGTCGCCGGAGTCACCGGTCACGTGCTTCGCTTGGAATCTTCGGAGGATCTCGCCCACTGGCACCCGATTACCAACACGATTTCAGGCCGAATCGACTGCACTGATCTTACCCCCGATTCGATGCACCGCTTCTACCGAGCAGTGGACTCGAACTAGCACGGCACCGTCCGGACGCCAATGCACAACCTACCCTCTCCACCGAGTCGAGGCTCGTGTCGTTTTGGCTTCACCCTCATCGAACTGCTCGTCGTCATCGCGATCATCGCCATCCTGGCCAGCATGCTCCTACCGGCCTTGAGCAAGGCCAAACAGAGAGCGCAGGTCGTCCGTTGTCTGAGCAATCTCAGACAACTCGGCCTCGCGGTCTCCATGTATGCTTCCGACCAGGAAGAACGGCTGCCGTTCGAGCAGAGCGTGTGGCCCGACCTTCTCTACGCCGATTTCCCCGGGATGATTAGCCGCTACATCTCGACCAACGGCTCGTTCTTCGTCTGCCCGGTAGACAAGGGTCCCTTGAATCTCGCTCTCGCATCCCAGGTAGGCCTACGCAGGACGAACATTCTCACCCCGAGTTCCTATTGCTACTATCCAGGTCTGGCCGCCTCGGTCGGAGGGGGATCCTGGAGCCCGCGCCAACGATTCGTCCCCGAGGTCAGTTTTCCTTCCCACAAAATGGTCCTCCAGTGCCTCGCCATACGCGGGCCGCAGGATCTCCCGGGCGATGGGTTCATCAAGGCGCAGGCCCACCAACTCGAGAAGAAGACCGTCGTCTTCGTGGACGGTCACTCCTCGTTCCTATGGCGGCGCCAGATTCAACCGGATCCCAAGGCAGCCGGCCTTGGGCTGGATTGGTCCGCGCCGGACTGGAGGGATGTCCCATGACCGCGATAGGAGTAAGCAGGGTCGTCTTGACCACCACGATCTGCGCCGCCGAGGGCTCGGGCCTGCCCGTCTGGCAGGCAATCTTTGGTTTCGTGATGCCGCCACATCTCGCCCAGCCGGTCGAGTTACTGCGCCTGCCTTCATCCGCACGCGACCAGCAACTCATGCGTCTTACGGAACTCAAATCGCCATGAAACCAGCCACCCAACACCATTCCCTCGAATGTCCTCTCCGCCCCGAGGCGCTCACGAGGATCGCCGTGCTCGCGCTGGTCACAAGCCTTGCGAGCTTCGGTTCGGTGACGGTCCACGCCCAGAGTCAGTGGACACCCGCCCGAACCTACCCGCCGACCACGAGCTTTCAGAAGGTCGCTTTCGGTAACGGTCGCTTTGTCGCCACGGCGTCCGCAGCAGGATTGCCGGTCGTTCTGACGTCCCGGGACGGCCTGGCCTGGAGCGATCCCCTTCCTGCTCCCGCCGAGTCGGACTTCGACCTTCACCTGAAGTTCGTCCGCGACCGATTCTTCCTGTTTCAGCAAGAGGGCGTGTGGACCTCGACCGAGGGAGCAGCTTGGACACGGTTCAATCTTCCACAGGGCTTTGGGCCACTCGGAATCACTCACGACGGTTCTCGGTATGTGGTGGTGGGTGAGGATGCCGCTGGAGGCGGCGGTTCCGCCTTCGCCACGTCCACCAACGGGCTCGACTGGGTCGTGAGTTCCTTCCACATCTTCCGCTTCACCTTCCGTGATGTGGCGGCATTTACGAACGCTGAAACGGGATGGGAGGGTTGGCGGAAGACCATAGCGGTCACTGGGGCTTACAACGCCAAGTTTTCTGGCGACCAGGGTTATATCCTCAACCTTCCCCGAGACGAAGTGGGGTGGTGGCTCATGCCTGCCACTCTCGCGGCTTCGGCGGGCGGGAGCCAGGTCGCGGCGCTCCATTCCATCTCCGTCGATCCGTATGGGACCTTCGTCGTTGCCGGAGATTCCAACCTCGGCCCGTTTCTCGGACGACTGGAGGAATTTTACACGGGTTCGGACTCGCGAATCCTCTCATCGTGGACCCGATTTGACTCCCGGATCCTCTCCCTGGCGCACGGCAACGGCCTCTTTCTCGCTCTCAGCGGCAGGACCGTGCTCACGTCGGTCGACGGGGTCGGTTGGAGCCGGGAGGGCACGCTACCGTTCGATGCCGACTCCGCGGCAATCGCCGGCGGAGACGGCATCTTCGTGGTCGTGGCCGGCAACACCGCGTTTTACTCAACTCACGACGGTCGTCCGCGCCTGGGGTCGCTTAGTAACTATGGTCGATGGGGTTCGTGTGAATGTCTCAGCGCCGTCGGACTGCCGGGGCATACGGTAGCCATCGAGTCCTCGGTGGACTTGAAAGAGTGGCACCAGGTTGCCTTCAGCATCTCCGGGCGCGTCGACTTCGAGAACAGGGACTCCAGCATCTGGCAGTGGCCGAGACGCTTCTACCGTGCCACGCAAAGGTGACGGCTCTTCTGCACCATCCCGAGGTCGACGATCCAAGTCTCGCCACGCCGGGCCTTGGGCATCACGGAGCCTTTTTTTCGTCGTCGTAGAGCGAAAAGACCTCCGCCGAAGCGCGGACCATCTGGCGGTACTCGTCGAGCCAGGCGGCCAGCTCGTCCACTTCCTGGGGCGAGAGCTTGCCGATGGCGGACTCGATTTCGGCGACCGTGCTCATCTGGGGGCATTTTAACCAACCAGGGGTAAGACTCCAGAGTCGCTTCGATTCCTGCTCTCTGGTGATCGGTCCGCGCGGAGAACTGGCGGCTCATCCCCTCACCCAGCCCCGAGGACTGCGGTCCCCTACTCGCATTCCGGGGTTGAAGCGTAACGTTCCGCACTGGTGTAGGGCGGCATGGCATTGAGCGCCGCCGCCCGCGCCACCGAGTGCCGCAACAACCTCCGGACCCTCGGACTCGCCCAGCACATGTACACGGGAGACTTCAGCGCCTACCCGGCCACCGCTGGTTTCGGCATCATGGGCCTCGGCGAGCGCGACGGATGCTCATGGAGGACGACTGGAAGATCACCTTGGTTCCGTTCATCGGCGTCCGCGACGACCGCTTCGTCGAGCGCGCCGACACCATGCGCGTCCTGCGCTGCCCCCAGATCGTCGCCAACGAGGAAGGCGAGCGCGGCCAGGGCCAGTACGCCCTCAACGCCTCTGGCACCGCCCCGTTCAAGAGCCCGCTCGACCTTGGCATTGGCGGCTCCGCCGAGGGCGGAGGTTGGACCATCAAACCCACTCCGGAATCCCGAGTCCTTTCACCGGCGAGCCTGATTGCCGCAGGGGACATACTGCCCGGCTCGACGATGGGTGAAATGTTCTGGACCGCGGGGGCCTTCGATCCCTGTTCCACCCAGCGAGCACGGTGGCCTGGGGAAAGCCATGCCGGCAACGCGAACATGCTCTTCGCCGACGGCCACGTGGAATCCGCCCGCCAAACGAACTGGATCGCCGCCACCGACACCGCCCGCCGCCGCTGGAACAACGATCACGAACCACGCCCGGAGACGTGGGGCAGGCCGTGAACCGTCCGTCGAGGGTGAACAACACCCAAGCCAAATCGCAGCCACGGCGACGTCCCAAATGTCTCATAAGTGCCCCATTTCGCCGGACTGATGGAGGGAGGACGCAGCGATCTTAGCGTGGACTCGGGCCCCAAAAAAGGATCGGCGGCTTCCGCTCAAGACGGCAGGCGCACCCCAGCACGCGCGAAGTGATCATCCCGGGCGATCGCTTCCGTCAGCCCGCGGAGCCGCATGAATTCGAGCGAGACGCAGTCGGTCAGGCTCAACCGGCGTTGATTCGCTGTTCGACAGCGAAGAGCTCCCAGCGCGTGAAGAGCCCGATCCACGTACTCAACCTCACAGACGGGAATCAGGACTTCGAGAAGTTGCTCCAACGCCTCCATGCCGAGGCGATGTTGAACCAGCGCCCAGGTCTCGTGGAGCACGTAGCTGGTCGTCCAGAGCCGCCAGCCTTCCCGCTCCGCACGCTCGAAACAATCGCGGGCAGCGAGATGAAAAGGATCGTCGCGATCCAGCAACGCGTAGAACCCAGAGCTGTCGACGAACACTTCCTTCACGAGGTCTCTACGGGGATGGCGTCGCGACTTTGCTGGCTTGGATCGCCTCGACGAACCGCTGGGTTTTGACGTCGGTAGCGGCGTCGGGTTGCGCGCGGTAGCGACCAGCGATTTCCGCGATGCGGGGCTTGGGCGCGGTCGAGTTTGCCCTGCAACCGAACTGCCGCTCCAGGACGACCGTCGCGACCTCCCGCTGCACCGAGACCGGCGCCTGCTCGATCCGCTCGATCAACTCGGTTGCTTGCTCTGACATGATTCGACCCTAGCTGAGACCGCCGTCTATTCCAGCCTCGATTCCCTCCCTCCCCCCACGGCTTCGAGACTGCGGACGCTCCACGCAATGGGTCGAAAACCGGCCAGACGCCCTCGCGACTGCGGTTGAAGCGTAACGTTCCGCACTGGTGTAGGGCGGCATGGCATTCAGCGCCGCCGCCCGCCACCGGCATGACGACGATACAAGACGGCTGGATCGCGCCCTCGAACACGCAGGGGCCCGCCAGCACGGCAGGCGCGAAACCTTCGCCAGCCCGCCAAAAGCGCGGTCTTCAGCGCCGGATTGGCGTCCCGAAGCGGCATCGTCGGGGCCGGCTCCTCGGCATGGACCGGCACGATGAAGCGTAACGTTCCACCCTTGGTTGATGAGCTGCGAATCCACCTCGCCAACCCGAGAACTTCGAACGTTTCCGCGAAGCGTCAGGGGCCGCAAAGGACAACGTTGCCTCTCCGCACACCGCCTTGCACACGAGCAACTTGCGATGCACGGCGAGGGGCATTGGAGATTTGAGGGACAACGTTCCGCACTTGGGCGACGCGCACACGTGGGTCGAACGTTCCCCCTTATGTGTACGCGATGAAAATGTCCGACATGAAACCGAAGGAGATGACCCGATGAGCACCGCCCTCGAAGAACTGATGCACGCCGCCCTGGCGGCCGCCCCGAACCGCCGGGATGACGCCCTCGCCGTCCTGCGTGGCCAGCTGGCGGCGATCGACCCGGCCAAGTCCGCCCCCACCCATGAACCCTACCTGACCCTCCGCGAGGTCGGGCAGCGCCTCGGCATCAGCTCCGCCACGCTCTGGCGGTGGCAGGTACCCGGCCATTCCCTCGGCGGTCGCCGACGATTTCGGCTGACCGAGGTCGAGGCGTACCTGAAGACCGAGGCCTTCGAACGTCGGGCGGCAGCGCTGCGGGCCGACCGGAAACACCACGCCAAACGCGGTGGCGATCCCAAGGCCTGATCGAAGCGAAAATGTTCAACAACTTGCTTGACCGGGGTGGCGGCAAGAACGCGTTGCACAGCATTTCAAAGTGGGTCCAGGAACGTTTCACAGCATTGCACAGTGCGACCCACTGAGACCCAAACCACCGTCCCCGCCATTTTGATACTCTCCCCTCATGACTGCTAACTCTACCAACCAACCCGTCTCCGCCCGCGAACTCGCCAAGCAACTCCTCCAGGAGGAGGCCAAAGGAATGCCGGTCTGGGTCCGCGCCCCCACCGACGGCCACGAGCACTTCACCGGGCTGACCCGCGCCAAGCTCTACGAACTGGCCGGCAAGGGGCACATCCGTTCGGTTTCGTTACGCGAACCTGGCAAAGTCAAGGGCTGCCGCCTCTTCAACCTCCAAAGCATGCTCGACTACATCGCGAAGATGGAGGCCCAGGCCGGCGACGATCAGTCGCCCGCCTGAACACCCGAACCGGAGGAGCGTTGTCATGGCCATCCTCGCACCAGACCCCGAACCCGTCGTCGAGTCGCCTCCCACGGAGCAAGAGCCGACGTCCGAGGAACCGACGCCGCTCCTTGGCCGCCCGGTCTCGATGTATGGGAACGCCTTCAGCAAGGAGCCGCAGGATGTCGCGCTGGGGAAAATCCTCGTGGCCATTCGCAAAGGACGCTGGGCAAAGCGGATTGGAGAGCTTCGTGCGCTCTTGGCTCGCGATCGTGCTGCCTACGATCGCGAAAAACGGGCGCTCCCGGCCTTCGCGATGTCAGGGACCGCGGCGACGCGCAAGGGGCAGCAAAGCCACACGGGGCTGATCCAGGTCGACCTGGATCACCTCGGCAGCGATCTGCCGACCGTCCGCGAACTCGTCCAAGCCGATCCGCACGTCGCCTTTGGGTACGTGTCGCCCTCCGGCGAAGGATTGAAACTCGGCCTGCGCATCGATCCTGACCGCCATGAGGAAAGCTTCGCCGCGGCAGAGGTCTACTTCCGCGAACGCTACGGCCGGGACATCGACAAGAAGGTCAAGGACCGCCTGCGGCTGTGCTTCGTCAGCCACGATCCGGACCTCTGGGTTCGCGAGGACGCGATCCCGCTCCCGATCCCGGAGCTTCGGCTGGAGCCGGAGCTGAAACCAAAGTCCCCGCGAGGACAGGCCCCGGTCGCTGCCACGCCGCCTGCAACACCGGATACTGAAGGCGAACATGGCGCTGTCCTGATCCTGCCGTCTGGCCCTGTGACCTTCAGTGAAGCCGCGAGAGAGATCTTCAGCCGCTTCGCGCCGACACGGACGCTCTTCTGTCGCGGCGGCGCGTTGGTCGAGCGCGTCGACCATGACGGAGTCTCAGGTCTCGAAATCGTGCGGCCTGAGGCATTCCGCAGCCGGGTCGAGAAGATCGGCACCCTGATGGCCTGGCGGGTCGGCGAAGACGGGCAGCCAACCCTCAAACCGGCCCGCGTGCCACGCGACGACGCCACGGCACTCATGGCCACCACCGAAGCCCGCGAGCTTCTACCGCCAATCGCCAGTGTTCTGCGCTGCCCGGTCCTGATCGAAAAGGACCTGAACGCCGTGTCCGTGCTCGGCGAGGGCTACCATCCGCAGCTCGGCGGGCTTTTGATCGTGGCGGGTGAGGCCCCGCCGCAATTCCCACCCCAGCATGCCAGCCTCCTGCTGGGCTCGCTCATCGCCGAGTTTGATTTCCAGTCGCCCGGTGACCGGAGTCGCGCCCTGACTGCGTTCCTCACTCCCGCGCTCCGAATGGGCGGGCATCTGAAGGGTTCGGTGCCGATCGACTGCGCCGAGGCTGACCAGAGCCAGAGCGGCAAGGGCTACCGGCATCATCTTGTCGCTGCCCTTTACGGCGAGAGCGCCTATTTCGTCACCTCCCGGCAGGGCGGTGTCGGCAGCGTCGACGAGTCGTTCGCTTCCGCCCTCATTTCCGGACGACCCTTCATCTGCCTCGACAACTTCCGCGGCCGGCTCGACTCCCAGCATCTCGAAGCGTTCCTGACCTGCCCCACCCTGTTCCCGGCGCGGATTCCGCATCGCGGCGAAGTCCTGGTCGACCCGAAGCGGTTCCTGCTCCAGATGTCGAGCAACGGCCTCGAAGCAACTCGCGACCTCGCCAACCGCGCCAGCATCTGCCGGATTCGCAAACGGCCCGGCTTCAAGTACCGCGACACCCTCGGCGAGCTTCAGCGTTACCAATCGACGTACCTTGGCGCCGTGTTCTCGTTGGTCACCGCCTGGGTCGCCGCCGGCAAGCCTAGGACGGACGAGACCCGCCACGACTTCCGCGAGTGGTGTCAGGCCGTCGACTGGATCGTGCAAAACCTCATGGGCGGGGCTCCGGTCATGGAAGGGCACCCGGCGGCGCAGGAGCGCGTCGCCAATCCAGCCCTTGTCTGCGTCCGCTCGATCGCCCTCGCGCTGGAAGGTGAGAACCGCCTTGGGGAGGCGCTCAACGCCACCGGCCTCGTCGAGATCTGCGCGATGCACGCGATCGAGATCCCCGGGTTGAAGGAGCAAGCCGACGGCGACATGGCCAAGCGACATGTCGGCTCCCTCCTGCGGCGCGTGTTCCAGGACGCCGAACTGGTCCAGGTGGACGGATTCGACGTCCGCCGATCCCAACAGGCGTATCGGAAGCCCTCCGGCGACGGCGACACCATGCGGACCTACACCTTCGAGAGGACGCCAAAATGAACGCAGCTCCACCCAACCACCCCAGTCCACCCAACCCCTATAACTTTCTTACAAATCGGAATCATCAATATGTAGGGAGTTATAGGGGTTGGGTGGACTGGGGGGTTGCTGGGTGGAGCACGGTCTGGAGGTCGTCATGGACCTGAAACGCCGAGCCCGCGATTACCTGGCCCAACTGCCCCCGGCCGTCTCCGGCTGCCGCGGTCACGACACCACGTTCACGGCGGCGTGCTGGCTCGTCCGGTTCGGACTGGGTGACCGGGACGCGATGGCGTTGCTGCGGGAGTTCAACGAGCGCTGCCAGCCGCCCTGGACCGACAAGGAACTGGCCCACAAGCTGACCGACGCTCGGAAGGTGGTGGGCCCGACTCTCCCTCGCGCCGTCGGCGTCGCCCCCGCAATCCGGGAAGACTGGAGCCTTGAGCCCTACCGGAGCCGCTGGTTGGCGCACTTGCTCAGACCCTCGCCGACCTCGACGTCGCCCTCTTCACAACCGCCGTACCCCGACTGCTTGGCAAGTGCCCAGGAAGCGGGAGCAGCATCCAACCCCAACCATCAGCCAGACCTGTTATGACCCACACCTACCACCACACGTTTGCCAACGGCACGAAGGCCAAAGCCGTGATCGGCGTCGAACCTGTCCGCTTCGAGGTCGAATGGGACGGACCGAAGTCCCGCAAGCTCTTCCGCGAGTACTGCCGTTGGCGGCAGAGCATGTTCGATGACTTTGCCAAACGAACCGGCAAAAGGATCGCCGTCGTCGACATGCGATAGGTGGCCCCCGGCGTGGCAAAGGTCCGTCCGTATCCGCCGCCCGCCTCTGCCTGCGAGGCGCGCCGCCGCGTTCGTTGGCGGTGGTCTACCTGCCTACCGTCTACGTCCGGCGAGGACCGCCTTCTCGCAGGCGAGGCACCGGTCCTCGTCAGGGGTGTCAGGGACGGAAGGAATCTTTTTCCTACCCCCGGGGGTCTGGAGGTGTGGCGTCAGCCCCGGATGCACGCGCGAACGAACGAATTTCGAAAAAACGCGCACCATGTCACAAATCTGCCCAAAAACCCCAATGAAACCCGGTGGTTGACCCCGGCGTGCCGCCCAGGTCCTGCTCCAGAACGAGAAGCTGCGAATGATCATCCGGCGGATGAAGCGCGAGTTGGTGTCAGCGCGTGAAGTCTCCCACCTCGGCGCCGAACTTGGGGCGGCAATCCGCAAAATCGTGACACGCATTCACCGGATGGCACCTGCGCTGGCTGGTCACGACGTCGCGACCATCGAGAAGCGGCTCCAGGACGAGGAAGCCGACATCGTCGCTCAACTGCGGATCGTCGATGACCGGGTGAGCACCTGGCGGCAGGCAGAGTAAACGACACTGGTCCATTGCCGAGCGCGCCGCTTACGAGGCTCGTTCGTATGGACGCTGCTTCGATCCCTGAAACCACCCGCACCATCATCGACCAAGCGGGAGGCCTCGGCCTCCGCGGGGCCTTCACCTACATCGGCGCGCAGGACTTCCGGTACCGCTGCGCCCAAGCGGAGGGCGAATACCGTTCCGGCTTTCGATC
>CAIMTB010000447.1 GCA_903844265.1 uncultured Verrucomicrobiota bacterium
GCCAAATTGATAAAACCATTTGATATCACTTTTCTGACCGAGAAAAATCCCCCGCAGGATGAGCGCTAACACGAAATCGGCATCGTATTCGGCGTCGCCAACAAGCGGTCCATCGCCTGGGCCATCGCGCAGGCGTGGAAGCAGGCCGGGGCCACCCTCGCCTTCACCTACCAGGGCGATCGGCTCAAGGACAGCGTCGAGGAACTTGCGGGGACGTTCGGCGCTGACACGCTCATTCTCCCGTGCGACGTCACCAAGGATGACCAGATCGACGCCGTATTCGGCACGATCCGGGAGAAGTTCGGCTCGCTGGACCTCCTCCTCCATAGCGTCGCTTTTGCGCCGCGCGACGCCCTCGAGGGTCGTTTCGCCGATACCAGCCGCGAGGCGTTCCGCATCGCGCACGATGTCAGCGCCTATTCCCTGGTCGCCCTCTCCCGCGCCGCCGCACCACTCATGCCCCGGGGCGGCAGCATCGTCGCCATGAGCTATTACGGCGCCGAAAAGGTCGTGCCCCATTACAACGTCATGGGCGTCGCCAAGGCCTCCCTCGAAGCCTGCACCCGCTACCTTGCCTACGACCTCGGCACGAAAAAAATCCGAGTCAACTGCATCAGCGCCGGCCCCATGAACACCCTCGCCGCCCGGGGCATCTCCGGCTTCACCGAAATGGTGAAGCACTACGAGGTCCATTCCCCGCTCAAGCGAAACGTCCTCCCCGAGGAACTCGGCGCCACCGGCACCTTCCTCGCCTGCGACGGCGCCGCCGCCATCACCGGCCAGGTCCTCTACGTCGACTGCGGCTACCAGATCATGGGCATGTAGCCCCCCGCCACGTCCTCCCCGCTTCCCCACGGCCGATCGCCACGTCCTGAGCCCGCTTTTCCCGAACCTCGACAGCCCCGCATGAACCCGCAAGAACGCGAGAAGCTCATCCTTATCGGGCGGAAATTCCGCATCCCGGGCGCCTTCCAGGACGGCCACCGAATCAAGATCGGCCACATCAATGAGACCTTCGGCGCCACCTACGTCGACGGCAAAGAGGTCTCACGGGTCGTCCACCAAACCATCAACACCCAGGTCTTCCGCGAGCCCATCCCGCTGATGAACAACGTCGTGCGGGTCACGGAACACCTCCGGCGCAAGCTCGCCGCCGAAGGCGCCTCCGACCTCCGCCGTCGTTCCCTTGAGGTCATACCCACGCACGACGGACTCCCTTACCACATCGACGAGGACGGCCGCTACTGGCGCACCTTCGTCTTCGTCGAGGGCGTCCGCAGCTACGACGCCGTCCAGACACCCCTCCAGGCCGCACAGGCCGGCCACGCCTTTGGCCGATTCCAAGCCCTGCTCTCAGACCTTCCGGCCCGCGAACTCGCCACCACCATCCCCGACTTCCACCACACCCCGAAGCGCTTTGAACGCCTCCTGAAAGCCATCGAGATCGACGAGTTCAACCGGGCCAAGTCCGCAAGCAAGGAAATCGCCTTCGCCCAATCCATGGCTCCTGTCGTCTCCGCGCTCGTCGACGCCGAGGCCCGCGGCGATGTCCCGCTCCGCGTCACCCACAACGACACCAAGTTCAACAACGTCCTCCTCGACGAGGAATCGGGCGAGGCCATGTGCGTGGTCGACCTCGATACCGTCATGCCCGGTCTCGTCCTCTATGACTTCGGCGACATGGTCCGCACGACCACCAGCCGGACCGCGGAGGACGAGCAGTACCTCGACCGCGTCGAGCTCGAGATGCCGATGTTCGAGGCTCTGGCCCGCGGCTACATCGAGGCCACGCGCGATTTCGTCACGCCCGCGGAACGTCGCCTCATGGTCCTCTCCGGTAAACTGATCACCTTCACCATCGGCATCCGCTTCCTCACGGACTACCTCCAGGGCGACCAGTACTTCCGCATCCACCGCGAGCACCACAACCTCGACCGCTGTCGGAAACAGTTCAAACTCATCCAATCCATCCAGACCAAAGAGGATGAGATGCAGCGGCTCGTCGAGAGGCTTTGACCGGGCCTCCACGAACGCCGGGAGCCGGTGATCCGTATCCAGTGACCAGAAGCAGGGCCGCTTTCAGCGCCGCGTCTCACTGACTGCTGACTTGCTCGTGTCCACTGCCCCCGTCGCCCTGCTTTCCGCGGAGGCGACGCTTCCAGAACGCAGAATCAGGCCATCGCCTCTCCAGGGCGTATCGCCCCAGACATTCCGTTCGGTGATCTGAAAACCGCTCGCGGACGTCGCGGCCATAGCGATCCAAAACTCCTGGATTTCCCCGGAGATACCCCACCGCAGCTTCCGCAGCGTCGATGCCCGAATCCATGGCATCGAAGGTTCCCGCCGAAACCAGCGGATCCCGCGCCGCCGCCGCATCCCCCACCGCCACCCAACCCGGCCCCTGCGCTGGCTCGAGGCAGTGGGACCACGCAGCAATCCTGCTCACATGCCGAGGCGCTGGAGGTCGGTCCAGCAACGCCGCCACATGACGCGTCCGCGACAACCAGGCGTGCCATACGCCCACTCCTGATCCCATGCCCGCCGCCAGGTCCGAGTCCGTGAACAAACTCACCACAGCCTGCCCCGCCGACGAGCGCGCGACCTGCCACCATCCTTCTTCCGCCGATTCCACCACCGAGTACGCCACCTCCGACACGCCCCGCCCAGCCTCCACAACGGCACACAACGCCACCAGGCTGTCGACCTGCACCCGGCGAACCCCCATCCGCCGCGCCACCACCCCCGCCCGTCCACTCGCGTCCACCAGAAACCTAGCTCCCACCGATCTCCCGCCATTCGCGACAACCAACCGCCAGGTCCCGTCGGACCCGCGCCGAATCCCAGTCACCGGTTCCCCCATCCGCACCGAAACGCCCGCCGCCACCGCCGCACTCCGCAAGAGACCGTCGAATCGCGCCCGCTCCACGAACCACCCACGTCCACGACCATGACCCCCACCTCGCACCGGGCTCAACGGGTCCCGCCAAGCCAACTCCGGGTCACCCCACGCCGCACAGCGCCCGGCGCACGGGACCGGGTCGTTGAGCGCAAACCGGTCCCAGGAATACAACCGCCGGAGAACCGCATCCACGGCAGCCGGAAGCATTTCACCCACGCGGGTCGACGGAGCTGCGTCCGACTCGAACAGAGCGCTGGAACAACCCAGTTGCGCTGCGCGAATCGCGGCTGCGGCCCCTCCGGGCCCTCCTCCAATCACGGCGACGTCGTAAACCACGACAAGATAATTTCATCCGGGTTCCCCGGGTTTGCCAGCAGAAGATATCACCTATTTTCAGGTCAGGCTTACTTATGGCCACACGGCAAAGGATGGGCCTGGCGCGGGTACGATTGACGAGGCGCCCCGACCTCCTGCAAATTCGAAGCGAACCCGCCCTCCACCCGCCCCGCTCCCCGCACCCAGCCGACAGGCAGAGGTTCGGCTCGACGGCGACACCACACACCCGTCCTGACTACGCGACCGCTCCAATCTTCCACTCCTCGCCAGACGGAAACCTCACCCGGTCTCCCAGCCGCCGCCCCATCAACTCCCGGCCCAACGGCGAATGCGGCGTGATGACGGTGATCTCTTCCTTGCCATGCATCACCTCTGTCCCACCCATGCTCGGCCCGAGGAAATAAAACGAACGGTCCCGGGCCTGCCGACCTCTGACCTCCACCAACGCGCCAAGGTCGATCGGGTCCGCTTCTCCGAACCTCCGGCCCGCCAGGGATTGGAACTGGCCAATCGCCTCCTCCGCCTCGGCAGCCTGCCGCGACTGGCCCCGGGCGAGGTAGGATGCCTCCAGGCCGCGGGTGTCGTACTTGTTCTCGGCCTTGCTCTGTTCGTCCGTGGCCTCGAACTGAGCCGAGCGCGCGGCACGACAATACAGCTCGAGATCCTTCCCGAGCCGGGCAATGATGAGGTTAAGGACCTCCGTCTTGTTCACTTCGATTCCCCAAGCAAAACCGGGACCCGTATTTGCATTCAACAAGATAAGGCATCCCAGGGAACCACCATGCCGAACCCCGCATCCGCCGCCCCACGAGTCCCCGCCCGCTGGCGTGCCGTCATGGCCGCGATCGCTGCGTTCGTCACTCTCACCGAACTCATCCCCTTCGTCGCCTGCGCGGACACCAACGCCGCCCATTGGGCTTTCATGTCCCTCAGGAATCCAGCCATACCCGTCCAACCCCTCGAAGCCTCCGGCGCGACCCACCCCATCGATGCATTCGTCGCCGCGCGACTCGCAGAGAAGAATCTCAAAGCCTCTCCCGAAGCGGACCGGTTGACGCTCATCCGCAGACTGTATTTCGTAATGCTCGGCATGCCGCCCGCCCCGACGGAGGTGAAGGCGTTCCTGGATGACAAGCGGCCACTGGCCTTCGAGCGCTTGGTCGAGCAGGTCCTTGCCGACCCGCGCTATGGGGAGCGTTGGGGACGTCACTGGCTCGACGTCATCCGATTCGCCGAGAGCAACGGCTTCGAGACCAACCGCGAACGCACCGAAGCCTGGCGCTTCCGCGACTATGTCATCGCAGCGTTCAACGACGACAAACCCTACGACCGCTTCGTTCGCGAGCAGATCGCCGGCGACTCACTCGGCGTTGACGTCGCCACCGGCTTTCTCGTCGCGGGTCCCGTGGACATCGTCGGGAGTCCGGATGTTGTCCTCACCTCGCAACAGCGTTCCGACGAATTGGACGACATGGTATCCACGACCGGGACTGCATTTCTCGGGCTTACACTCGGCTGCGCGCGTTGCCACGCCCATAAGTTCGACCCGATATCACAGGCCGAATATTATTCCATGACGGCCCTGTTCGCTGGCGTGCGGCACGGTGACAGGCCGCTGCCTCTCCCACCGGAGCGCAAGGCCGAGGGGACGCGGCTCGAGGCGAAGATCGCCGACCTGGAGAAGAACCTCGCGCCGTTCATCGCGAAACCTGCGGTTGCGGCGACTGGAAGCGATCGGGCCGGCCTCCCGCTCCGCCCACCGGTGAATCCGCTATTGAACGAGGAAACACTTACTCCCATTGAGGCAAGGCACGTTCGATTCACGATTCTCCAGTCCGCGGGTGAACCCTGCATCGACGAGCTGGAAATCTGGTCCGGGAGCCGGAACGTGGCCCTGGCATCCATGGGAACCAAGGCCCTCGCTTCGGGCACACTTCCGGGATACGAGATACACAAGCTCGAACATATCAACGACGGGCGGCCGGGTAACAGCCGTTCCTGGATTTCCAGTGAAGCAGGCCGTGGCTGGGTCCAATTGGAATTCGCCCAGCAACAGACCATCGATCGCATCGTCTGGGGTCGTGACCGGGAAGGACATTTCAAGGACCGATTGGCGATCCGCTATCGGATTGAAGCCGGCCTCACGACCAACGCGTGGCAGGTCATCGCGAGTTCAGACGATCGACAGCCCATCCAGGGCGCCACCGAAAAGCCTTCCGGACCGGTCTACAATTTCGCGGCAGCCGCTCCGCCCGATGCGGCACGTGGGCGTCGGTTACTCCTCGAACTTGAAGAGGCGCGCAAGGCCCGTGAAACGGCCGCCAAGGCGCCTTCGGTCTACGCCGGACAATTCTCTCAACCCGGACCGACTTACCGACTCCACCGGGGTGATCCCATGCAGAAACGGGAAGCCGTTCCGCCTGCAACCCTGGGTCTCTTCCAGCCGCTCACCCTGGACGCAGGGGCTCCCGAGCGGGAGCGCCGTCTGAAACTGGCCGAATGGGTCGCCAGCTCCGATAACCCGCTCACCCCGCGGGTCCTGGTGAATCGGATCTGGCAGCACCACTTCGGCGTCGGATTGGTCAGCACCCCGAATGACTTCGGGAAGAATGGGGCGGCCCCGACTCATCCCGAGTTACTCGACTGGCTGGCCCGGAACTTCATAAGTCGTGGCTGGAGCATCAAGTCACTTCAGAGACTCATCCTTACTTCCGCAACGTGGCGCCAGTCGAGCGCCCCGCGAAACGAGGCACTGAAGGCAGACGCCGGGACCCGCCTGCTCTGGCGCTTTCCCCCGCGTCGGCTCGAGGCCGAGGCGATCCGCGACAGCATTCTCGAGGTCAGCGGCAACCTCGACCGCACCGTTGGCGGCCCCAGTTACTTCCTTCACGACGTCGATCGCGAGAATGTCTATCACTATCATCCCAAGGAAGAATTCGGCCGCCCCGAAGCCCGCCGCATGGTCTATGCATTCAAGGTGAGAATGGAGCAGGACGGCATTTTTGGTGCCTTTGATTGCCCGGACGGCAGCCTGGTGACGCCGCGCCGCAGCATGTCGACGACGCCGCTCCAGGCGCTCAACCTGTTCAACAGCCGGTTCATGCTCGGCCAGTCCGACATGCTGGCGCGAAGGCTCAGGGTCGAGGCCGGGGAATCGGAGGAGGCGCAGGTGCTGAGAGCCTGGCAGCTGGTTTTCAACCGTAATCCGGCCCGGGAGGAATCTGACGGCGCCGCGGCGTTCGCGCGGGCCGAGGGGATGTCCGCGCTTTGCCGGGCGGTACTGAATTCCAACGAGTTCCTATTCATTCCATGACACGGCACACCGCTTCCCTTCCCAGTCCGCTTCTCAGCCGGCGCCGCTTCTTGTCCGACGCAGGAATGGGGCTGAGTGCGATCGCCCTGACTCACCTGTTGAGTCGACAGGGTCTCCTCGCGGCCAATGTTTCCGGCAAGGAAGCCATCCGGCCGGAGATGCACCCGGGGCATCCCTATGCTCCGCGCCTGGCGCACTTCGAGCCGCGGGCACGAAACGTCCTGGTCATCTTTTGCAGCGGTGCGTGCAGCCAACTCGACACCTTCGACTACAAGCCGGAGCTCATCCGTCTTCACGGCCAGCCCATGCCGGGCGCCGGCAAACTCATCACGTTCCAGGGAGAACAGGGAGCGCTGGCGAAGAGCCCGTGGACCTTCCGCCCGCGCGGGCAGTCCGGAAAAATGATTTCCGACCTGGTACCCCATCTCGGCGCCTTGGCGGACGACCTTTGCTTCATCCATTCGATGCAGGGGAAGACCAACACCCACGGCCCGGGGGAGAATTACATGTCGACGGGTTACGCCCTCGACGGTTTTCCCAGCGTTGGAGCGTGGGTGACTTACGCCCTCGGCAGCGACGACCAGAGCCTTCCTGCCTATGTGGCCATTCCCGACCCGCGCGGGAAGCCGCAGAACAGTGTCAACAATTGGGCTCCCGGTTTCCTGCCCGCTGCTTTCCAGGGGACGGATTTCAACGCCACGAGCCCGATTCGCAATCTTGCACGCCCGGGTTCGATCTCCCCGTCCACCGACATTTCGACGCGTCGCTTTCTGCAGCGCCTCAATGAGCGGCACGCCGAACAGTTCCCCGGGGACAGCGAGCTGGCTGCGCGCATCGCCAGTTACGAACTTGCCGCGCGCATGCAACTGACCATTCCCGAGGTCGCTGACCTGTCGAGCGAGCCCGCCCACATCCTGCGTCTCTACGGAGCCGACGACAGCGGGTCGAAGATCGCCGACACCCGGGCGGCCTACGCCCGAAACTGCATTCTCGCGCGGCGCCTGCTCGAGAAGGGAGTCCGGTTCGTGCAACTCTTCAATGGCGCCTACCAGACCGGTGGCGAGGGCGTGAGCAACTGGGATGGCCACAAGGATATCTTCAACCAATACAGCGTCCACGGACCGGTCCTCGACAAGCCCACCGCGGGCCTTCTCCTCGACCTGAAACAACGCGGCCTCCTCAAAAACACCCTGGTGGTCTGGTGTACCGAGTTTGGCCGGATGCCCACCTTCCAGAAGGGGTCGCAGGGAAGGGATCACAACCCCAGCGGATTCACGTGCTGGATGGCCGGGGCTGGTGTCAAGCAAGGCTACAGTCATGGCGCCACCGATGAATTTGGCTACAAGGCCGCCGTCGACATCGTGACCGTCCCCGACCTTCATGCCACGATTCTCCACCTGCTAGGCCTCGACCACGAGCGGCTGACCTACTACCACAACGGACTGGAACGTCGCCTCACGAATGTCAGCGGCGAGATCGTGAAAGCCGTCCTGGCCTGAGCGGCACTCGCCGGATTGACGGCGGAATCCCGGCGCTCCCTACCCACCCCCAGACACATCTGAACACAACGCTCCAAACAAGGGGACAGGTCTTGTATATCAGATAGAGGGACAGGTCTTTGATTCGAGGGCGGTTTTGGTCGGCCGGAAAGCGGACAGGCCGCCCGACGCAAAGCGTCAGACGGCCTGTCTGAAAAACGAGAGGATCGAGACGCGCAACCCTCAGGCGCGCCGGCGGCGAGCGAGGGCAAGACCCGCGGCACCGAAACCGAACAACGCCCAGGTTCCGGGCTCAGGAACAATGACTTCGGAGGCTCCGACGATCGTGTCCTGATTGAAGCTACTGACGTTCAGAGGAATCGGGGAGAAATGCCCGAGACCCGTAAAATCACCACTCACACCAAAGATCGCCGTGTGCGTTGTTGCTCCGCCTGCCCAGTCGAGGGTGATGCTGGCGATCTGTTTGGAGGCCTGATCGGCGGTCAGTGTGTAGGAGAGCGAAAGGATGCGAGGGTTCGCAGCCGCGACGTTGTTGAACGTGTTGGCGACGATGTCGATCCGCCCCGCAGCCGTCTCAACGATGGGGGTGTTGTTGAACCAGTCACCCACCACGCCTGAAGTGAGCACCGCCGTGGTGGTGTCGGCAAAGTGAAGCGTGGGAACAACGCTCCCGGCCCCGTTGCCAGACGATCCGACGATCGAGAACGCCGAAATGGTCAGGGGCGACCTGAAATTCAACGAACCCGACTTCGTCGCGCCATCGAGCATCAAAGTGTTCCGCGCGTCCGAGGGCTGGATCAAGTAGCTCGACAGGCTGTCGGCCTGCCCGGAGACCAGGCCGGTCCTGATGCCTGACGTCGGAGCCGCCGTGTTGACACCCACTTCGTACCAGGTGTTGCCGGTCTTCGCGGTGCCACCATCCATGGTCGCCGTGATTGTTGTTCCTGGAGCCACCGGGATCGCCGCGCCGTGAGCGCTCGCCGCGACCAATAACGGGGCCACCAAGGCTGCCAAGGCTGAGCAAGAGACTGACGGAGCTGTTTTCATGAAAGTGAGATCGGGAACCGGGCGGAATATCCTCAAAAGGCCAGCGATGCGTCAAGGCATTTGACCGCGAAAGAGCAGTTCTTTCCGCGACAGACATTCTTCCATCAACCGACGTCGCGCCGACTCATTCACGCCCCCTGACCCACCGAATCCTGAGAGGATCCCCCATCAGTTCGCGCGAAGCGATGAGCGCTGGCCAAGGGTGCGTCGCTGGATTCCCGTCGCGCCTTCGAGCTTTGCAGAACGCAGATCGGCGTCCATCAGGTCGGCGTTGGCAAGGTGGGCAAGCCGGAGATCGGCGTGACAAAGGTCGGCCCACCGGAGGTCTGCGTATCGCAGACGGGCACCGTTGAGGATCGCGCCAACCGCATTCACATGGACCATGCTTGCACGCGTCAGAGTTGCGCTCTCGAGGTTGGCACCGGTGAGGTCGGCACGCTCCATGTCGGCTCCGGTGAGGTTGCCGTGGACGAGGATCGACCCGTTGAGGTTCGCCGAGGTCAGGCTGGCGTACTTGAGATCGGCGCGCGTCAGATCAGCCCCACTCAAGTCCGCCTGATCCAGCTTTGCCCCTGAGAGGTCCGGAACAGCTTCGGGATTCTGGCGCCGCCACTGGTTCCAAACCGCGGCGCCCTGGAGAAGGATCTTCAGATGTTCAGGATTTCCCATAATTTTGTCTCATCGTCCGTCGATCACCCCACCTTACAACACGAATGGGGTGAACTGGAATCAGGGACAATACTGAGACCGAACCAAACAGTACTTAGTTTGATCCAGGAACCGCTCCCGGCGCGGCACGGAAAGCAAACACCCCCGTGCTCGGCCACGGCCAGGCACGGGGGTGCAGGAAACGGTCTGGAGACCGGGCCAAACGCAGGCCCGGAGGTGTGGGCGGCGTCAGTGTCTGGCGCCTTCGACCAGCTTCTTGAATTCGGCGATGCCACCCTGGACCAGGGCTTTGGGGCCCGTGTACTTGACGAACACGTTGCCGGCGGGGTCTTCGATGATGGCGCCGGCGAGGGCATATCCGGACCTGGGGGTCTGGGGGCCGCCGGGCATGCCGCTCATGTAGGTTCCTTCGGCGAAAACGTAGGTCACCTTGGCGTCACCGGCCTTACCCTCCTCGGTCCGAGCCTTGGTCTCCTCCTTGGATCCCTGGAACTGCCGGAACCAGCGGTCGACATTGGCCTGCGTACCCCCGCCGTTGTTCGCGCCAAAGTGGAAGAACACCACCTCCCCTGGATCACCGGACGCGTTGGGGACCTTGAACTGCGCCTTGCGCATGGAGGGCTGGATGGGGACCCACTCCCACTTCGAGGGACTGGAGAACTTGAGTTCGCTCACCCCGAAGGTGGCGGGTGCTTCGGCGGCGGAGACAGAAAGGTTGGCGAATGCGGCCAGGGCGCCCAGCAAAACCAGAAATTGAAGCTTCATGATCGGCGGAAAGGGTGCTCGGGACCGAAGAAATGTCAAACGTCGGGCGGCTCACTCCGCGAAGCCGGCACCAATTTTCCTTTTGTTGCCCGCCAAGCGTCTGTTATCCACGCCCCACAATGCGTCGGCTGTTCCGCTCCCTCATCGTGCTTTTCCTGGCCTTCGCGGCGTCAGGCTTGTTGGCGACGGATTTCAAGATGTCCGACGGAGCGGTGATCACCGGCGATTTGGTGGCCCCCAACGACGACGGCGCTGTGATCAAACGCGCGAGTGGCGGACTCACGAGCCGGATGGCATGGGACCGGTTCTCCCAGGAGACCCTCCTCGAGCTGGCCAAGGACCCGAAGCTGAAAGAAGCCGTCGAGGCCTTCATCGACACGCCCGCCAACGCCAACGCCAACGCCCGCCCTGAGATCGTGGTCAAAGACCCGCCTGGCAAGGTGTCGCGCCCCGCGAAGACCCCAGGCCTCCTGTCATCGCTCTCCACACCCGCCGGCCTGTTCATCCTCCTCGTCTTTGTTCTGGCCAACCTCTACGCCGGCTATGAAGTGGCGGTCTACCGAAACTACCCGTTTGCCGCCGTGGTCGGCACGAGCCTCATCCTCCCGGTCATCGGCCCGCTCCTCTTCCTGTGCATGCCCACGCGGGTGCGCGAGGATGTCGTCTTGGAGGGGCAGTTCGAGGCGCCCCAGGAAGTCCAGAACACCGGCGCCCAGGATCTCGCTGACGCCGGCCTCTCGGGTTCGGGGCTTGCCCTGAGCGCCGCCAAGAAGGCCGGCCCGTCCGCGCCGCAACACGCGACCTACAAGGCCAGCGACACCGAATTCAATCGCGCGTTCTTCGAGAAGTCGTTCCCCCTGTTCTTCAGGGTGTCCAAATCCGATTCCGACAAGGATTCCATCCTCTCCATCAAGTCTGGCAAAGGCGAGGTCGTCGCGACCCGCATCTCCCGCATCAGCAGCAACGAGATCGGGCTGGTCACGCAGAAGGGACATGAGATCCAACTGCGCTTCGCCGACATCAGCGAAGTCCAGGTCCGAGGCAAGACCGTCTGACCCCGCACTGCAGCAAGAGAACCGACGCTTTCCCAAATCCCATGAAGCATCGTGCGATCCTGCTCTTCGGAGCCCCGGGCGCCGGCAAAGGCACCCAGGGCAAGATTCTGGGTCAGATCCCCAATTTCATCCACTTCTCGTCGGGCGATGCCTTCCGGTCGCTGCGCGTCGATTCGCCGCTCGGCCATGTCTTCGTCGAATACGCGGCGAAAGGCATGCTCGTCCCCGATGAACCCACGATCGAGCTCTGGAATCACTCGGTCCAGGGACTCATCGCCAACGGTCGCTTCAGCCCCGAAGCCGACACGCTCATCCTCGACGGCATTCCGAGAAATCCGAATCAGGTCCGGATCATGGACTCCCTGATCGAGGTGAAGGCCATCTTCAACCTGTTCTGCCCCGTCTTTGACAAGCTCATCAACCGCCTCCAACGCCGCGCCCTGAAGGAGAACCGCCTCGACGACGCCAACGTCGAGGTCATCCGTCACCGCCTCGAGACCTACCGCCGCGAAACCCGCGCTGTCCTGGAATGTTACCCTGAGGAAATGATCCATCAGGTCGATTCCACCCAGGAGCCCATGCACGTGCTCCTCGACATCCTCAAGACCCTCGCGCGCCTCCCCAAGCCGGCGATCAGTGACGGCGCCACCTACTTTGGCGCGCCCTTCGAGAGCATCCACGCGTGAGCCTCCCGGGCACGGACCGGTTCACGCCCATGCCCGCCGCGGAACCCGTCCTCCCCAGCGCCGCCACCCACGCAACCTCGCGTCCGCGCGTCGTTTTCATGGGCACGGCCGACCTCGCGCGGACCGTCCTTCAGAATCTCGCCGACGATCCACGGTGGGAGATCACGCTTGTAGTCGCGCAACCCGACAAACCCGTTGGCCGCGGGCTTCAACTCCAGCCGCCCCCGGTCAAGATCGAGGCCATCGCCCGTGGCCTGCCGGTCGTGCAACCCGCCCGCGCCCGCGACCCTGAGTTCCTCGAACAGCTCCGAGCCCTCGCCCCGGAGGTCGTCGTGGTCGCCGCCTACGGCCAGTTGCTGCCTCCGCAACTCCTCGCCATTCCCCGCCGCGGTTGCCTCAACGTCCACACTTCGCTCCTTCCCCGCTGGCGCGGCGCCGCTCCGATCCAATGGGCGATCGCCGAGGGTGACACCGAGACCGGCGTCACCGTGATGCGGATGGACGTCGGACTCGACACCGGCGACATCCTTGCGGCCGAGCGCACGCCGATTCTCCCCGCCGACACCGGCCAGACACTCCATGACCGGCTCGCGGGACTTGGTGGAGCGCTCGTCTGCCGGGTGCTCCCCGCATGGTTGGCGGGCGAAATCGATCCCGTCCCGCAACCTGCGATTGGCATCACCCACGCCCGCAAGCTCACCCGCGACGACGGCCGCATCGATTGGTCATTGCCGGCCGCGGTTCTCGACCGCCGGATCCGCGCCTTCAACCCCTGGCCGGGTGCGTTCACCACGATGACCCCGGGTCCTGGCCAACCGGCCTCGTTGCTGAAGATCTGGGAAGCGGCGCCGATGCCACCGCCCCACCCCCACGCGACCGCGACACCGGGCGAGGTCTTGGCGGCGACGGGAGACGAGCTGCGGGTTGCCACGGGCGATGGCGTCCTGCGATTGCTGGTGGTGCAGCGCGAGGGACGTCGGCGCATGCCTTCGCGTGAATTCCTCGCCGGCGGCGCGCTCAAGCCGGGCGATCGGCTTGGGGTGATGGTGGATAAGAATACGGCCATGCCGGCCTAGGCACCGGTCATCTCCTCATTCCCCCACCCGTCATCGCGTCACGATTCTCAGGAACCGCGACACGCCGGCACGCGCCGGGATGACCGCCCGATAGCTTCCCGCGCCCGTGTCCGAAATGCTGACTGACGGATCGGAGACCCACGGACCCTCGACGGAATCCGCAGCGACCACACCAAGCGTCGCGAAGACGCCCTTCTCGAGTCTGAACGCCAAATCCCATCCGCCCGAAGCGTTGGCTGACAAGCCCCCGAGGCGCACCACCGGCGGCTCCAAGGGAACCCCTTCCACGGCAGTCACCAACAGCGCGGGCCCCCAGGACAACGTGCGGTCGCCGATCTTCGCGCGAACCTGCAACGCGTAGGAACCCACCGCAGATGGCTGGAACGTGAAGCTGGCTGAGTCCGTTGCCGCCACGGTCGCGTCGCCGAGAAACTCGCTGTCCGACACCTGGATGTCGTCAATATAGAACCCCGCACCGCTGGAGGTCTGCGGGAAGTAGCCGCCGTTCGCATTCAGAAAAAGATATCCGAACCGGATCAGGACCGATTTCCCGGCATAGCCGGCGAGCGGAAGGACCCGTCTCGCGAACGCCAGTTCCCCCTTGTCCCCGGTCCCACGCTGGCTCCACAGGTCGTCCCAGGTCGCGCCGTTGTCGGCAGAGATCTGGGCATGCGCAACCTGCACGGTTCCTGCGAGGCCAAGCCGGCTCGAAAACGACAACTCACTCGCGACACCCAGAAGGATCGGATTCCGGAGTGTGAGGAATTGGTCAACCTTCGGGACGGGATGAGCCAAATGAAACGCCGCGGCACCGGAGGAACGGACGTCCGCCACGACCACGGAATAGCCCGGGGAAACGTCCGCCACGATCCTTCCCAACCCCGATTCCGCGCCCTCGGGATCTGCCCACGACTGGCGGGTCAGCCATTGCCATTCATACGCCGTGGCCGCCGGCACCGGACCGAACGGATACACATGACCTTCTCCAACCGTCGCCACGCTCGCCCCGCCGATCACCGGCGGCGAATACGTCGGGAGATGGTCGAGCTTCACATTCGCCAGACCCCGGACCGTCGCCTCCCTCGTCACCGGGGCCAGGCCCGGCACCTCGAAAGTCACGGAGTAGGTCCCATTGTCCGAAACCGGCACCGAATAACCGCCGGATCGCGCGGTGACCGAGTAAGCCGGGACACCCGCGACCCTTACGGTCACACCACCGATTCCCTCACCGGGGTCATAGAAATTGTTCCCATTGAAATCGAAGTAGACCACCCCGGTGATGAATGAACCAGGGGTCTGGGACGTGGCGAAATCCTGCGTCACGACCTGCGGCCCGGCCTTGCCGTTCTGACCCAGGATGACACCCACGCCGACCTCGCGAAAGGCCGCGTTGTGGATGGATTTGCGATGACCCGGAGGAGTCTGCATGCCGCCCGGCCCGGAACCCCAATCCACGTCGAAGGCCACATGCCCGTACCACACCCCGGTGGCACTGATGAAGATGTTCTCCCCTGCCACCTGCCAGACATACCCCTCCTTCGTGATGCGCGTACCCGTGGTGCTCCCATCGGTTCCAGGATGGTCCTGGAAGCTGTGCTCGAACATGTCCTGGGTATGCGCGCGGGCGGCAGCCGTCAGCAGCGGATGGATCGAGACGGGAGGTGCCGCGGCAATGACGCTGAACTGCGACAGCATCAGCGACAGGTCGACACTGAAGAAATGGTACGCATTCAGGACGTCCGGGTCCGCGGAGGCCGCATACCGTGCGGCTTCGGCCTGGGGATTGGCCCGGGCCCGGTTGAGAAGCTCGACATAAAACTGCTCCTCGTCGGTCGGATCTCCGATCGAATACACGGACGGCCCCGCCAGATGAGCCGGACTCCGGACCCCCGGTGCGGGCACATCGGCGACCAGCGCCGGCGGATTCTCTGCCGGCGCGCCTGCCGACCGGGCCCACAGCGCCTGTGGGGTGGGCTGGGCTTCGCAGGCGCAAGAAGCAAGGAAGCCGAGGATGAGACGAAGGAACCAGGCGTCCTGGGCAACGGGTCGTGAGGCCATGACAGCGGAACGATGCCCCTTCCACTGTGAAAACACCAGCCACCGAAATGTGTGGGGCGCGCCTTATGAATGGCTGGGTCCATGGCCCCAGCCGCAGCCACGTCACTGCCCCGGACGCGAGCCCGGGATCGGGAGGAACTCGACGGCGGCCTCCGAGAAGAGCTGCTGCTGATAAGCGGGCAACTGCTTCGCGGTCTCCTCCATCTCCATCCCATCCCGGATCTGGTTCTGCACCTGCTCGAACGGCGTCTTGTCGCTCCCCACGCGGCCCAGGACCTTCACCACGTGAAGCGCGCCCTGGGTGGTGATGACATCGCTGACTTTGTTTGTGGCGAGATTGAGGATCGCGAGCTCGAACTCCGGGATCATGCGACCGACCGGAAAGAGGTACTCCCCGCCACGTTCGCGGCCCGTGGGATCGTCGGAGTACTGGCGGGCCAGGGACTCGAGTTCCTCACCTTTGCGGGCTCGTTCGACGAGGGACTTGGCGAGCGTCAACTTCTCGGCCTTATCCGCCTCTCCCAGGTCGTTGCCGCTTGAATTCTTGAGGCTCAACACGATCTGCCTGAGGCGCACGCGCTCGGGCTGCTGGAATTTCTCGGGGTTCTCGTCGTAGAAAGCGCGAATCTTTTCGGGCGTGATTCCGAGTCTGGGCCGCAATTCGCGCTCCAGGACCTGCTCACAAACCGCACGTTCGAAAAGCTGCTTTTCGAAATCATCCGGGGCCATGCCGAGGGCGCGGACCTGGGCCTCGTACCGGGCCTGTGACTTGGCGCGCGCCTTTTCGGCCGCCAGAACCTTGTCTGCCTTTTCCCTGGCGGTTTTCCGGTCCGCGTCCGTCGAGCGGCCCACCAGGACCCGGGTCAGGGCAAGCTTCTCGACCAGCTGCCGCTCGATCTGCGGGCGCTGCTGTTCGGGCACGTCGCGACCCTGCGCGGCCAGCGTCGCCCGATACACGATGAAGGATGCGTCCAGTTGCTCCTGCTTGATCGTGAATTCCTTCGCCTTCGCATAAACCCGCTCCTCGGCGAACGTGGCGGTGGCGGCCCCGAGCAGGAGCGCGACGGCGAACAACCCGGCACTGCGGCGGAACGATTTCATGATCTCACGGCTGGCGTAGGAATGGGCTACAGGCGGACGACGCGCACGTTGGAAATGTCGGGATCGGAACGCAACTCGTCGAGCGCTTCCTCGGGCGGGGCGCTATCGAGATTCAGCACCGTCAGGGCCTGGCCGCCGGCGTGGTCGCGGCTGAGCGTCATGCTGGCGATGTTCACCTGATGCCGGCCGAGGAGGGTGCCAAGGTGCCCGACGATGCCCGGCCGATCCTTGTTTCGCACCAGCAGCAGCGTGCCGTTGATCGGAATCTCGGTGGCCGTACTGAAGACGCGGACGATGCGCGGGTTGTCCGGGGAACCGAAGAACGTGCCACCCGCCGAGGTCTTCTCGCCGTTCGAGAACACCGCGACATGAAGCCATTCGTTGAACGTGACGGGTTCGTCCGATCGCTTCTCCTCGACCACCATCCCGCGATTCGTCGCGACGGCGCGGACATTGACATCATTCAGTTCCGCCCCGGCGCTGGGGGTGAGGAGACCACGGAGGATGGCGCGGGTGACCGGGTCGGTAGCCGGCAGTTCGCGCGCCTTGCCGCCGTAGGTGACGAGGACACGGTCGAGTTGCTTCGGCGCCAACTGTCCCAGGAGTCGTCCGATCTTTTCACCGAGCAGAAGGTACGGACGAAGGTGGGCGTAGGTCTTGGCGTCGAGCGCGGGGAGATTGACCGCGTTCCGGACCTCGCCCTGGAGCAGGAAGGCCGTGATGGCCTCGGCCACCTCGATGCCGACATTCTCCTGCGCCTCGTCAGTGCTCGCCCCCAGATGCGGCGTCATGATGACCTGCGGAAGGCCGCGCAGCGGAAAATCAGCCGGGGGTGGCTCGGTCTCATAGACGTCGAGCGCCGCACCGCCCACCTGTCCGCTCTGCAGTCCCGCAAAAAGATCCGCCTCCACCACAATGCCACCGCGGGCACAGTTCAGAATGCGAACGCCCTTCTTCATCTTGGCGATGGCCGAGGCGTTGATCATCCCGCGCGTCTCGTCGGTCATCGGCATGTGGACCGTGATGAAATCGGCTTCGGCGTAGACCTTGTCGAGGCTGGCGACCTCCACTTCCATGGCCTGGGCGCGAGCCTGGGAAAGGTACGGATCGTACGCGAGAACCCGCATCCCGAAGACCCGGGCACGGCGGGCAACCTCGCTGCCAATGCGGCCCATGCCGAGGATGCCGAGCGTCTTGCCGTTGAGCTCGGTTCCTGAGAACGCCTTGCGGTTCCACTCGCCCGCCTTCATCGAGGCGTGGGCCTGCGGGATTCTCCGTGCCAGCGACATCAGCATCGAGAACGTCAGCTCGGCGGTGGAAATCGTGTTCCCGGCGGGTGTGTTCATCACCACCACGCCACGCGCTGTCGCGGTCTCAACGTCGACGTTGTCGACACCCACGCCGGCACGACCGACCACACGAAGGCCGGTCGCGGCCTCCATCACGGCACGGTTCACCTTCGTCTCGGACCGGACCACCAGCGCGACGGCGTCACGAACCCGCGGCAGGAGCTCAGCTTCGGACAATTTCTTGCCGATCACGTCCACTTGGAATTCCGGCCGCTGCTGCAGGAGCGCAATTCCCTTCGGAGAAACCGGGTCGCACACGACAATTTTCATATCAAAGGCCGTGGACTGTAGGAGGCGAACGGGGTGGGGTCAAACGACCAAAAAGAGGCAGGGCCGAAACCCTGCCTCCCGTCGCGCCAACAGAAGGAATGCGTACGCATCCTCCTGCTCACTGACCACCGGACGCGGCTTTCGATTGCCGTTTCTTCGACTTCTTCGCGGCCTTGCCTTCCCCCACTTCCTTCGCTTTCAACCCGACACGCAGAAGAACCGCCTCCTCCCGCCCGTCGGGGTTCTTCTTCACCGTTCCACCCACGCGCTCGCCTGCCCTGACTTCCTCGAGCGAAGTCGAGGAACCGTCGCGGGTCAGACGCGTCTCCGGGGTGACTGCGATCACCCGCTTCGACGCCTTGCCCTCGAGGGTGAGCGTCTTCGACGGAGCATCCACGGAGGCGACCACTCCGTGGAACGGATAGGACTCGCGCCTGGTGCTGGAACCCGAAGGAACCAGGCTGGCCGCGACCTTCGGTGGGCTGTTGCCGCTGTTGCTGTTGACGACGCCCGTCGCCGGGCTCGTTTCCTCGGCGACCGCGGGGAGCGGTGCACCGGCTGTCCAGGCCGCCACTACGAGTGCGGCCAGGCAGTTCCATGCTGTCTGCTTCATGTTGACCTCCTTTGAGCGGACGAAGGTCCGCCGTGCCTCGCCTCTAACCACTCGCCGCCGCCCAAAGTCAAAAGGAATCTCGAACCTTCTTGCACCCGGACCCGCCGCCTGCTTTACCCGGGGCCACGCAGTCGATCCGACGAACCACCGATCCCAGATCCAAGCAGGATTCGTCCTGACGTTTCGTCATTTGCCGACATAATCTGTCCCTGCCGCGACCCCGTCGCATCCCACGGACCACGATCACCACTGACCCGCCATGCCCCCCAAGAACGAAGCCAAAGCCGCCGAACCGAAAGCCACCGAAACCAAGGCCGCCGAGGCCAAGGTCGCCGATGCCGCCCGTGTGATTTCCCCCACCCGCCAGCGCGAACTCGACACCGCCATCTCCACGATCACGAAGCAGTTCGGCGAAGGCGCCATCATGCGCCTCGGTGCGATCGCGGCCCTCCACAAGATCGAGGTCATCTCGACTGGATCGCTCGGACTCGACCTCGCCCTCGGCGTCGGCGGTGTCCCCCGCGGCCGGGTGATCGAGATCTTCGGACCGGAATCTTCAGGCAAGACCACGGTGATGCTTCACATCATCGCCAACGCCCAGAAAAACGGAGGACTCGCCGCGTTCATCGATGCCGAGCACGCCCTCGACCCGAATTACGCCCGCCGCCTCGGCGTTAATCTCGACGACCTCCTCGTCTCCCAGCCCGATTCCGGCGAGGAAGCCCTCACCATCTGCGAAACCCTCGCCCGCTCAAACGCGCTGGATGTCATTGTCATCGACTCCGTCGCCGCACTGGTTCCCAAGGCCGAACTCGAGGGGGAGATGGGCATGGCCACCATGGGCATGCAGGCGCGGCTCATGTCCCAGGCCCTGCGCAAACTCACCGCCATCCTCAACAAGGCCAAGACCACCTGCCTCTTCACCAACCAGATCCGCGAAAAGGTCGGCGTGATGTTCGGCAATCCCGAGACCACCCCCGGCGGCAAGGCCCTCAAATTCTACGCCTCCGTCCGCATCGACATCCGCCGCAAGGAGGTCCTCAAGGACGCCGCCGGCGCCGCCATCGGCAACCATGTGAAGGTCAAGATCGTGAAGAACAAGGTCGCGCCGCCCTTCTGCGAGGCCGAGTTCGACATCCTCTTCAACCATGGCATCGACAAGGAGGGCAGCATCCTCGACGCCGGCATCGAGAACGGGATCGTCGACAAGAAGGGCGCATGGCTCCAATTCGCCGGCGAACTCATCGGCCAAGGCCGCGAGGCGTCCCGCAAAGCCCTCCTCGAGAAGCCCGAAATCGGCAAGAAAATCGTCGACGCCATCCTCGCCAAACGCGCCACCGCGGCGGCCGCCAACCATTCCAACAACGCCTTCACCGCCACTGCCACCGCCACCGCCACCGCACCCGAGGGATCCAAGGCCGCGAAAACCGAGGACTGAGTTCTGACCCTGGAGCAAGCGAGGGACTGGAAGGATCGCCATGCGATTTTCCCGCAACACCCCAGAGCGATCCGCGGCGAGGACACCCCTTGCCGCGGCCGCCCTCGGCGCCCTGCTGCTCGTGTCGATCCCCGCGTGTTCCCCAAAACCGGCGTCCGCAGCGCCGACCGCGTCCATCGGGCGTTGGCAAACGGTTGACGCCAAGGAGACATTCGAGTTCCTCACCAACGGCGTCTGCCAGGGCCGCGACGAATACGGCCGGACGATTGAGGGCAGCTACATGTTCGTCGACGAGGACCACGTCCGCCTGTCGCTCACGGTGAAATCGTTCGACCTGAAGACCGGCAATCTGGGCATCGACCATTCGGCGGGCGTGTGCCGTGTCCAGGTGAACAGCGACTCACTGGTTCTGACCGACGAGAGTGGTTCCGCGAAAAAGTATCGGCGGTCGCGTTGAGCGCACACCCCCTGCGTCCGTGACGGCGACACGGCGCTGCACTAGGCTCGTTGGCCGATGGCACAACCGACCCTGGTTTCGAACGGCAGACATGATGGGCGCGCCGCGGATGCGCTTCGTCCCATTCGCTTTGAGAACGGCATCGCCCCGCACGCCGCGGGCTCCACACTGATCCATTGGGGCAACACCCGCGTGATCTGCGCGGTCTCGATCGACGACGTCGTTCCTCGCTGGATGAAGGAGCAATCCGTCCCGGGCGGATGGCTCACCGCGGAGTACTCCATGCTCCCGTATTCCACGGTCGATCGTAAGGCGCGCGACATCTCGAAGGGCCGCCTCGACGGACGTTCCAGTGAAATTCAGCGCCTCATTGGACGCGCGCTCCGAGCCTCCATCGATCTGACCAAGCTCGGACAACGCACGCTCTGGATCGACTGCGACGTGCTGCAGGCGGACGGCGGCACCCGGACGGCCGCCATCACCGGCGCATGGGTCGCCTTGAATCTCGCGCTCAAGAAACTCCAGTCGCTGGGCAAACTGCCTCAATGGCCCATCGTCGAGCAGGTCACCGCCGTGAGCGTTGGCATCGTCGAAGGACGCCCTCTCCTCGACCTTTGCTACGTCGAGGACGCCGGTGCCGCGGTCGACATGAACCTCGTGATGACGGCGACCGGGAAATACATCGAACTCCAGGGTTCAGGCGAGGAATCCACCTTCAGCCGCGAGGAACTCGAATCCCTGCTAGCGCTCGGCCGCACGGGCATCGACCAGCTCGTGGAACTGCAGAACGCAGTGCTGTGACCCCCCGGGTCTCGAATCTCGAGTCGTAAGTCCCCAGACGCCCATGCCCCCCACCAGCCTGCTGTTCCTGCGCCATGCCGAGGTCGAGGAGAAGTATCATCGCGTTTTCGGCGGGCGCATCGACATGGACATCTCGGACCTGGGCCGACGCCAGGCCGCGAGCCTCGCCGAGTATGTGTCACGCCGGTTCAAGCCTGACGCCATCTACTCGAGCCCGATGAAGCGGGTGCGCCACACACTGGAACCTCTGCTCAGTCGGGTGCCCCTGGAGCCGAGGTTCGAGCAGGATCTGCGTGAGGTTGATTTCGGGGCGTGGACGGGGCTGCGCTGGCACGATATCTCGGAGCGGTACGGCGTCACCGCGTACGACTGGCTGGATGCGCTCGAGAAGGGAACGATGCCCGAGGCTGAGCCGGAGGAGCTCTTTCGGCGTCGTGTCGAGACCGTGATCCGGCGGGTGATCGCGGAGCAGGCCGGGAAGACGTCGATCATCGCGTGTCATGGCGGGGTGATCCGGATGGCGCTGGCCGCGTTGCTGGACCTGCCGCTCCATAAGATGACCCACCTCGAGATCGACTACGCGAGCCTGACCTGGGTCGAATGCGACGCGCAGAAAATCGAGCTTCAACTCCACAACTTCACGCCCTGGCGGGATCTGTAGGAGTGGAGCCGGGCCTTTTCCTCCACCCCCCGCGACGGGACGCGTCGCCGACGGTCGCGACGGAGCGCGCCCCTTTCGTTCCTCCATGCGTTTCCGGATTCCGCCGCGCGTGGGTTTGGGCTTAGGCTCGCCCCATGCCGAGTTTCGATATCGTTTCCAAGGTCAACCCGATGGAGATCGAGAACGCGATCAACCAGGCCAAGAAAGAGCTGGCGAACCGTTTCGATTTCAAAGGCAGTCCAGCCGAAATCCTTCTCGAAAAGAGCGAGATCAAACTCACCGCCCAGGACGCGTTCAAGATCAAGGCGGTGGAGGAAATCGTGATCAGCAAAATCGCCAAGCGCAGCATCAGCCTGAAAAGCGTCGACCGCAAAGATCCCGAGATCTCGCCACTCGGCCACGCCCGACAGCTGATCGTCATCAAGCAAGGCCTCGACGCCGCCACCGCCAAGCTGGTCAGCAATTTCGTGCGCGAGCTGAAACTCAAGGTCACCGTGCAGATCCAGGGCGAGGAAGTCCGGGTCGCTGGGAAAAGCAGGGACGACCTCCAGACCGTCATCGCCGCAGTCCGCGGCCACGATTTTCCGGTCGCGCTGAACTTCGAGAATTTCCGGGAATGACCAATGCGGTTGGGCGAGTGGGCGCACTCACTTCCCAGCCGTCCAGCCTCCATCAACGAGCAATGCGGTGCCGGTGATCGAACCCGCCTCGTCGCTCGCGAGGTAGAGCGCCGCGGCGGCAATCTCGTCGGGACGCGCCATGCGCCCGATGGCCTGGGTCGATTCCATGTCCGCCCTCGCCTTCTGCGGATCCGGATACTGCGCGATCATCGCGGTCACGAACGGCGTCTCGACGCGGCCCGGGCAGATGCAGTTGCACCGGATCCCCTCGCGGGCGTGGTCCAACGCGATCGCCTTGGTCATCCCGACCACGGCGAACTTCGTCGTCGTGTAGGCCAGGCGGTCACGCACCGCGACGATTCCCCCGATCGACGCGATATTGACGATGACTCCAGCCCGCCGCTCGAGCATCGACGTGAGGAAGGCGCGACTGGCATTGAAGACACCCAGCACATTGACCGACCACAGCCGCTCGAGATCCGCGGGGCTCGTCGTGGGCAGTGTTCCCACGTGGCCGATTCCGGCGTTGTTGACCAGCAGATCGAGCCGGCCATGACGCCGCAGGACATCGGCGGCCACCGCCTGGACCACCGGTTCGAGAGAGACATCCAGCCCCATCGATTCGGCAGATCCTCCCGCACTCTTAATCTTGCCAGCCACCGCCTCGGCGGCCTCGGGCTTCAGATCGGTGACCACGACATGCGCCCCGGATGCCGCAAACGTTTCGGCGATGGCCGCCCCGATGCCGGAGCCGGCACCGGTCACGAGGGCGGTCTTTCCCGCAAGTGAGAACATAAGCGCGACTGTGGCGCCCGGCGGATGCGTGGTCGAGCCGTGGATACGGCGAAGGGAGGACGCGGATCCACAGAGCAGGTTAGGGCGCGCACTCCGCTGCAGCGCCGCTGCGCTCCGTCCTTTGCGGACCATGAACCGCACTCGACCTGAGCCCCCGGGTCGTCTCGGTGGAGCTCGCCCTCAGGTCATCAGGTCGCTTCCCATCCACCGCCCACGTCCCAGAGCTCTCGCCCGTCCGCAACGGGTGAGGGATTTAGCCGGCGGTTCAGGGTCCCAATGCGCGATTCGCGAACCGTGGCTGCTACGCCGGCTTCGCCACGAGCGGGCTGGCCGGCTTGGAACCTTTGCCCGACGACGGCGGCGTCGAGGGCAGGAGGTTCTTGTGACTCCGCCAGTAGCGAAGCGGCAGCAGGGCGAGGGCGACGATGGCCAGCTGGCTCATGTCGAACGCGATCAACCAGAGGAACGCCGAGTCCATGAAGCCGTAGCTGTGCAGGCCGATGCCGAGCATGTTCACGCCGAACCACGAGAACGACGTGATGATGTTCCCGATGACAGCGACGGCCATCAGGGTCTTCTCCGCCAGGACACGGCCCCAGCGCGCGTGCAGGTAGAACGCGTTCCATATCACGATCAGAAGCGCGCCGTTCTCCTTGGGATCCCAGCCCCAGAACCGGCCCCATGATTGGTCGGCCCAGATTCCGCCGAGCACGGTCCCGACGAAGCTGAACAGCGTCGCGAAACAAACCACGCCGTAGACCATTCGCGTCAGCGCGCGCGCGCCGTCGGCGGTGAGTGAATTCGAGAAAAAGCCGCGGACCACGTACAGGAGCGCGAGGAAACCGGCCACGAACGTCGCCGAGTAGCCGAGAGTCACCACCACGACGTGGGTCGCGAGCCAGAAATTCGTGTCCAACACCGCCACCAACATCTGCATGGTGTCACCGCTGGTCGACAGGTTGTGCGCGATCACCAGGGTGGTGAACCCGACCAATCCCGCGGTCACCGTCCCGATGCCATCGCGGTAGAAGCGCTCGAGCCCAAGCCCGAAGATCGCCGCGCCCCAGCCGATGAAGATCGCGGAGGAATAGAGGTTCGTCACCGGCGGCCGACCCTCGAGGGCCATACGGTACACCAGCCCCAGAGTGTGGAGCGCCAGAGCGACCCAGATCAGGTTCACGCCCGTGCGCCGCAGGGTCTCGTTCCGGTTGAACCAGGAGATGGCCGCCAGAAGGAATGCCAGAACGTACATCGACATCGCCTTGTAGAAGGCCTGGATGTGGTTGAAGGACTCCTCGTTCTGGCCCTTCTTCATCTCACGAACGTAATCGTGCGCCACCAGCCACGAACGAAACTCCCCCACCGCCTTCTCGAACTTGCCGTCGTCGCTCGCCCGATAGGCATCGTTCATCGCCGCATAGAAACGGATCGGATCGGGCAGCTTCCCATCACGGGCGGACTCCAGCAGCGCATCGCCCACATTCTTCCAATCGTCCTTGCCGTGACCCGCCGCCAGGCCGGGAACCATCAGCGGATAGGCAAAGCGCGAAATGTTCTCGAACTGCGACATGTGCCCCAGAAGCAGATCCAGGTCCGCCTTCTCAAACGGCTTGCCCGCACGCTCCGCCTCGGCCGCCACCCGCCCCGGACCCAGCGCCTTTTCGTACGCGGCCAGCTCGGTCCCAAAATCGCCAATGACCTCGGACTTCAGACTGTTCTTCAGCCGATGATACAGGACGATGCGGCTGTAGGTCGTCGAGACTGCCTTCTGGTACGGCGTCAACTGCTCGGGCTTCAGGTTGGATTCCTCAATCCGCTGAGCCTCATGCTCAAGCTCGCCAACGCCCGGCTGGATTTCCGCGTAGGAGAAGTGCTTGTCCTCGCTGCGGATCTTCAGGAGCGAAATCACCTCCGGATGATCAATCCGGAACACCGGCCTCGTGTCCGCCATCTCCCGCTTGAACAGGACCTCCTTGAACCACTCCACCGCCGAAAGCGTCTGCGCCGGCGTCCCATCCTTCCCGGCCGGGACGCGCACGGACTGTTTGGTGCGGATCTGCATCAACGCGTTGCGCGCCACCGAATCGAGGGGTTGCACCCGGCCGTTCAGGAGGACCGGGAGGCTGCCGAATTCACGCGCCCGGAGAGCCGGGCCCGAAGACGGGATCAGACCAGAGAGAAACCAGGCGGCTGCAAGGCCAGCCACAAGCCAGGGCAATTTGCGCATCATAACGAGCGCCCAGAAAATGCCCGAACTCCGCAAAGACGCCAGTCCCTCTTTGGAAGTTTATCACCCCTTTTTGACCGCAAGAAATCAGAGGTGACGCGGGCGGCGGAGCCCAGGCTCACGGTGGGGCGTGCACTCCGCTGCGCGCCGTCCTTCGCGGACACACTCAGGCGCGGCGCCCTCGGAGAGGTCGCCCCGACAACTCAGCCATGCACTGCACCCTCCCCGGCGCAGCCACAGGTTCACGGTGGGGCGCGCACTCCGCTGCGCGCCGTCCTTTGCGGACACACCCAGGCGCGGCGCCCTCGAAGTGGCACGGTGTTTCGTGTCGTTGATCCGGGGCAGGGCGATGGCTAGAATCCGCGCGTGATGGCGAACGCTCCCTGCACCTTGATTTTTGGCCGCGGGCCCTTTGGCTGGGCTGGGCAGGCGATCGTCGCGGTGTTCGGCCTGTCGTTCCAGGAGAGGTACGCCTGCCGGGTGTTCCGCGCCTGGAACACGGAGTTCGTGTTGCGCCGACTCGGCTGAGCCGTGACGCATCAACCTCCAGGCGAGACGTATGCGCATCACGGCGAAGACCGCGAGGTGCTGGCGTTCTTTGGTGGCCGCCGCGGATTCTTCGTCGAGGCCGGGGCGAATCACCCGGTGGTGAGCAGCCAGACCTGGCTGTTGGAGCAGCAGGGCTGGCGAGGCGTCCTCATCGAGCCCAACCCGGAGCTGGCTGCGTTGTGCCGCGCCCAGCGTCCGTCCTCGCAAGTCTTCGCGTGCGCGCTGGTCGCGCCCGGCGGACCGCCTGAAGTGCGCATGCGGATTCCGGCGTCCGGATTGAGCGGAACCGAATTGGCGGAGATCTGCGCGGACCCCGCCGACGCGGCCCCGGGCGGGTTTTTCATGTGTCCGGCCCGGACCTTGAATTCAGTCCTCGAAGAAGCGGCTCCGGCGAAGATCGATTATCTCTCGATCGATCTGGAAGGCTACGAAGTACCGGCCCTGCGGGGCTTCGACTGGCGGCGGTGGCAACCGACGTTGCTGTCGATCGAGGACCACTGTGAATCCCTGGCGACCTACCGCGTGGTGACAGCGAATGGCTATCGCTTCATCCGGCGCATCGGGGACAACGACTGGTTCGTGCCGGCCGATTCTCCGCTCCGGCCCTCGACCGCCGAGCGGGTGCGCATGGTCCGGAAGAAATTCCTGTCCCTGCCGTTCCGCAAACTCCGGCAGTTCGTGCGGTCGCTCCGCCGCCGGCCGTAGCCGCCTCGATGCCTCATCGATCATGATCATCGACACCTTTCCGTTCTTCAACGAACTCGAGTTGCTCGATGTGCGTCTGCACGAACTCGACGCGGTTGTCGACCGGTTCGTCCTGACCGAGGCGACGCGGACGCACAGCAACCAGCCGAAGCCGCTGTATTTTGCCGAGAACCGCGAGCGGTTCGGGAAGTTCCTGCCGAAGATCACGCACATCATCGTGGACGACCTGCCGGACACCGCGGACACGTGGCTGCTGGAGGGGTTGCAGCGGCGTGGTGTGGACCGCGGATTGGTGGGTTGCCAACCCGACGACATCATTCTGCATTCGGATGCCGACGAGATCCCCGATGCCCGGGCGGTGGCGGCCTTGGCGCGGACCATGCCGGTCGGGAGCGGTGTGCTGGAGAATCTCCGGCATCGGTTGCTGGCCACTCCATTCGCGGTCCGTTGGCTCCGGTTCTATCTGAAGAAGCGGCATCCGTTCGTGTGGACCTTCGATCAGCGGCAGTTCTACTACTTCCTCAACTGCGCCTCCCAGAACCAGCCGATCTGGCAGGGAACCCGGGCCACGCGGTTCCGGGATTTCACTTCGGCCTTCGATCTACGGCGGTGGGACGGCCACCGTGTTCCGAATGCCGGGTGGCATTTCTCCTACATGGGCGGCGTTGATCGGATTCGACAGAAGCTGAAGGCATTCGCGCACCAGGAGTTCAACCAACAGGGGTTTCTCGATGAGAAGCACATTGAACAGGCGCTCCAGACGGGGCGCTGGTTCCTGGGGGACGAACAGAAACTCGGGATCGTGCCCTTGGACGATTCGTTTCCGGAGAGCATCCGGTCGCGGCGCGAGCGGTTCGCCGCCTGGATCCGCTGAACGCGGTCGCGGCCTGGGGGACGTCAGACCAGTGGCACTTCAATGCCCTGGAGCCGCGCCATGGCGGCAAACGAGCCGCCGGCCCGGAGCAGTTCCTGCGGCGTGCCGCTCTCGAGGATCCGGCCCTCGGACAGCGTGATGACGCGGTCCATGTTGATCAGCGTGCTGAGCCGGTGCGCGACGCAGAGCACGGTGCGGTTCTCCTCGAGTCGTTCAATCGCCGTCTGCACCTCGCGTTCGCTTTGGGAATCCAGCGACGCAGTGGCCTCGTCGAGGACCAGGATCGGCGCGTTGCGCACGAAAGCCCGGGCTATGGAAAGACGCTGGCGTTGCCCGCCCGAGAGCGTCACCCCGCGTTCGCCGACCGGCGTGTCGTAGCCTTGGGGGAGGGCCATGATGAAGTCATGAGCAAAGGCCGCCCGGGCCGCCTCCACGACATCGGCCCGGGTCGCCCCCGGGCGCCCGCAAGCGATGTTCTCTGCCACGGTCAGGTCGAAGACCACCACGTCCTGACTGACCAGGGCGAGGTGTTCCCGGATCTGGGCGCCTGCGGCTTCGCGGAGGTCGATGCCGTCGATGGTGATGCAGCCCGAGGTGGGGTCGTAGAAGCGGAACAGCAGGTTCACCAGGGTGCTCTTGCCCGAGCCACTTTCGCCAGCCACGCCCAGCTTTTGTCCGCGCGGGATGGTCAGGCTGAAACCGGAGAGCACCGGGCGTTCGTCGTAGCCGAAGCCAACGCGGTCGAAGACGATCTCCCGTTCGAAACCACGCAGGGTGCGGGGCAGGACGGGATCGCGGACGCTCGGCTGTTCGCGGAGGATCTGGCCGATGCGTTCCGCGGCCACGCTGGCCTGGGCGAAGCCCACGTGCAGTTGGGAGAGGCGCCGCACGGGCGTGTAGAGAATGGCCGTGCCGCCAAGAAAAGTGAGCAGGTCGGTGAACTGGATGGAGCGGAAGGCGATGTAGAGGATCAGCGCGCTCAAGGCGAAGGCGGAGATGATCTCGATGATCGGGTTGACCATCTCCCGAGCCCGCATGGCCCGCATGCCTTGGCCGACCGACTCGCGGGACAGGGTCCGGAACCGGTCCAGTTGCTGGGACTCGAGCCCGAACGCCTTCACCACGCGGATGCCGGCGAGGAATTCCACCAGCAGGCCTGACTGCAATGTCGCGGCTTGCGCCACGCGGCGGGCTGATTCCCGCGCCTTCCGGCCGAGCCTGGAAATGGGCAGCGCGCATAGCGGCAGGAACACCACGACGAAAAGGGTCAGGGCCGGGTTCATCAGCAGCAGTGCCAACACGATGCTGGCGATGGTCACGGGTTCCTTCACCAGATCCGAGAGCCGGCTTCCCAGCGCGATCTGCAGCGTCAGCGCATCGGAGTTGATCCGCGTGATCAGGTCGCCCGAACGGGCCTTGGAGAAGTAGTCGACCGAAAGGCCGCTCAATCGGGTGAGGACGTCGAGTCGAAGGTCGCTCACCATCCGTTCGCTGACCCAGCTGAGGAAGTAATTGCTGAAGTAGCCGGTGTACCCGCGCAGTGCCATGAGGAAGGGCAGAAGCAGCATCAGGCCCAGCGCCTGTTTCCAGTCCGGCTTCCGCCCCGCCTCGGGCAGCCAGGGCCCCAGTCGCTCCCGCGTCCACGATTCGGCCCGCTTCGCCCAGCGCTGCGAATCCGCGGCCACAAGATCCACCACGCTGGCCTTGCCCGTCGTGGATTTTTCGGTGGCGATGGTCGCCCGCGGGGAGACTCCGGCCGAGGTGGTCATGCTTGAGGCGGTGACCCCCGAAAGCCGTTCAAAGACGAAGCGCGCGCCCCAGATGGCCGCGCCGTTCGAGACGCCGTAGAACACCCCAAGGAGAATCCCAAGGACCATGCGGGTCCGGTACCGCGCCAGATAAGGAGCTCCAAAGATGAGGATGGACCGCAGGTTCTGCAAAGCCCGGCCAGCTTCCTTCAGGGCGCGCGCTGCGGCAAGCTGCCACGCGTCCGACCGCTCCGGGGACCTGATGACGCGGGTGCCCATCAATCCGCGGCGACCGTGGCTTCGACCCAGCAGTCGGCTTTACGAGGGCTGGGCCGCCGCATCCGCCGCGAGCGATTCAAGGAATTGCGCGGCAGCGCTCCGGGACGCAACCCAGACAGTCTCCGAGGTCGCAGACGAGGCGGAGTCGAGCGGATGAAACAGCGCGACCGGCGCCCCTTCCCCGTAGCGCTTCATGAGCCGGCGCATCGGCTGACGGGTCAGGGCACGATACCCAAAGCCGCGATACCCCGCACGCGTGAGGAGTTCCCAGCCCGATTCCCGATCCCGCCCCATCTCGGAGTAGATGACGGGAACGCGCGGGGGACAGAGCCATTCTCCCATGCCCCTGAGAACCGCCACATCATGACCTTCCGTGTCGATCTTCAGGAAATCACCGCGCTCGAATCCGGAACGTCCCTCAAGCAACGAAGACAGGGTGCAGGCAGCGACAGCGATCTCACGGCGCGATCCGCTGGATTTTTCCCAGTCGGCAAGAAGCGAATGGGAACCATCGCGATCCCCACTCTCGAAAAGCGTCACCGTACCGGCGGACTCCGAGGCCGCCGCCTCCACGACCTCGCATTCCTCCAGC
>CAIMTB010000448.1 GCA_903844265.1 uncultured Verrucomicrobiota bacterium
CAGCTTGGCCTCGTCGATGATCCGAACCATCAACCCGGATTGGGCGCGCTGGTCCGCCTCAATGACCACGCTGAGTGGGTCCTTGGCACAAAGCCGTCTCACAGTCGGGCGAACCCCTCCGAGACCGATTTCCTTGCCGGCGTAGGCGATCTTTCCGTCGCTGGTGAGGGCGAGGATGATGGTGGTCTTCTCCATTTGACGGGCACTCACCGTCCTCGGCTTGTCCACCTCCACGCCAGGCAACTCGATGAAACTGGTGGTCGAGATGAAGAAGATGAGCAGAAACATGATCACGTCGATCAACGGGATCAGGTTCAGCTCGATCGGCTCCTCGCGCTCCTCCAGATTTCGCCGGAACCTCATACGCTCACCGGCTGGGAGATGGCGTCCAACCGACTGGCTTGGACCTCAGAGTCTTTCCAATCCCCCTGCGTGGCCTTGCTTCCGCACCCGACAGCACGGCCTGCGGGTTGGGCCGATGCGAATTGGGGCCGAAAATAGCGAAGGGTGGTCCCCTCCAGGCGCGCGAGAAACACAACGTATTCCGAGCGCCACCGCTTGGCCAAGTACACCAGAACCAGACCCGGGATCGCCACCATCATTCCCGTCTGCGTCGCGACAAGGGCCTCGCTGATCCCCTTGGCGATGATGTCCGACGTGGAGCTTCCGCCCACGCCGATAGCCCTGAAAGTGAGTAACATTCCCAGGACGGTACCGAGCAGGCCGAACAAGGGCGCGGACACAACCATGACATTCACGAAGGCGATCCGCCGATCGGCATCGGGGATCTTCGCCGCTTCCACCTCCCGGAATCGCCCTTCTATCTCCCGCATGGAATGGACCTCATCCTGGGTATAGCGGATGAGCTCGCGGAACCGATTCGGCGCCTGATCGGGATTCACTACCCAGGCGCGCAGGTGCGAGTCGGTGACTTTAGGGAGTCCGCGATGGTACAGAAACATCATCAACCGAAGAGCGACCGAGTAGGTGACGAGAGCGACGGTAGCCAGGGCCATCATGACCCAGCCGCCATTGCCCCAGGTATGAACGATCTGATCGATTGCGGCTTGCGTGCTCATGGCGGTCCCAGGTGGAGAGGGGTCAGGTGTTGCTGGCGAGAAGACTGTCGGACTCGGGATCAGGCACCCCGTTGATGAAGCCGACCGCTGTCTGCTCCATGCTGCCAATGATTCCCTTGGCCTTCCGGCTCAGGAACGCGTGGAAAAGCAGCGAAGGAATGGCGACAGCCATGCCCGTGGCGGTGCAGATGAGAGCCTCCGAAATGCCTGCGGCGAGCTGCTTTGGATCCCCGCTCCCCACCGAGGAGATCATCTTGAAGGTTGAGATCATCCCCATGACCGTCCCCAACAAGCCAAGCAGGGGGCCCGTGGTCGCAGCCAGCGCGAGGAACGCCAGGCCGCGATCCACGGTAGCGCGAGCTGCCAACATCTTCTCGTAAAGGACTTCCTCGATGTATTCCTTCTTCTCCCCAACGTGCTCGACCGCCGTGGCCAACAGGTTCCCCGAGAGGCCGGAGATGCGTCGTGCGTGCTGGGTGGCTAGTCCGGGTTCGCTCGCCTGGATGTGGCGCAACACGGTCTGGAGATCGCTCTCGCGGGCGACCCGGATCCGAGCGAGTTGGAGCCACTTCATCAGTGCCAACCCCACCGATGCCAGACCGAGACCCAGCAGCGGGATCATGATCAGGCCGCCTTTGGCCAAACGATCGGCGAGGCCTTCCTCCAGGGTGCTCATGCGAAAGGCATTGCCCAGGGTAGGATCCACGATCAGCGAACCGTGGCCTGAGGTTACCAATTCCCTGCTGGCCTGAATCTGTCGCGGATCGACCGTGACCACCGTGGGATCCGACTTGTTCAACTCCTGCTGCAAAACCCCGGCGGATCCGCCGGAATGCGCCGCGAAAACGGCCACGGGCCCCACCAGCGCGACTTTGCCCGGCTGAACGCGACCCAACCTGTCCAAGGCCCGCCCCTCGACAAACTCTCCGCCCAGGGCGCGTTCCGCCCGTTCCAGGGCGGTGGTCAACAACGCGGCCCGCAAAGGGAAGCGTTCCGCCGGGGAAAGCTCGACGGCAACGCCTGCCTTTTCAAAGCTCTCAAACGTCGGCTGATACTTCGGCTCCTCCACAAAATTGAGCCGGGTCCTAAACGACCGCCCATATTCGCCGAGTAGAGAGTCGATGTACTTGACCTCGTCAGATCTCTGCCTGGCCTCAGCCTTGAGGGCATTGAGTTCCACCAACTGATTCTCCTGGAAGCGCTGGGCCTTGCTGAATTCGAGGCGTCGATCGACAAGCCGTTGCTCCGCGTCCGCGACCTTTCGAGCGAGTGGAAGGCGTTCGGCGTCGATGCCCTGCCGAGCGCTCGCCAGGTCTGCCAAGGCTTGCTGAAGGTCATTGGATGCCCCCTTGGCCACACTCTCGAGGGTATCCGCGCAACGGGCGGCCAAGACCCAGACCGCCGCCAGGGATAGAAACAGAATCTTGATCGCTTGGGCTCGCATGGGGATAGGGCTCGGCACCTTACTTGATGGTTACCGGGAGGGAGACGAATCGGGCGGGTTCGTCGTTGCGATAAATCCGAATGACGTCCCTGACGGCCTGGGCTATTCCACCCTGAGCACGCCACACCCAGCCGGTCTCACCCGGGGAGCCTACGCCGGCGAAGTCCCCCGAATCGTTCACAAAATACGCAGCGCCAAGCCCCACATACACCACGTCCACAGCGACCTCCTCGCCCTTGTCATTCCTTCGCCTCTCGTTGAAGAGCGTGATCGC
>CAIMTB010000449.1 GCA_903844265.1 uncultured Verrucomicrobiota bacterium
GGACGGCACCGGCCGCGCGCCCGTGTACGCGCGGAGCTTTGTCGGCACGGACGATTTCCTGCTGACCTACGGGGACATTCTCGTCCCGCCCGACACCTATGCGCAGATGCTCGCGCGCTTCCGCGAGCAGGACTTTTCAGGCGTCATCACGGTCACCGTGGGTGAGGATGTCTCGAAGGGCGGGATCAACATCTTCGACGACGCCTTCTGCCTGCGGCGGCTCGTCGAGAAACCGTCAGCGGATCAGATTGCGGAACTCGTCGCAGCGGGTCTCGTGAATGCCGAAGGACCGTTCTATTACAACGCCGGCATCTACGTTTTCAGGCCTGAAATCTACGATGTCATCGGGCGCCTGCAACGTTCGCCACGAGGCGAGTATGAGCTGACTGACGCGATCAGCATGCTCGTGGATTCCGGCCGGCTCATGGCCGGCTTGAAGATCGCCGGCCGATGGGTCGACGTCCGGGACCCTCACGTCCTCGCCGCACTTGAGCGCGGCGAGATGTGAGTCGTTTCCCATCCCGGAGGGATCTCCACCCTTCCCAGCTGCGTGGTTGAGGCTCACGGCGCGAACCTCACGCAGACCGGCTTGCCCACTTCGATCTTCTGGCCCGTGGGCGTCAGCGCCCCGGTCTTCGGATCGATGCGGAACACCACCACCGAGTCAGAATCCTGATTCGCGGCGAGAAGCCATTGGCCTGTCGGGTCGATCCCGAAGCCGCGAGGGGTCTTGCCCTGCGTCGATTCGCAGCCCACGGGCACCAGCTTGCCGCGGCTTTCGAGCCTGAAGATGGCGATGCTGTCGTGGCCGCGGTTCGAGCCGTAGACGAATTTCCCCGTGGGATGCACGCGCACATCGGCGGTCGTGTTGCCTGCGACGGGCTTGCCGCCCGGCAATGTGGAGATCGTCATCACCTCCTCGAACGTCGCCTTCTTCGGGTCATACCGGAGCGACGTCAGCGTCGAGTTGATCTCATTGATCACGAACGCCTGCTTTCCGTTGGGATGAAAGGCGAAGTGTCGCGGGCCGGAACCAGGCGCGGCGCGAACCGCAGGACAATCGGCTGCCGACAGCCGTCCGTTGGTGGCGTCGAACTGGTAGATCATGAGCTTGTCGATCCCCAGATCCGCCGCGACCGCGACGCGATTGGCGGCGTCGAGATTGATGGAATGCGCGTGCGGTTCATTCTGGCGTTGCCCATTCACGCTCCACCCTTCGTGCCTCACGACCTGCACCGCGGCACCCAGGGAGCCATCGGGCTGGATCGGGAGGACCGCCAGGTTGCCGCCGGTATAGTTCGCCACAAGCACCCATTTTCCCGTGTGGTCCACCGAGAGATGACACGGGTGCGCCCCCTTTGAACTCTGCTGGTTCAAGGGAGTCAGGTCGCCGCTCTCCGGTTGGATGGTGAAGGCGGCCACACCACCAGCGCCCTTCTCGTCTCGGAAACGGTCCAATTCGTTCACCGCGTAGAGCCGATGCCCCGAAGGATCGAACGCGACAAACGACGGGCTCGGAGTCTTCGCCGCCAACCGCGGCGCGCTCAACTGTCCGCTCGCGACATCCAAGGTGCTCACGTAGATCCCCTCGCTCTTCCCGCCCGTGTATGTCCCGAAGTAGACCCGCTCCGTGGCAGGTGCGGGCGAGGCTGCGCGGACCGATGACAACGCGAGTCCAGTCATGGCGATGGAGAACAGCAGCGAGTGGGCCGTGGTCATGCCTCATGAAACCCGGTTCCGGCGCCGCCGACAAGAAGCTACCTGTTCCTGGAGCGCGAAGGGGTGCATCTCAGATTATTGGAAGTGGGCGAGACACCTCATCAAGGGACAGGTCTTTCATTAGCGGATGCAGATCACCCGTTGGTCCACATCGTCACGCCCTCCGAAGCTCGCGAGGCACGGGCGGCGCCGAGGCTGCACCCCGTGATCCGCCGTGCTTCTTCGCGATTCCAAGCATTGGTCTTGAACCCGCGGCTCCCCGTGCGGACGCTCAGCGCCCGTTGGTTTCATAGCATGCCCGCGAGCTCGACGCTCTACACCTCCGGCGAAGCCGAACTCTTTCGCGAGCTCGGCACTTCCGTCGCGGGAATTTCGTCGACCACTGCCGCCGAGACGCGTGGACGCGTCGGCCTCAACACCGTGGCCGCAAAGGGGCGCATGACGCTCCTTCAGGATCTCGCCCACAGGGTGAAGAACCCGCTGGTCATCCAGCTCCTGATCATTGCAGCCGTCTCGTGGGCCATGGGCGACCTCCGCTCAACGGCCGTGGTTGGAAGCATGGTCTGCCTGAGCGTTTTCCTCTCCTACTTCCAGGAAGCCCGCTCCTCCCGCGCCATCGAGCAACTGCAGAAGCTCGTCAAGACCAACGCCACCGTCCTGCGCGATGGCAAGGAAATCGCCGTCCCACTCGAGGAGATTGTTCCCGGCGACATCGTCGTCCTCGCCGCGGGCAGCCTCATCCCCGCCGATATCCGGGTCCTTTCGGCCAAGGATTTCTTCGTCAGCCAGTCTGCCCTGACCGGTGAATCGATGCCGGTGGAGAAGAACGCCGACCCCAACCAGCCCCAGGCCCGCGCAGCGTTCGAATTCACCAACGCCTGCTTCATGGGCAGCAACGTGCTCAGCGGAACCGCCCGCGGCGTAGTCCTCGTCACCGGCGCCCGCACCCACTTCGGCGCGATCGCCATGAAGCTCGCCGGCCGCCGTCAGGCCACCAGCTTCGACCTGGGCGTGAACGCGTTCACCTGGCTGATGATCCGCTTCATGGTGGTGATGGTCGCCTCCACGTTCGTGATCGCGGGGACGACCAAGGGCGACTGGTCCGCCGCGCTTTTGTTCGCGCTCTCCGTCGCCGTGGGCCTCACCCCCGAGATGCTGCCGATGATCATCACGGTCTGCCTCTCCAAGGGCGCGCTGCAGATGTCCCGCAAGAAGGTCATCGTGAAGCATCTCCATGCGATCCAGAACTTTGGAGCCATGGATGTCCTTTGCACGGACAAGACCGGAACCCTCACCCAGGACCACGTGGTCCTGGAACGTTATGTCGACGTGACCAGCCGCTCCTCGGAGGACGTGCTGCGCTACGCCTACATGAACAGCTTCTACCAGACCGGCCTGCAGAACCTCCTCGACCGCGCCATCCTCGCCCATAGCGAACTCGACGTCGAACGCGACTGCCGCAAGGTCGACGAGATCCCCTTCGACTTCAAACGTCGCCGCATGTCCGTGGTCATCGACCACGAGGGCCGTCACGTCCTCATCTGCAAAGGTGCCGTCGAGGAGGTCGCCTCCATCTGCGGCAACTACCAGGTCGACGAGGACATCAACCCCCTCATCCAGCTGATCCGTGACGACCTGATGGATGAGTATCGCAACCTCAGCACCGACGGCTATCGGGTCCTCGCCATTGCCTACCGCGAGTTCGACCGCTCGAAGCAGGTCTTCTCGGTCGCTGACGAGTCCGATCTCACGCTGCTCGGCTATGTCGCGTTTTTCGACCCTGCCAAGGACAGTTCCGCCCGTGCCATCGCCGCTCTGACGCGTTCCGGTGTGGCCGTGAAAATCCTCACGGGCGACAACGAACTCGTCACCCGCAAGGTCTGCCGCGACGTGGGCATGTCGGCCTCGAAGCTCTTCACCGGCCCGCAACTCGCCGCCCTCGACGCCGATGCCTTCAGCCGAACGGTCGAGGAAGCCGACGTCCTCGCCCGGCTCACTCCCGACCAGAAGGAACAGGTCATCCAGACGCTGAGAGCCCGCGGACACGTGGTTGGTTTCCTCGGCGACGGCATCAATGATGTGCTGGCCATGAAGGCCGCCGATGTGGGCATCTCCGTGGACACCGCGGTCGATGTCGCGAAGGAATCCGCGGACATCATCCTGCTCGAGAAGAGCCTGCTCGTCCTCGAGGACGGGATACTCGAGGGCCGGAAGGTGTTCGGGAACATCGTGAAATACATCCGGATGGGCGCGAGCTCGAACTTCGGGAACATGTTCAGCGTCGTGGGCGGCGCGTGGTTCCTGCCGTTCCTGCCCATGGAACCCATCCAGGTGCTCGTGAACAACCTTCTCTACGACGTTTCGCAGGCCGGCATTCCACTCGATAACGTCGACGACGAATACCTTGCCAAGCCGCGGCGCTGGAACATCAAGAGCATCCGCAACTTCATGGTCTTCGTCGGGCCGATCAGCTCGATCTTCGATTACGCGACGTTTTTCCTGATGCTCAAGGTCTTCGGCTGCGAGGCGTTCACAAACCCGACGACCTCCGCCGCCGACAAGACCCACTTCGCCCAACTTTTCCACACCGGCTGGTTCGTCGAGTCGCTCCTCACGCAGACCCTGATCGTGCATATCATCCGGACCAACCGGATCCCGTTCCTGCAGAGCCGCGCGAGCCGGCCCATGTCGTTCACGACGATCGCGATCATGGTCATCGGCATGTGGCTGCCGTTCTCGTCCTTCGCAGGCATGCTCGGCTTCACCCGGTTGCCCGCGTCCTACTTCCTCTGGATCGCCGGATTCCTCGTCGCCTACGGCGTCCTCACCCACGGCATGAAAACCTGGTTCAACCGACGCTTCGGCATGGATTGATCTGGATTCCGCCCCCGACCTCTCAACCGACATGCGAAGCATTCTCAACGCGCTCCAGGACGGACGCCTCTTCGAACTCCCCGAAGTCGACAAGGCCCGCGCCCTCGAGTTCCTCGCGCGGATCCTCGACGCCAACCCCGACATCGAGGTCGGCACCGATGCCATCGAGGAAATCCAACGCCGCGAAAACGCCTGCAACACAGGCATCGGAGCAGGCGTCGGCGTCCCCCATGTCCGCGCGCGCCGCGAGGAAGGCGAACTCTTCTGCGCCATCGGCTGGTCAGTTCATGGCATCGAATACGGGGCGCCCGATGCCGCAAAAGTCCACCTAGTGTTCATGTATTACATCCCGGGGGCCCAAAAGAACGTCTACCTCAAGGAAATCTCCAGCCTCGTCAAAGCCATCCGCAAGACCGGCGGCATCGAACCCATCGCCCACGCCGCCGATCTCAACGCCGTCCGCCACCTCCTCCTCGACTGGGTCAGCGCCGTCCTCGGCGATTCCGGTCCGGAAGCCGTCGCGCGGATGATCAAGCTCGAGGTCAAGCAGGCCCAGGTGCCGCCGGCGCCCGCACCAGCGCTGGCGCTGGTCCAGCCAGGAACAGCCGCCATCGCAGTCATCCAGGTTCCCGCCCTCGTTGTCGTCGCGCCTCCCCGCTCGTTCGAGCGCGTGCTGCCGTTCCAGATCCTCGCATTGCCCCAAGCGACCCCCATCGTGCTCGCGTCGGATCCCGCCTGGTGCGCCGCGGCGGAGAAGGAACCCGCGTGGATCCACCGCCTCGCTTCGTCAGGACCAGCCCCGACCCCACTGGTCGTCGCGGGACGCGAGGTGTATGTGACCGCGGTGAAGATCTATCCCGGCGGCCGCGCCCTGTACGACGGCGTGGCCCTCTCTTCCGGCCCCGCAGTGCCTTGAGTGACGGCGGTGAGGCCATGGGGGGCGAACTCCGTCAGCGCCCCCCATGGCCGCGATTGCTCGCCGGGTTCCTACACAAGTTTCCGCAGATGCTCGAGGGAGCGCTTCGCCTGCTCCACCGTTCCGCACTCCACCGAGAGGACGATGTCGCGCGGGCAGTCCTTCTTGACCGCGCCGATCACACGCGCCCAGTCGATCACGCCGTCGCCGCAGGCACAGCCGACCGGGGTGCCCGTGACCTTGCCGCGCTCGGCGTCGCCCTGGTCCACGGAGATGTCCTTTCCGTGGAGGTGAACCATCCGCTTCATCACGCGCCTGAGCCACTTGTAGGGATCGTGACCGCAGAGGAACGCATTTCCCGTGTCATAGTTGATGCCGATCGCCGGGCTTTTCACGAGCTTGGCGATGCGGTCCAGGCCCTCGGGGGTGCGGCTGTACTGCTGGTGACACTCGATCCCGATCAGGATGCCCCGCGGCTCCGCCACCATCGAGGCCTCCATCAGGGTGTAACGCATCAGAACGAAATCCTCGTCCTCGGTCGTCCACGGCTGCTTCGGTCCCTCGTCCGTGTTGACCACCGGTGCGCCCGCCTCAGCCGCGAAGCGGATGGCCTGCTTGAGATACTCGGTGCCGATCTCAGGCTTGGTGATGGGAGTGTGTGCGGAGAGTCCGGACATCTTGATCCCATGCTGGGCGCAGGCACGGCTCAGGCGCAGCGGATCGTCGAGCATCGAGACGCTGTGGAAATAACCAGCCTCGCTGAGGAGCTCGCGTCCCCAATGGACCATCGGCTCGACATACTCATACCCGAGTTCGGCGGCCTTCTTGACGCCCCATTCGAAGCTCTTGTCCTCGTGGCGGACAAATTCCATGTTGATACCGATGCTGATCTTGCCCATGGCTATATTGGTTGTTGCGTTGGTTTAGCAGCCCGTCGAAAAAGAGTCACTTCCTGATGGCAGCCGACGTAAGGAGACTCCGTTCATTGGCATTTGGGTCAAGTTTGAGTCTCCTGACGTCGACTGCCAC
>CAIMTB010000450.1 GCA_903844265.1 uncultured Verrucomicrobiota bacterium
GCCGAAGAAATCGTGGGTCTCACGCTCGTGCCAGTTCGCCCCCGGAAAAACACCGGAAATCGTCGGCAACTCCGCCTTGTCCCGCGGCACACGCGTACGCACCACGATCCGCAGCGGCGAAATGGGGTGGAAGAAGTCATAGACCACTTCCATCTCACCCGCCGCAATCCAGTCGACCCCGGTGACCGCATCGATGGCAAAACCCTGCGCGTCCACCAACCGCGCCGCTTCCACGACCTCGCCGGAAGGCACGCGGACGTCGAGATGCCAGCCCCGCTTCTTCGCGTCCACCCACTGGCAGGGACCCACGGGCAACGCGGGAACGGCAACCGCAACCGCACCCGGCGCCACGGGAGGCATCCCCCCATCCGATGTGGAGACGAGCGCCGGAGCGGCCGGAACCGTCGGAACCGCAATGGGGCCGGGAACGGCTTCCATCGACTGGGACGCCGGGTCCAGGTTCAGCAGGCTCATGAAGGACTTGTGGAGAGCCTCGAGAGTCGGGGTCATTGCGGTTGGACCCGAGGCCAGCGGCGTTTCCCGGTGATCTTCTCCTCGAGTGCGATGATGCCTTCGATCAAGGCCTCGGGACGAGGCGGGCAACCCGGGACATACACATCGACCGGGAACAACTTGTCGACGCCTTCCACCACGGCGTACTGGCCGGGAAAGACGAACGGCCCGCCGGAGATTGCACAGTTGCCCATCGCTATGACCCACTTGGGCTCGGGCATCTGGTCGTAGAGGGTCTTCACCGCCAGCGCCATTTTCTTGTTGATCGTGCCAGCCACGATCATGACGTCGGCCTGGCGCGGCGACGGACGGAACACCTCGGCGCCGAAACGCGAGAGGTCGAAACGCGATGCTCCCGCCGCCATCATCTCGATGGCACAGCAGGCGAGACCGAAAGTGAGCGGCCAGAGAGAGTTCGCCCGTCCGAGGGCGAGCAGTTCATCGAGCTTCGCGAACCGGACGATCGACGAACATTCCGGCGGGATTTCCGAACCCTCCACGGGTTGGGCCGGGAACGGAGACGGGCATGCACCCGCCCCGCCCTCGGAGGGCGTCACGGAGCAGCCGCACTTGTGTTGTCCTTGCGCTTCCATTCAAACACGCCTTTCTTCCAAGCGTAAACGATGACCAACGATAGTATTCCGACAAAAATCGCGACCTCGACCAGGTCCCGGATCGGGAACCCGGCCCGGTTATACACGATCGCCACGGGGATAAGGTAAAGGACATCCACCGCAAAGGCGACAAACACCAGCGCGTACAGATAATAGGCGGCGCAGTAGCGGATCCAGGCGTCGCCAATCGGCGCCATGCCGCATTCCACCGCCTGATCGGTCATGTTCGCGTAGGCGCGCGTCCGCCGCGCGGACAGGAAAAAGACCGCCACGAACGGACCGATGGCGAACACGAGACCGGCCACACAAAACGCGGCCACATACAGCAAATCAGTTTTAAGAATTTCGTCCACAGGGCTCGATGGTTTGAACCTCGCGCTGTTTCCTCCCACAGCCTCCCGCTCAATGGCAAGTGTCTTGGTGCAAAATCATGCGGGCTTTCTTTCGGCGCATGCGTAAGTACCCTGAAATCAACTCAACCTCATTAGCCCAGCTCCACTTGCCAAACCCCGCCGACCACGGCCCCATCCGCCACGGATATTCCACCCGAAGGTCGCCCCCCCCGAAAACCCATGGCGACGGATCCATCGCCACGCCGGGTCCACTGGAGCGCCCTCCTCCATGAATCCCCGTCCCGGGTCGCAAGGCGCGCCCGGGATGCCTACGCAGTTTTCCCACCACCTTCCCCATGACGTTTCGCATGGGATGCGCTAGCCTGCCGGCGTCCCATGAATCCCTCACGGCCCACCTGCTTTGTCCAGATCGCACTCCTGATGGTCCTCGGTGGACTTCTCACGGCTTGCGCCCACCGGCCGCAACGGCAGGCCCCGCCCGCCCCCGGGACCCAGCAAGCCCGGCATTTCCAGGTTTCCAGGCAGGTTTCCAACAGCCTCGATTACCAGGTGTTCCTCCCGGCCGGCTACCGCGCCGGCAGCGGCAAGAAGTGGCCCCTGATCGTGTTCCTTCACGGCGCAGGCGAGCGCGGGACCAACATCGACAAGGTCACGGTCCACGGCCCACCCAAGATCGTGAAGTCGCGCCCGGACTTCCCGTTCGTCGTCGTCTCACCCCAGTGCCCGGACCACGCGTTCTGGAATCCCGACGAACTCGACACGTTGCTGGACCACATCCTCGCCCGATATGACACCGACGCTGCCCGCGTCTATCTCACGGGCCTGAGCATGGGCGGCAATGGCAGCTGGATCTGGTCCACGGCCCGGCCCGAGCGTTTCGCGGCTGTCGCGCCCATCTGCGGTTGGGGCGATCCTGTGAGGGTGTGGATTGCCAGTGGCCCGCGCCGCAACGCGCTGTCGACACTGCCCGTCTGGGCATTCCACGGAGCGAAGGATTCCGTCGTCCCTCTCCGCGACAGTGAAGCCATGGTGGCCGCCTTCGCGAGGATCGGGAACAAGGTGAAGCTCACGATCTACCCGGATGCCGACCACAATTCGTGGACAGCCGCGTACGACGACCCGGCGCTCTACGATTGGTTCCTCTCGCATTCCCGCTGAGCGCGCGACGTCCCGCCATCGCCCATCCCCCATGCCCGTTTCGTCAGCCATAAAAGCCGTCACGTTCGACGTGGGCGGCACACTGCTCACAGCCGCGCCCTCGGTCGGTGACATCTATTCGCGAATCGCCGCCCTGAATGGCGGTCCGCGAATCCCCGCCAAAATCCTCGAGGAACGTTTCCGCCAGGTCTGGGGCCGCGTCCGGCCATTCCAACACCACCGCGACGACTGGGAACGACTGGTCGACGAGGTGTTCGCCGGACTTCTCCCGAAGCCTGCCAGCCAGACCTTATTCGACACCCTTTTCAGCGAATTCAGCCGCGCCTCGGCCTGGCGGATCTACGACGACGTCATCCCCACGCTCGAGTGCCTTGCGGGACAGGGACTCGACCTCGCGATCGTCTCCAACTGGGACGACCGCCTGCGTCCCCTGCTCGAGGATCTCCGCCTCGACCGCTACTTCAACTGCATCGTGATCTCCTGCGAGGTGGGATTCGTCAAACCATCGGCTGTCATCTTCGAGGAGGCCCTGCGACGACTCGGCTGCCCAGCCTCTGCCGCGCTCCACGTGGGAGACGCGCTTCGCGAGGATTTCTCGGGAGCCACCGCCGCCGGGCTGCAGGCCCTGCACCTGCGCCGCGACACCCCGTCCCACGATCTCCAGATCCAGTCGCTCACCGAGATCCCGCGCTGGATAGCCAGCGTCGGGCGTCCCGGGAGCGACAGGAAGATGGAGGTCGGATCCGGGTGCCCCAGCGACCTCTGAAAGGCATCCCCGCGACGCGGTGTCCCCGAACACCACCCTCCTGCGGTACCGGGCAAGCCCCCGGCACGGCCATTCCCCAAGTTTTTTCTCCGTGACCGTTGACCGTCCCCGGGAGGGTCCGATAAGTATTCGACGTGCACGCCAGCCGAAAGGAGTTCTCCAGCTAATGAACATTAGTATCCTTGTACGGCGAGGGACTGTCATCGCGGGAATCGTCTGAGTCGGGTGGGACCGCCAAGCCATGAAACCGCTGCAGCTTCTCTTCCAATCCTCCATTGGCAAAAAGATGATCATGGGCGCCACCGGCGCGGCCATGTTCCTGTTCGTGATCGGCCATCTGGTTGGCAATCTCCAGGTCTTTCTGCCCAAGGAGCACATCAATGCCTACGCCCACCTGCTCCACGCGAGTGAGGGACTCCTCTGGATCATCCGCCTCAGCCTCGTGGGGATCGTTGGACTCCATGTGTGGTCCGCGGTCACCTTGAACGCCCAGAACAACTCGGCGCGACCCTCGACCTACGGCGCGGGCACGGGTCCGTTCGGCGCCTCCTGGGCCTCGCAGTACATGTTCATGACCGGCCTGGTGATCGCCGCCTTCGTGGTCTACCACCTCCTGCACTACACGGTTCAACTCAGCGCGATCAATTTCGCAGGCAAGGACTTCAGCACGCTGACGGTGGTCGGCGGGCCCCAGAACGGATGGAAGGACGTCCATCAGATGCTGGTGATCGGGTTCGGCAGCCCGATCGTGTCCCTGTTCTATCTGGTCGCGATCGGCCTCCTCTGCATTCACCTCAGCCACGGAGCCAGCGCGATGTTCCAGTCGCTCGGCATCGCCGAGGGCGCCTGGCGCACCCGCCTCGAAGCCCTGGCCAAGTGCGTTTCCATCGGGATCTTCCTCGGTTACGCGTCGATCCCGATCGCCATTTTCCTGCGCATCGTCAGCTGACCCGAGACCCAGGCTCCCAATCCCACTTCGTCCCGTCCGCCTCATGAAACTCGAATCCAAGATCCCCGCCGGTCCCCTGGAGCAGAAATGGACCAAGCACCTCGGATCGATCAGGCTGGTGAACCCGGCCAACAAACGGAAATACGAGATCATCGTGGTCGGTGCCGGCCTCGCCGGCGCGTCCGCCGCGGCATCCCTCGCCGAGCTCGGTTACAAGGTGAAGTGCGTCATCTACCACGACACCGGCCGCCGCGCGCACTCCGTGGCCGCCCAGGGCGGCATCAACGCCGCCAAGAACTACCAGAACGACGGCGACAGCGTTCACCGGCTTTTCTACGACACGATCAAGGGCGGCGACTACCGGGCCCGCGAGGCCAATGTCCACCGCCTCGCCGAGGTGTCGGTGAAAATCATCGACCAATGCGTCGCGCAGGGCGTCCCGTTCGCCCGTGAATACGGCGGCCTGCTCGCCAATCGATCCTTCGGCGGAGCACAGGTCTCCCGCACCTTCTACGCACGCGGCCAGACCGGGCAGCAGCTCCTCCTGGGCGCCTATTCGGCGCTCATCCGCATGGTCGGCGCCGGCAGCGTCGAGATGCTCGCCCACGAGGAGATGATGGACGTCGTCGTCATCAACGGCCAGGCCCGTGGCATCATCTGCCGCAACCTCCTCTCCGGCCAGGTCACCCGCCATTCCGCCGACGCCGTGGTCCTCGCCACCGGTGGTTACGGCAACGTCTTCAACCTCTCGACCTACGGCCGCCTGTCCAACTGCACCGCCATCTGGCGTGCCTACAAACGCGGCGCCTGCTTCGCCAATCCCTGCTTCACCCAGATCCATCCCACCTGCATCCCGGTCTCCGGCGATTACCAGTCCAAGCTGACCCTCATGTCGGAATCGCTGCGGAATGACGGACGCATCTGGGTTCCCAAGAAGGGCGCCGACGCCAAGAGAAGACCCGGCGACATCGCCGAAGAGGATCGCGATTACTACCTCGAGCGGATGTACCCCGCCTACGGCAACCTCGCCCCCCGTGACATCTCGTCGCGCGCCGCCAAGAAAGTCTGCGACGAAGGCCGTGGCGTCGGTGAATCGGGCCTCGGCGTCTATCTGGATTTCTCGGATTCCATCCGGCGCCTGGGCGAAAGCGCGGTGCGCGAACGCTACGGCAACCTCTTCGACATCTATCGCGAGATCACCAACGAGGACGCGTACAAGGCCCCGATGCGCATCTTCCCCGCCGTCCATTACACGATGGGCGGGCTCTGGGTGGACTACAACCTGATGTCCAGCATCCCCGGCCTGTTCGTGCTCGGCGAAGCGAATTTCTCGGACCACGGCGCGAACCGCCTCGGCGCGTCGGCCCTGATGCAGGGCCTGGCCGATGGTTATTTCGTCATCCCCTACACGATCGGCGACTACATCGCCGGGATCAAACCCGGGAGCCGCCCGTCCACGGACGCCCCCGAGTTTGTGGCGGCCGAGGCGCAGGTCACCGGCACGGTCCAGCGGCTCCTCTCGGTCAAGGGCCGCCAGCCGGTCAGCCATTTCCACAAGCGCCTTGGCAAGATTCTCTGGGACCGCTGTGGCATGGCGCGAAACGCCCGCGGACTCGAGCAGGGCCTCCGCGAAATCCCCGCGTTGCGCGAGGAGTTCTGGGCAAACGTCAATGTCCCCGGCGACGGCGGCACCCTCAACCAGTCCCTCGAAAGCGCCCATCGCGTGGCCGATTTCCTCGAGCTCGGCGAATTGCTCTGCCGCGACGCCCTCAGCCGTGATGAGTCCTGCGGGTGCCATTTCCGGGAGGAACACGTCGATGCCGAGGGCGAATGCGACCGCAACGATGACGACTACGCCTATGTTGCGGCGTGGGAATATGCCGGCGAAGGCAAGGCCCCGATCCTCAACAAGGAGCCGCTCGTGTACGAGTCGGCGAAAATGGTGAAGCGAAATTACAAGTGAGGTCCGAGCCCGGAAAGGCGGCCCACCTCCCGACACCCACGATCCTCCATCATTCCCATGCGCGTTAACCTCAAAGTCTGGCGCCAGCCCGGACCCCATGCCCGCGGCGAGTTCAAGACCTACGCCACTCCGGACCTCAATCCGGACATGTCGTTCCTCGAGATGCTCGACGTCGTGAACGACGAACTCACGCTGAAGGGCGAGGAACCGATCGCCTTCGCCCACGATTGCCGGGAAGGCATCTGTGGCACCTGCTCCCTCGTCATCAATGGCAAACCCCACGGCCCCCACCGCGCCGTCGCCAGCTGCCAGACCTACGTCCGCAGCTTCAAGGATGGAGAAACCATCACGATCGAACCCTTCCGCGCCAAACCGTTCCCCGTCATCCGCGACCTCGTCACCGACCGCACCGCCTTCGACCGCATCATGTCCGTCGGCGGCTACGTCTCCGTCCGCACCGGCGCAGCCCCCGACGCCAACTCGATCCCGATCTCAAAAATCGATTCCGACCGGGCCATGGACGCCGCCCAGTGCATCGGCTGCGGCGCCTGCGTGGCCGCCTGCAAGAACGCCAGCGCCATGCTCTTCGTCTCCGCCAAGGTCGGCCACCTCGGCCTCCTGCCCCAGGGCCAGCCGGAGCGCTACCGCCGCGTGCTCGCCATGGTCAATGCCATGGACGACGAAGGCTTCGGCAACTGCACCGTCACAGGCTCCTGCGCAGCCGTCTGCCCCAAGGAGATCAACCTCGACTTCATCACCCGCATGAACCGCGACTACCTCGTCGCCCTGGTCCAGGAAGGCGTCGGCCGCAAGGGTGCCAAGGAGGGAGCAGGCGGCTAGACCTCCTGTGCGTTCTCCAGCGCACCAGGACAAAATCGTTGAGACCGACAACTCTCCTGTGTCTTCATTGCAGCCTGCGATCACCCGTTCGATCCGCCCTCCGGCGGATAAGGGTTCGGTGGCTGCGGATCGACGGGCGATGGAAGAAAGAAAACGAGTCATTGTGCTGTATTCCGGACACGTCCAGGGCGTCGGTTTCCGCTACACTGCGCGGGAAGTGGCGAGTGGCTTCGACGTGTGCGGTACCGTGCGCAACCTGGCCGATGGCCGCGTGGAACTTCTCGCCGAGGGAAGCCGCACTGAACTCGAGGCATTCTGCCAGGCCATCCGCGAAGCCGGCATCGGCCCCATGATACGCGACGAGAGCAACCAGTGGAGCGAACCACGCGGCGACCTCCGCGGGTTCCAGATCATTCGCTAGCGCCAGAGTTCGTACCAAGCCTGACGAGATGAGATACGCCATCATCGCCGATATTCACGGCAACCTCGACGCCCTCCAGACCGTCCTCGCCGACACCAAGGACCAGCGCTGCACACACTACGTCTGCCTCGGCGATGTCGTCGGCTACGGCGCCAACCCGTGCGAGTGCCTCCGTATCGTCCGCGACATGGCCATGCCCTGCGTCAAGGGCAACCATGACGAGTATTGCTCCAACGACGCCTTCGCCGAGGGCTTCAACCCCCTCGCCCTCGAGGCCGTGTCCTGGACCCGCGGCCAACTCAGCGCCGAGGATCGCAAGTGGCTTCAGGACCTGAAATACCTCCGGCTCGTCGGAAGCTTCACGATCGTCCACGCCACACTCGACGCCCCCCAGCGCTGGCAGTACGTCTTCGACAAACTCGAGGCCGCTTCCAGCTTCACCTACCAGAACACGTCGCTCTGCTTCTTCGGCCATACCCACGTCCCCGTCGCCTTCGTCCGCGACAGCGTCGTGCGCGGCGGGACCTACTCCAAGTTCCGCGTCGAAGCAGGCAAGAAGTACTTCGTCAATGTCGGCAGCGTCGGCCAACCCCGGGATAACAATCCCAAGGCGTCCTACGTCGTCTACGACACGACCGAGAACACAATCGAACTCCGCCGCCTCGACTACGACATCGCCGCAGCCCAGAAGAAGATCCTCGACGCCGGGCTGCCCCCGCGCCTCGCCGAACGCCTCGCCGTCGGTCGCTGAGCCGCAGCGATACCGTCCTGGGGCATCGCCCCGCCACGGGGATTTGCGCCCGGCCAGACAGGAACGATCCGGGGACAGGACGGCCCGTCCCCGGTCCGGGTTCCTTCCCCTACCAGACCACGATCTTCTGCAGCCCCGTACCAGGTTCCACGAACGGCCCCGGGCCGGGTCGATCTGAACTACGCGGTTTGCCAAGGAAATCCCGGTTGATTTGAAGTGCCGACCCGTCCGCAGCCTCGTAGCGCACCCGCGGGATCCTCGCCTCCCCCAGCATTTCGGTCGCGACCAGGCGGGTGGGCGCCTTCCCCATCGAGCCATCCCAATTCCACTGCACGCTGAACCGCCCCCCGGACTCCGACAACTTCACCTGGGGATCGGAATTCATCAGGACCGTGGCGTCGGGCTCAGTCCGGTAGGCCCTGGCCCCGAAGAGGTACACATTGCCGCCGACCTGCGACGGAAACTCGCGGTCGTCATAAACCCAGAGCCCATATCCCGCGGCATGATTCGCGTCCTTAGCCTCGCCCTTGCCCGGCACCGACGAGGTGTTGCCGACGCCGACAAACACGTTGTTGAAGTAGCGGTTGTCACCCCCCTTGATCCGGGCCAACCCGCCGACCTTCGTGGTGTGCGCCGGATGATACGGCGTCTCCCGGTTGGGTTCGGGTCGGCTGATGATCTTGCCCGTGAAAAGATTGTGCGCGTACGCGCCACCTTCCGACATGTCGAGGAGGTTCACACCCGAGAGGAAGAGGTTGTTATCCACCATGAACGGACCGTGGTCGACCTCGACGAACAGATCCTCGGCCGCATTTTCATGGAAGAGGTTGCCCGACACGCGGGTTCCCTGAGCCATCCAGTCGAGCCAGAGACCCCGCACGGTCCGGTAGATGTGGTTTCCCTCGATCACGGTGTCGATGGCCGCGTGAAACTTGATCCCCGCCATTTCAGCACCGGAAAAGAGCCGGCGCACATGGATGTCGTGGATGACATTGCCGCTCACCGTGCTGAACGCCGCACCCAGGCTGCCCACGATGCCTGCCTGCTCACAATGGGACACCACATTCCCACGGACGATGTGGTGCCCGATCGTCTCCCGGTTCCAACCCTTCGCCAACGCCCGGTCAATGGTCTTCACGTAGCCCTCGGCCGTGTCCGCGGAGGTGTTGTCAAACGCATCCCCGTGCTTCCCGAGGGAGATGCCCGAACACACCGAATGACTCACCTTGTTGCTCTCAATGATCCACCCCTGGCTCCAATGTGTCCCGATCACCGCCACCTGTTCCGCTGTCGGCGGAGCCCACTGCGTCGCCGCCTGCTTCAGGACGAATCCGCGCACGGTGATGAAATTCCTTCCCGGCGTGTCAGGATAAAACACCGCCCGCCGCACATTGATCTCGACCTCCTCACGGTTCGGGTCGACGCCCGGAAACTGGGCCCACAACACGGTCTGGGCCGCGTCGACCCGGCCAAACCAGAGCGGCGATTCCCCAAGCCTGCCCATGACCTCCTCCAGACGCGCAGCCTCGGTCAGCCACGTGCCATTGAGGTAGACCGCCCCCGTGTGATGCTGTCGCCCTCGCGGATCGAACCAGTCGCCATGGATGAGTTCAGAGTAGGGATTGAGATTTCCAAAGTAGGCATTGGGAAGGCTCACCTTCCACACGTCGCCCTGGTCCTTCGTCCAGCCCTGGACCCGTTCGGATCCCCGGATCTCCGGCGCCTCGCCCGAAGCCGCCTGATAGGTGATGCGCATCGACTCCGAGGTGCCCCCACGCGGCGGATTCACACGCTCCCGGTAGACCCCGCCGTGCACGGTGACGACATCCCCCGGCTGGGCGTGGTTCGCCCCCGACTGGATGCTGCGCAACGGCGCCGCCGCCGATCCCGGGTTTCCGTCGTTGCCGGAGGTTGCAACGTGCCATTCCATGGCCCCGGCGACCCGGCCCGCCGTCGAGAAAGTTGCGACGGCACAGGACGCTGCGACAAGGATCCGGCTGAGGTTCATGGGCAATGTCGTTGGACCTCAGGACCGAGATTTTCAAGCTCAGATTTTTGGAAGGCGCACAGGAGATCCTCCGGTTCTCGGTGGGCGACCTCTCCGAGGGCGCCGTGCTAGATGCGTCCGCAAAGCACGGCGCCCTCGGAGTGCGCGCCCTGCCCCGACCGGCGCATCCGGTACTTTCGCCACAGTCAGGAGGTAGGGCGGGCAGTCCCTTGCCCGCCGCGC
>CAIMTB010000451.1 GCA_903844265.1 uncultured Verrucomicrobiota bacterium
CAGGCTGGTGGTGGAGGGGGTGGGGGCGGGGGTGGACGGCGCGGTGGTGGTGCTCAAGGACTGCCATCCCGTCGATTCGCAAGCCGCTCCTCGATGAACCCGGCGGCGTGTCGACACACGATCGACCAGTCCAGTTCGGACTCCACTTTTCGGCGCGCGGGTTCGACGGCGGCAGCGCGGGCTGCGGGCGAGGCGTGGATCCAATCCAGGATGGCCTCGGCAAAACCTTCGCCGGCGGTTCCTGAGAATTTCACGCCCGCCAGTCCCGAGTAATAGCGCAGCGCACTGTCGAGCGGTGTCGAGACCACGGGCAGCCCGAGGGCCAGGTATTCGACTGTCTTGGCGACGAACGCGCAATGGGTGCCGGTCGATGGTTCGTAGGGCGTGATGCCGACCGTTGCGTCGGAGAGAAGCGATGGAATGCGATCGTAGGGCGTGAATCCCGTCTCCTCGACGTGGATTCCGGGGACCGCTCCGCGGACCGCGGCGAGGAACCGGGCGAGGGACGGTGTTCGCGGGCCGACGAACCGGAAGCGTATGTCGGGTCGACGGCGGGCGGCATCGACCACCGCGGCAGTTGCGATTTTACCGAGGTGATGCTGATCGAACGAGCCGTGCATCACCACGATGGGCGGCGTGGTGGAGGTTCGGACTGGGGCGCGGTTGAAGATCCTCGGATCGTATCCGTAGTAGATCGCGCGGACGCGGTCTGCGGGAAAGCCTGTGGCGAGAATGCGATCCCGGAGTCCGTCGGAAACCGTCAGGACGACATCGGCCGCGGATCGCGATGGGATGCCGAGTTCGTAGCGGACGAGCGCGCGTGCGAACGGCCTTGGGATGATCCAGCGCGGCCACGCCTCCATGAAGCCGGTGAGGCAATCGAGAAGGTTGAGCACGATCGGGATTCCGAACCGTCGTCGGAGCTGCCCGGCGGCCACCGCGGAGATGGAATGCTGCGCGAGAATGGCGTCGTAGCGGGATCCGGAGGCGATTGATCGGGCGACGAGACGCGCCAGGGCATTGGGATAGGCGAGGTATTTCGGAGTGCGAAGGCGGGTGGTGCGCCCCATGCGCCAGGCGGTGAATGGGCGGCAGCGGATGCCGAATTGTTTCTCCACTTCCGCGGTGTTCTCGAGGGCAGGGCCGAAGACCTCGACCTCATGGCGGCGACCGACCAGTTCCTGGACGAGGTAGAGCGCGGCGGCGGATCCTCCGCCGGAAGGCGGGAAGAACGGTTCGTGGGTGAGAAACGCGATGCGCACTCGCCAGAGTTTGGCGGATCGCGTCGTCGTCGTCGAGGGACCGCAGATCCTCCGTGGAGGGCGTCTCATGGAGTGCGGAGAGGGAGGATGTCTAGGTCTCCATTACGCACTATTACTGGGGGTCTGCGGCCACTTTTACCTGTTGATTCACCCTCGATGAATGCCTTCATGGTCACGGTTGATGAGACGAGTCCGGAAGGGGAAATGGTGGGAGATCGACCCTCCTCCCGGGAGATCTGGATGCCCCATGAGACAGGGTGAATCTTCGCCTTTGGAAAGCACTGACCGACCGGTTGCGACGCGCGCCGTGGTGTGGTGTGGCCTGGCGTGGCATGGCGTGGCGGTTGGTTCCGCGATCGTGCTGCTGATCGTTGGCATTGTCCGGTGGGTCTACGTGGTTGAGTTTGAGCGTCGGCGCGAGGCGGTTGAGAACGAGTTGATCTCACTCGTCGAGGGGAAGCTCCGGGCGGTGGAAGGGTGGCAATGGGAGAGGCTTTCGGACGGCCGTCATTTCGCGGGGATTCCAGCGCAGGTCTCGGCGATGTCGGCCGTCGACGCAAAGGCCTTGGGCGATGCTGCGATGGTCCGGTGGATGAAGTCGCTCTGCCTGAAGGATGAGTACTCGGCGGCGTTCCTTTTCGATGGGGCAGGTCATCTGCGGTTGGCCGTTCCGGAAGGGGTTTCGGAGCCCGAACCTGCCGAGGTGAAATTGGCGCGTGACGTGTCGAATGGGGAGCCTGTCCTTCTGCGTGATAGGCCGGGGCACTTCGCTGAGAGCGGGCCTGGTGTCGATCTCGCCGTTCGACTGCGAGGATCGGATGTCGAGGGGTCTGGTGCGGGCAGGGCGGGAGTGCTGGTCCTGCGCTGCGACACCTCGCGCTTCATCGCCGTGCTCCTCGGGGTCTGGCCACGTCCTGCGATGAGAGGTCAGACCGTGCTCGCCAGTCGCGTCGGAGAGGTCGTCTCGGTGCTGGCGGCCTCCGGCAGTCCGTCCGGCCTGATCCGCGAACCCGCCATGGCTGCGGTCCCTGGCTCGGATACCGCAGCCCTGTTCGACTCTGCTTCACCGGGTGTCGCCTTTCAGACCGATCCAACCGGAACACGCGTGTTGACCTTGGTTCGCTCTGTCCCCGGGCTGCCCTGGCATCTTGTGGGCAGGGTAGGGATCTGGGCTGTCGAGGGGCCGGCGCGTGGGCATGCGATCAGTGCCTCGCTCTTGGGTCTGGTGGGGGTGATCATTTGTGCCTTCTCGTGGGGGCAGGGGCGCCGGCGTCGGCAAATGGACCGGATGACGCAGGAACTCGCGATGCGCCGGGAAAAGCAATCTGTGGCTGAACGTCGCGAGTTGTTGAATCGAACGCTCGTCGAGCACCTGCCGCTGCGCATCTACATCAAGGACGGCAGTTCCGTTTACACCTCATGCAATGCGATTCACGCCCGGGTGCTTGGGACGACCCCGGAGTTGGTGGTGGGGCGGAGCGACAATGATTTCTGGCCTCCCGAGGTCGTGGCACGTGAACGATCCGAGGACCAGAGGGTGTTGACCCTCGGGGAAGTTCTTGAGGTGGACGACCGGTTTGAGACTGAGGCGGGCACAGTGTGGACCCATACGATCAAGGTTCCGTATCACGAGCCGTCAGGCCGGGTGGTCGGGGTGCTGGCGATCGGCGAGGACGTGACGCGACGGATGCAGATGGAGCAGGCGTTGCGGGCGTCGCTGGACGAGAAGAACGCGCTGCTGAAGGAAGTGCATCATCGCGTGAAGAACAACCTTCAGATCGTGAACAGCCTGCTTCATTTGCAGTCGTCACGGTTGGGGCACGCGGGTGCGGTGGAGGCGTTTCAGAGCACCGAGGACCGGGTACGTTCGATGGCGCTTCTCCACGAGACGCTCTACCGATCGGGCAATGTGGCCCGTGCCGACGTGCCCGAGTATGTGGAGCGCCTCTGTTCCCATCTTCGGCGGTCCTGCGGCGTGAAGGCCGCGAACGTGAAAATCGTGCAGCGGGTGGATCCGATCCAGCTCGATCTTGATGTGGCCTTGCCGTGCGGGTTGATCGTGACCGAGCTGGTTTCGAACTCCTTGAAGCACGGGTATCCGGAAGGGCGATCCGGGGACATTGTGGTCTCACTCGCGCGGGAGGCGCCGAATCGCATCGTGCTTGAGGTCTTCGACGATGGCGTCGGGCTTCCACCCGGTTTCGATCCCAGCAAGGCAGAGACTCTCGGACTGCAGTTGGTGTACGGGCTTACGGCGCAGTTGGCCGGGGACGTGCGGTTTACCGCCAACGGCAGGTTGGTATGGCGTGTTTCCTTCCCTTACTCGCAAGGAGCGGCGGAGCCGCCGGCTGCTTCAAATCCAATGAAACGTACCGACCCATGACCATGAACAGGTCCCGAATTCTCATCGTGGAAGACGAGGTCGTCGTCGCCATGGACATCGAGGCGCGCCTCAGAAGCATGGGTTATGACGTCGCTGGCCGGGTGGACACCGGGGAGGGCGCGATCGCGATGGCGGCGGATCGCGTTCCCGATCTCGTCCTGATGGACATTCGCCTCAAGGGTCCCATGGACGGGATTGACGCGGCGAAGGTGGTGAGGGTTCAGAGCGAGATCCCGGTGGTTTTTCTCACGGCCCACGCCGACGAGCGGACCATTGAGCGCGCGAAGCTCAGCGAGCCGTTTGGGTATATCCTCAAGCCCTTTGACGACCGCGATCTTCGTACGGTGGTGGAGATGGCGCTCTATCGGAGGCGGGCTGACATCGAGATCCGCCGGGTGAACCGGCTCTATGCCGTCCTGAGCCAGGTGAATCGAGCCCTGGTCCAGGTCCGGTCGATCCCGGAATTCCTCGAGGAAGTCTGCCGGGTCACGGGCGAAGCGGGAGGGGTGAGTGCGTGTTGGGTGGGGAGGCATTACCCACGTTCCCATTCCCTGGAAACGGCGGCGTCCTGGGGTGGCTCTTCGGCTGAGGAGAGCGTGCCTGTGGAAGAATCGAGGTCGGCGCGTTGTGCCTGTGCCCGCGCCTTTGTCGAGCAGCGGTTGGTGGTCGGGGCTGTCGGGGCGGAGGCTGGATCCGAGGGTTGCTGCGAGCGCATGCGGGCCGTGGGTAAGCTCGATGTGGCGGTGATTCCGCTCCGGGTCAGGGACACGCGGTGGGGAGTGTTTTCAGTATACTCCGAGCGGGCGGGGGCTTTTGGGGCGCGTGAACTCGCGCTGCTCCAGGAAGTGGCTGCAGCGATCGCTTTTGGTGTCGAGCACCTCGGACGCGAGGAGGAGCGGCAGCGGGCGACGGAGGAGGTGCTCGAGCAGAATCGGCTTTTCGAGACGTTGCTCGAAGTCATTCCCGCGCCTGTGTTCGTCCAGGACACCGGTGGGCGTTACCTCCGCTGCAACGAGGCCTTCACCCGTCTCATCGGGCGGTCGAAGGAAGGGATCATCCACCGGGGTGCGGAGGAAGTGATCCCCGGGGATTCCGGCGCACACTTCTGGCAGGCGGATGACGAGATCTTCCACATGGGCCGTGGTGGCGTGCACCGCGTCACCTGCCAGGTGCAGGACGCCGGTGGCAACCGTCGCGATGTCGTGTTCCATCGGGCCGCATTCTGTAGTGCCGACGGGGATCCGCTGGGGATTGTGGGGGTGATTCTCGATATCACCGACCTGAAGGATCACGCGCGGGCGCTGGAAGCGAGTGAGGGGCGCTATCGGGCCCTGTTCGAGACGGCTCTGGATGGGTTCTCGGTGGCCGAGCTCCAGGAAGACGGAATGCCATTGCGCTATGTGGAGGCCAACGACGCGGTGTGCCGCATGGTCGGCCTCACCCTCGATGAGTATCTGAGTGTCGCTCCGGCGGACCGTGAGGTGGCCGAGAACTCGTTGGAGCTGGGGCGGCGGTCGCAACGGTTGAAGGACCGGGGATGTCTTCGGTTCGAGACACGGCTGGTGCACAAGGGGAGCGGCGCGGTCCCCGTGGAGGTCAGTGCCCACGTGTTCGAGAGCGGTGGGCGCCGGTTCATGCTTGAACTGATCCGGGAGTTTCCGCTGCGGATTCGCGGGGAGTCGGGCGCCGTTGAAGCCCATCGGATGGACGGTGCTCGAAGACTGGCGGGGACGGTCGCCGACGACCTCAGCGACATCCTTTCCGCGATGCTGATGAATGTCGGGCTGTTGCAGGTGCCTGGAGTCGTGCAGGGCGCGGGTTCGGAGGCGGTGGCCGAACTCGAGCGCCTCGCCCAAAGGGCGGGTGAGTTCACCCGCCACCTGGCTGAATTCGGCCGGTGCCAGCCAGCGCAGGTGGCTCGCGTGGACCTGAACGTCGTGCTCGGAGGACTTGTCGCCCGGTGCCGCCCCCTGTTCGGGAACAACATCCGCATTTCCGTCGAGTGTTCGCCGTATCCGGTGTGGGTGGACGTGGATCAGGCGATGTTCGAGGGGGCGCTGTTCAATCTGGGTCTGAATGCCCGGGAGGCCATGCCCGGCGGGGGGCATCTGGTGATTGGCACCGGCTTTGTGGACCTGACCGCCGCCATGGCCAGCGGGCGCCAAGGCTCGAGAACGGGGAGATATGCCTGCCTGCGGATCATCGATGACGGTGTCGGCATGGATGGCGCCACGGTGTCCAGGATGTTCGAGCCCCACTTCACCACCAAGAACGGCGGGCGGGGCACCGGCCTGGGCCTCCCGATCGCGTTGGGGATCGTCGAACAGCATGACGGATGGATCGAGATTTCCAGTGAAACGGGGAAGGGCACAACGGTTCGGGTGTTGCTGCCCGTGGCCCGCGGGGTGGACGCACGGTCCGCGCTGATGGTCGAATCCTCCAAGTCGACGACGGAAGGGGCGGAGACTGTCCTGCTCGTGGAGGATACCCCCTCCGTGAGGCGCATGGTCGGGCTGACCTTGCGCGGTTTCGGTTACACCGTCATCGAGGCCGAGAATGGGAAGGATGCGCTCGAACTTTGGAGTCGTGATCCCACTGCCATCGACGTGGTGTTGACCGATATGGTCATGCCCGGGGGGATGTCCGGGCTGGAACTGATCGAGCGGATGCGGATGACGATGCCGCGATTGCCTGCGGTGATCACGAGTGGTTACAGCATGGAGCTGACGCGCGAAGGTCGTCCGCGGCTCCCGGGAGTGGGTTTTCTGCCGAAGCCCTACCAGGCGGAGGCGCTTGCGAAAATGCTGAGGAGCTGCCTGCGCGGAGCACAGGGCGAGGGGGCCAGGTTGAGTGTGTGAACCGCGCTTCGGCCGAGGCCTGGGCGGAGGGCTCCCATCCTGGCGTTCAGAAGCAACCGGGTTGTCTCATTCCTTCGGGCCTTCAATGGCCAGTCCAGCCTGTTGCCTGCCCTGTTCCTTCACGTCGAAGGTTCCATAGAACAGCGCATTGGCATCCATCCAGGTGTAGAGCCGTTCCTCGTCGTCGGGGCTGAGCCGGACTTCCCCGTGCCCCGCGTCCAGCAGTCGCATCAAGGGACTGGCGATCGCACCGAAGCGGAGGGGCTCGGTCATCGGCTCGAAGTTGTCATCCGGACGACCCCAGGCGGAGAAGGAGACGCGACTTGCCAGCGCGTTGTAGGATTTCGTGAAGACGCCCTCCGGTTCGCCGGTCAGAACGGAACGCTTGGGTTCCTTGCCGTCGTGGCATCGGACGCAATGGCGGTCGAGAACCGGCTGGACCAGTCGCGGGTAGCTGAAGGGGCGCGAGCCCTCCGGGCCGGGCCTGATCCTGGAGGGTGCGCGGCGGAGGGCCTGAGCCGGGGAGGGGGTGTCGGTGTTGGCCGAGGTCATGCGGTGTTCGTGACAGCCGACGCAGCTCTGGTGTTCGCCGGGTTGCAGGTACACGAGGCTGCGCATCGTCTGGACCGCGCGCCCGCGGGCGTCGAGGGCCTGGAACAACACCGGGGTCTTCGCCGGAATCTCAAACAGGGCCGAGCCGTCCGGCTCGACGGGGACGGTTCCCAGGACCTGTTTTCCGGGCGCGGCAAACGCCGCGCCCACGCGCGGACTGTCGGCGTGGGGGGTGGTCTTCAGCAGCACCTGGATGATCCTGAGTTGGGTGATCGGGAAGTCGCGGGGCAGGTAGGGCCAGCCTTCCTTGACGTCGCGAAGGAAAAACGTCCCGACCCCCTCGTCGACCCCCGGACGGGATGTCACCAATTCCGGTGGCACCGGCCGGCGAGACAGGGGGCGGGCCCAAAGACTCGAGATCGCCGGATCGCGGTAGATGAGTTCCTTGTTTCCAAACCCGTCGGCGAAATAGAGCCCGAACATATTCGGCAGGTTGGGTCCGGGTTCGCCCACGAGCTGGTCGAAACTGTAGGAGACGACGAAGAAATTCTCCGAGAGCGGCCAGGGGGACTTGTAACAGTGTCCCGGCCAGCGCTTCTCTTCCTCGGTCGGCTCACGGACCGTGCCAGGTTCGATGAGTGGCGCACGCCAGTACTGGCTCACCGGAGAGTCGAAGTCAGACGCCGCGGGAGCCGGGCCGTGGGCGAGCGGGGATTCGGACTCGGGAAAGCGAACGTCCCGAGTGAGCCGGGTGAGTGGCCGACCTCCATCGGTGCCGCGGGAGGCGTCGACAAGGATGACCGATCCCGCGCTCATGCCGTGGTGGGGCGAGGCTGTGGCCATGATCCGCGACGACCCCGGGACCGCGCGGGCCTCCCAGACGCCGGTGGGGTTCCAGGTGTTGTTGCCGTAATAGATCCGCGCGCCGCCACCATCGGGCAATGCAGACCAGAGCTGCTCGTAATGCACGGCGTTGCGGTCCACGTAATCCCAGCGCGTGTAGAGAATCCGGCCGTCGTTGAGAAGGCACGGGTCCCATTCGTGGGTCTCGTGGAACGAGATGCTTCTCGGGTTTCCGCCGTCGGCTCCCATGCGTGATAGCGTGTAGACAAAACAGGGCCCCCGTCCGCATCGGTGATATCCCCCGCGACGCGTGGAAACGAAAAGAATGTCTCCCGAGGGCAGCTGCACGGGTGAGAAATTGTCGGTGTCGCCCTCCGTCAACGTGCGGACCTGGCCGGAATCCAGGGAGAGCTCAAAGAGATGATAGCGAAGGTGCCGGGTCTGTTCGTTGAAATCCCACGAGACCGGCGCCTCCTTTGCCGGGCAATAGGCGAACAAGAGGCGTTTCGAGTCGAAAGACAGTTCCGGCGTCATGAAGTTGCCGGGGGGAAGGCTCGCCGGCGTCAGGTCGCGCGTGCGCATCCCATTTCCCGGCTCGAGGAGCTCGAACAGGCCACCTCCCGGACGGGCGCAGTACCCGTACACCTGGGTGAGTTGATGGCTCATGATGGATGGCACGTGTTTGACGAAAAGAAGGGAAGGCAACCGGAACAGCGGATTGCCCAACACGATCCGGCGGCGCAGGCGATGGACGGCCAGCCAGTGGGATTCTGCGGCGGCGGGATCCGAGCCCGGTGGAAGGGGCGATTCGCGCAGAGACTGCCAGGTGGATTCCTCCCCGGGGCCCATTGTCCCAAGACGACGACGCTCGGTGATCAAGGCCTCGGTTTGGCGCAGGTTCTTTTCCGTGGCCTGCGGATAGGTTCGCGGTTCGCGGGGTGTCTGGATGCCGTCCTGCATCCGCCAGTCCCACTCCACCAGGGCCTGTGCGATGTCGGGGTGTGGATCAGGTGAGCCGGCCACCGGGCCGCGCGAGAAAGGGAGTCGGGCGGGGGCGAAACTCACAGCTTTGCCGCGGGCCGTGAATTCCGTGAGAACCAATGCGCCCGTCTCCTGGGTCGCCGAGAGCGACAGTCCGTTGGTTTCGGCCCGGCATTGGGGTCCCGAAGCGGTCAGCGTCTCGGCGTGATATTCGAGGAGGACGGGTTCGACGCCCCGGGGCTCGAACGATAATCGCACCTTTGTTCCCACCGGGAGCACCGCGGTCAACCGCCACGATCCCGGGACGCTGGCGTGGCCGGTGAACAGTAATTGCGCGCCGCTCCCTCGATCCGCATAGAACCACACCCCGGCCACCGAGCCCGCCGCAGGTAGCCAGGCCTTTTCGTCCAGGCTGACCGAGACGGGAATGGGCTGGGACCCGGCGAAGGGGCTTGTCGGTGGCGGTGCTCCCGTCGGGGCGGCCTGCCGTGGGGATTCGGCGGCGTCAAGGACTGGGATGAACGCCAGCGCCAAGAGGAAAGCGAGTAAGGTGCCACCCATGCGTGTTGGTCCTTTCGAGGTGGCTGCACCCTGCGCCACGAGGAAACCGATGTCACCCGTGAACCTTGGTGCGTGAACCGCGCATCCACAGGGTGACGGCAGGGCGCGCACTCCGCTGCGCGCCGTCCTTTGGGACACCCAGGCACGGCGCCCTCGGAGAGGCCGCCCTACCGCCGGGAACCGGAATTCTTCAAAAGACCTGTCCCTTCATTTGTTCGGTGAGCTGTAGGGTTAAGGATTTTCTAATCCTGGATGAGCCGGTTTCTGAGCCGCCATGCGCGATGCTCAGGTCGTGATGAACCCACCTTGCCATGAGTAGGATCCTGATCTGGGACTTGCCCACCCGCCTTTTTCACTGGGCTTTCACGGTCCTTCTGGGCTGCTCGATCGTGCTGGCACTCGTCGCCGACGAGCATGGGCCGCTCTTCCAGTGGCATATGCTGTGTGGGCTCGCGGCCGCCTTCCTCGTGGGGTTGCGGCTGATCTCGGGCATCGCCGGATCGCGCTACGCCCGCTTTGGGAGCTTTCCCGTGCGGCCCGGCGAGGTGGTCCGCTATTTCGGTGGCATCCTCTCGGGGCGGGCGGAACGCTATGCCGGACACAACCCCGGCTCCGCGCTCGCAGCCATCGGGATGTTCTTTCTGGTCGGGCTGCTGGTCCTCACCGGCCTCGGTGTCGGTGGCGAGGATTTGCAGGAACTGCATGGTCCCGTCGCCTACACGCTGATGGCTGTCATCGGCCTGCACCTCGCCGGGTTGGTCGTACACACCGTGCGCCACCGCGAGAACATCGCGGCCTCGATGCTGACCGGTCGTAAGGAGGGGTTGCCCGAGCAGGCACTGGCCTCCTCCCACCCTGCGTGGGGCATGGCTTTTCTTCTGGCCGGGCTCGCCTGGATTGCGGGTCTTTTCACGGCGCATGACGCGCGTGCCGCCACGACCCGACTGCCGATCCTCGGTACCGTCATCACACTCGGCGAACGCGAATCGCAGGGAAATCACGAGTCCGGCCGCAAACGCGATCGGCGCGGCCACGATGACGACTGAGACCTTCCGACAAGATTCATCCCGAAGTCACACCCTGTCATCGCCATGCACAAGCCCGAGCCCATACCCCCTCATTGCGCCGAGTCCCTGAACGGATTGATGGGCGAGCAGCCTGGCATCGTCCGCGCTGAAATCTGGCCGAGACCGCAGCGCATCGTTGTGGACTACGATCCAGGGGCGGCTTCCGACGCAGCCATCGGAGAATGGGTGGCGAAGGCGGCACCGGTCGCGTCCGGTCAGTTCGCCCGGTGCCGATTGCGTCTCTCGGGCCGGGCCTGCGAGGGCTGTGCGATCAGGCTCGAACGAAAGGCTGAGCGGATACCCGGCATCCGGCGCGCCACGGCGACGTTCGTGGGTGGGGCGATGACGCTGAGCTACGACGAAAGCGTGCTGTCCGAGGATGATGTTTTACGTCGTGTGCGGGCCACGGGTGCGCCGGTCAGTCTTCCCGGGGTCACCGCCGCTTCGGGGTTCTCGGACTGGCTGAAAGGGGATCGATTGCAGATCCTCTGCACGGTGGCGACCTTGGTGTTCATGCTCTCGGCCTGGGGGCTGCCACGGTTGGGGTGGTCTCCCATGGTCGGGACCTTCGGCTACGTTCTGGCCTATCTGGCGGGGGGCTGTTTCGGGGTTCAGGCGGGCTGGCGATCGTTGCGACAGAAGACGGTTGATGTTGATCTATTGATGGTGCTGGCGGCGTTGGGGGCAGCGAGCGTGGGGGCGCCGTTCGAGGGGGCGATGCTGCTGTTCCTGTTCTCGCTTTCCAATGTGCTCCAGGCATTCGCGATCGATCGCACGCGAAAGGCGGTGAATTCCCTCATGAAACTTCGTCCCTCGCAGTCGCTCTGCCGGCGCGATGGCGTCGTCAGCATGGTGCGCATCGAGGATCTCGTGGTGGGCGACATCGTCATTGTACGTCCCGGCGAGAGCATTCCGCTGGATGGGAGCGTCATGGAAGGGGAGAGCACCTTGGATGAGTCCATGCTCACCGGGGAATCCATTCCGGTCACGAAGGGCGTGGGCCAATCGGTATTCACGGGGACGATGAACCAGACGGGCGGCCTGGAGGTGCGCGTCACACGGCTGGCCAAGGACTCCACGCTCGCGAAGCTTATCCGGCTGATCGAGGACGCCCAGAGTGAGAAGGCGCGCACGCAGCGCTTTCTCGATCGTGCGGAGCAGAGCTACGCCGTCGGGGTTATCCTCTTCACCCTGGCGCTTATCCTGGTGCCCTACCTTGTCTTCGGCCAACCCTTCCAATCGGTGTTCTACCGGGCCATGACGGTCATGGTCGTTGCTTCGCCCTGCGCGTTGATCATCAGCACTCCGGCCTCGATCCTCTCGGCCATCGGCGGTGCGGCCAGGCGCGGGGTCCTGTTCAAGGGCGGAGCCCATCTCGAACGGATGGCAACCATCGAGGTCATCGCGTTCGACAAGACCGGCACCCTGACCTGCGGCAAACCGCGCGTCACCGACCTGCTTGTGGGTGGGGAACGATTCCCTTTTGCAACGTGCGTGAACGGCGACGCGATCAACCTCCTCCAGCTCGCCGCCGCGGTGGAGGCGAAGTCGGAGCATCCCCTCGCCCGCGCCATCGTGAATGCCGCACAGGACCGTCGACTCGCGTTGACGGACGCCACCGCCTTCCAGTCGACCTCCGGCAAGGGCGCCGTGGCAACGGTGGACGGACGGCGGATGGCCGTCGGCAACGCCTCTTTCTTCCAATCCTACCAGTGTCGCGATCTCGAGCCGGCACTGGCCCAGATCGGTGCGCTCCAGGACGAAGGCAAGACGTGCGTGCTGGTCGGCGAGATGAGTTTTGATGGGCGCGAGGCCCGGATCCTTGGCGTCATTGCCGTGGCGGATGTGCTGCGGCCGGACGCCGCACAGGTCATCGCCCGGTTGAAGAAACTGGGGGTCAAACGGGTGGCCATGCTCACCGGAGACCACGACCGCGTGGCCCAGGCCATTGCCCGCGAAGCAGGCGTGGACGAGGTGCACGCCGGACTGTTGCCTGAGGACAAGGTTCGGGTTGTCCGGCAACTGCGCGAGATCGGCCCTGTGGCCATGGTGGGTGATGGGATCAACGATGCGCCGGCGCTTGCCGCCGCCGACATCGGCATGGCGATGGGTGCGGCGGGAACAGATGTCGCCATGGAGACCGCCGATGTGGTGCTCATGAGCGACAACCTTCAGAACATTGCCCTTGCCCTCGACGTGAGCCGGCGCGCGCGCCGGGTGGTGATCCAGAACCTGACCTTCGCCCTGGGGGTGATCGTGGTCATGGTGGTCGCCACACTCCTGGCCCGTGTCCCGATGCCATTGGGTGTGATCGCCCACGAGGGAAGCACGGTGCTCGTCTGCCTCAATGGACTGCGCCTGCTGATTCCGAGAAACCCTGGCGCAGGTGCGTAAGTCCGCCTTCCCGGCTCGCGTAGGCTGGCCGGATGCCATTCCAATCCGCTCATGCGCATCCTCCTTGCCGAAGACGAAGCCAAGGTGGCCGAACACATCCGGCGCGGGCTGTGCGAGGCCGGGTACGCCGTGGATGTTGCCGCGGATGGCGCCGAGGCCCTGTGGCTGGCGGAAACCCATCCCTACGACGCCATGGTGTTGGACGTCATGATGCCGGGACAGGATGGCATCACCGCCCTCCGGCAGATGCGCCGCAAAGGCCTGAATACCCCGGTCATCTTCCTGACCGCACGTCATGAGCTTGAGGACCGCCTGAGGGGTTTGGACGCGGGGGCGGATGACTATCTGGCGAAGCCGTTCTCGATGGCCGAGTTGCTCGCCCGCCTGAGGGCGGTGCTGCGCCGTCAACGGGCCGAACCGCTTGACCGACTCCGCGTCGCCGACCTGGAGCTCGACCTGCTCACCCGCACGGCCTGCCGCCAGGGACAGGAAATTGCCCTCACCAACCGTGAGTTCGGTCTCTTGGAGCTTCTCATGGTTTCCTCGCCCCGCCCGGTGAGCAAGACCGCGATCATTGAGCACGTCTGGGACCAGCACTTCGACTCAGGCACGAATGTCGTGAACGTCTACGTGAATTATCTTCGGGAGAAAATCGACCGTCCCGGGTGGGCGCCCCTGATCCATACGCTGCGTGGCGTGGGTTTTGTCGTGAAGGAGTCGGAGATATGAACTCCTTCCGTTGGCGCATGGCAGGTTGGTTCACTCTGAGCCTTCTCCTGGTCCTCGGCGTATTCATCGGCGTCACCTATCTCCACCTCCGCCACGAATTGCGGATGGAAAAATGGGAGCGCGACCAACCCGGGCATTCGGACTGGGTGTTGCACGGAAGCTACTCGGAATCCGAGGTCGCTGACATTGCCGGGGAGTTGGGGCGACTTTCCCTGCTCTACGCCGTCCCGGTGGCGGCGTTGGCCATTGGCCTTGGCTACCTCCTCGCGACCCGTTCCCTCCAGCCACTCGCGGACATCAATCGGCAATTGCAGGCCATAGGTGCCAGCAGCCTCGCCCAGCGTGTTGCTCTGAGTCGGGTGGATCGGGAGTTTCAGGCCATCGAGTCCAACATCAACGCTCTCCTCGCCCGCCTGGAAGGTGCGTTTCGTCAACTCACCGAGTATTCCGCACAGGTCGCCCACGAGTTGCGGGCTCCGCTCACCCTGATCCGGTTGCAGGTCGAGGATGCCGCCGGTCGCATCGAACCCGGCCTCTCGGAATCCCTGCAGGACGAATTGCGACGACTTTCGGACTATGTCGACCAGTGTCTCCTGCTCGCCACGGCAGAACAGGGGCGCCTGTTGCTGAAGCTCGAACAGGTGCCGCTTCGGCCCCTGCTCAAGGACCTGCTCGAGACCTATGAACTCTGGGCAAAAAGCGAGCAGCGCAGCGTGACGCTGGACGCCGGTCCCGATATCTCGGTGACTGCCGATCCGCGCTATCTCAGGCAGATATTGCACGTCCTGCTGAGCAACACCATCCGCCACGGATCCGGTCCGGTCCGGGTGGCTCTCGGCATTGAATCAGGCCGCGCCTGTTGCCGGGTGGAGAATGGCTTGCCACAGCGTAGCGGCGGAGCGACCGGCACAGGGCTTGGCCTCCGTCTCGCCCGCGCCGTTGCCTCAGCCCAGGGTTGTGAGCTTGTCACGGGCAGCCAGACAGGCGCCTTTACCGCCGAAATCCGATGGCCAGCCAGCCTTTCGAGCCGGGAGCGGAATGCGCAGCATCCGGGCTCCATGCGTGATCCCTGATCATGCTGCCGGAGGTTCAGCGTCCAGGCCCAGCAGGTCCGCCCAATCCTGGGCCGAAGAAATCAATGTCGCCCGTGAACCTCGGGTGCCCGTGGAACGTCACGGCGTACCCCCCGACGATCAGGTAATTCACGCCCATGGAGTGGAGCAATCCGATAAACTCTCTCAAGCAAAAGACCTGTCCCTCTATTTCAAAAGTCCGGAGCGTTCCTTCACGAATTCGATCAACAGCCGGTCGTTCCCGTGTGAATCGCGCACCTTCTGCAGGAATTCCGCCAACCCGATCCGCATCCTCCGCAGGAAGGGACGGTCCCCGCCGCAGCCGTACATCAAGTCCGGGGGCAACTCTCCAGCCAGCTTCAACCGGGCCTTCACGATCAATCGCGGCAGCCACGCGATGCCGTCCACCTGGTCCGTTTTCGCCGGCAGGCTCCTGGAATCGCGCCGCGGACCCGGAGGCTTCCCCGCACGATCCGTCAGGAAGTAGTCCCGCTGGATCGACGTGAGGGCCACGACCTCGTCGAGGGTTGGATCGCTGTACCCGACCCAATCCTCGGCAAAATCGAACAACTCCTGGGCGGTGACTCCCAGGGACTCGAGGAATGATCGGTCGCTTGCCGGGATGCATGTCTCGGGGCGGTCCCGTCCCGCCTCGTACGCCTTCACTGCGCGGATCCAGACCGCGCGAAACTCGGTTTCCCAGCCCTGTTCGCTCATGGACCCAGCCTAACCGGTTTTGCCGGGGCCACTCCAGCGCTTCCTGATGGGGGCGAACCGCCGCATCCCCGGGCTTCACTGCGCGATGGGGGCCGTTGGGTTGAACGGTGCGCCAACCGGGTTATCCTGCGGCTTGGGTGGGGGTGAACCCAAAGACGCCAGGGGAAGGGGGCGGGTCTTGGGGAGGGCCGCCCTGCTCACCCGCCAGTATCCGCTTCCAGCCCCACCGAACTACAGCAGGAGTTTGACGCGGCAGCCTTGCGCCGCCTTGCGGAGGGCTTGGTTGCGAGAGGCCAGAGGGAGCTTCCGGCGCACCGCCAGCTCCAGGTAGACGGCATCGTACACCGACAGCCCGTGTTTGGCCGCCAGGTCGGAGATCTTATCCCAGGCAAATCGCGGTCCCTCGTCGTCCATCATGAGCGGCAGTTTGGCCAGCGCGCTCAGTGCCCGGTCGCGATCTTCGGCCAGGACCTTCTTCCGCCGGAATAAGACCAGCAGGGAGTTGGCCACCTCAAACGGCCACAGCGCCGGCACGACCAGAGGTGTGCCGTCCGCCACTCGGTCCAAGAGTTCATCAGTGGCCTCGCTGGCTTGCGTATGCACTGCCCAGGCGACGCCGACCGACGAATCGGCGACGAAGCCGGCGCTCATGGACGGCCTTCCCCGATGGACTCCTTGATTTCCTCGTCGGTGAGGGGCGCCACCCCTCGGCGGTTGGCCATGAGCGAGCGTCCCGCCCGAAGTTGCGCCACGGCCTGCCGGGTCCGGTCCAAGTTGGCATCACCCTCCGGCACCAGTCGGGCCACGGCCTTTTCGTGCCGGGTGATGACGATTTCCTCGCCGCGCCCCACGCGGTCGAGCAGTTCACCGAATCGGGTCTTTGCCTGGAATGCAGTTACCGTTGCCATAGGAGTGGATCCAATTGACCAGTCTTCGACTAGTCTTCCGTCGGCAGGGGGGATTGGCAACTCCTCAGTCCACGCCGGGTTGGCCGGAGAGGGATCGAGCCGAGTGGGCGACCGGTGGAGTGGCGGTCTTGGTAGACGGTGACCACGGCGTTCCCGACCTTCAGCTTCTCGACCCCATCGCCCCGTTTCCGCCGCATGCGCCCCGTATCCGTATCCCATTCTTACTTTGTGGGCATTCTCTGGGTAAAATTCGATTTTGAGGGTTTTCCCGAGGGGTGCGGGCACGCGTTTCCGCCAATGTTTCCAAGGAACTTTTGGCGGAAGGAGAATTGGCGACCCCACGGGGATTCGAACCCCGGTTACTGCCGTGAAAGGGCGGTGTCCTAGGCCTCTAGACGATGGGGTCGCCCAGAAGGGGGCGAACTATAGAATTCAAACCCGGTTTGTCACCTCCATTTTCCGGCGCATTCAGGCACGCCGCCCTCCCTGGCTCCGCCTCGACTTCCCGGTCCGTGCCCGCAAGGGTTTGACCCGTGCCCGAAGTGCGATTGGAAAACGTGACCCGGCGGCATCGCGACCCACGCGGCGAGGTGACCTTCGCTCTTCGAGATCTGTCACTTGGGATCCACGACGGTGAGATGCTGGCCCTGGTGGGACCCTCCGGCTCCGGCAAGACGACGACCCTGCGGTTGATTGCCGGCCTTGATGCCGCTGACGATGGCGTGATCCGAATCGATGGCCGTGACATGGCTGGAGTTCCTCCACACGAGCGAGGCGCCGCGATGGTCTTCCAGGATCATCCGCTCTTTCCCCACCTGACGGTCCGCGAGAATGTGGGGTTCGGTCTGACATTCATCCGGCTTTCCAAGGAAGAGCGGGTTCGTCGCATCACCGAGGTCGTTGACTGCCTGGGGCTGGAGTCGTTGCTGGATCGTTCTCCCGCAGGTCTGTCGGGCGGCGAACGACAGCGGGTGGCGCTTGGCGCCGCTGTGGTGTGCCGGCCCCGGCTGCTGCTCCTCGACGAGCCTCTGGCTCAGGTCGATGCCCAGCACCGGGCCCTGTTGAGGGCGAATCTTCGGCAATTGCAGGCCGGATTGCGCCTGACAATGGTGCATGTCACCCACGACCAGTCGGAAGCCATGGCCCTGGCGGATCGGGTCGCACTGCTTCGCGCCGGACAATTGGAGCAGGTCGGTGGACCGCTGGAGGTCTATCGCCTGCCCAATACGATGTTTGCCGCGGGATTCCTCGGCTCGCCCGGAATGAACCTCCTGCAGGGGGTCCTCCGCCTGGGCACGGCGGATGGCGATGGCGTCTTCACCCTCCACGATGGCGCGGAGATCCGCGTGCCAGGGCCAGTGGCGGCTTCAGCGCACGACGGGGAACGATGCGTCCTCGGGCTCCGTCCGGAAGTGCTGGTACCCGGGAGAAACCCGAGGAGCGGCTTCACAGGCACTGTCGATCTCGTGGAGCCGTCCGGTGCCGAGGCGTTGCTGGGCGTGCGTCTTGGCGGAACCCGCCTCCATGCGAAGATGGCGTCTGGCCGATTGCCAAGGATCGGTGACTCGATCGGACTGGGGTTTGCGCCCGGGGATGTTCACTGGTTCAGCGCGGCGACAGGGCGGCGGTTGGAGCCGTAGACCGGATTTTGTCCCGTCCCCCGGATCTCAGTACATCACGATGGCCCTGAAGAACCGTGCCGCGCCCGAGTCCATGGGCACCACGACTTCGGTGGCGCCGGATGACGGAATGGTCACCACGGTGACCACGGTCGCCAGGGTCCAGGCGCACAGATCGGGTGAGGACTCGACGCGATAGGTCATCCCCGGGGTTCCGTTCATCACGACGCTGAGGCTGCCGCCGAAGAGTCGCGCCATGCCGAAGCGGGCCGCCATGCCGCTGCCGGCGGGAGCGGTCCGGAGCCCGAACCGGGTGGTCCTCGAGTGGTAGGCGCGGAGCATCAGCAGCGGGCTCTGGTCGTTCACGGAGAGTTGGGTGGCGCCGAAGGTGAGATAGCCGGTGTAGCCGGTGTCCGGAGACAGGGTTCTCGCGGCGATCTCGAGGCCGGCGGCCCTGCGCTGCAAGGGGGTCTGTCCGGAGCAATCGGAGGCGGCTGACACGATGACCTTGTCGGCGTCGTCGACGATGGTGAGGAGGACGCGGTCGTTGGTGCCCGAACCGCTCCACGGAACCCACGAGAGAGCAAAGGCCGATGCGGCATTGATCGATTGGCCGGCGTCGAGGTTCAGCAAACCCGGCACGGGCGGCACGTTCGAGATGACGGTGAACGGGAAAAATCCGCTGAACGAGTTGCTTCCCTGCACGTTGAGTTTGTAGGTCGTGTTCCAGGGACCGAACGGAAGTTTGGACAGCAGGGTCTGTTCGTTGCCCGAGTAGGTCCACGCGAAGACCCCATCGTCACGCCTGACGAGGCTTTCCCGGAACGTGGTGGACCCACTCACCACGGCGCTGAGGACCGAGTACCTCGGCGGCGCACGAAGCTCGATGCTGGAGGCCGCCTCCGTCTCCAGCGGAACCCCGCCCGGCATCTGGAGAAACCCGGCATGCTTCAGCAGATTGAAGGTCCCGTAACCGAGCGGAACGCTCTCCGAGAAACACGTTTCGCCGCCGGGCAATTCGCTCACCGGGAGCACGGTCACCGGAAATGCCACGGAAGCGGAGAGACCCTCTTTGTCGGAAACCCTCACCTCCACCACGGAATTGCCGAAGGCCCCCGGCGCAGGAACAAGCGTCAACGTCCGTGCGGCCGCGGAACCTCCGAGAACCATGTTCGTCGAAGGAAAGAGCGCGGGATCCGAGGCGGCCACGCGCAGGGTCAGTTGGTCCAGTCCCGTGCGGTCATCCGCGACGGTCAAGGCAATGGGAGAACTCACCGAGTCGCGGTAGAGCGTGATCGGCCCGCCACCCGCGATGGTCGGAGCCTTGTTCGCAGGAGGCGTCACGGTGATGCGGACCGGCGCGGACGTGACCGTCAAACTGCCGTCGCTCGCGACGGCGGTCAGTTCATGCGGGCCCAGCGCGACACCCGACCAGGCGAGATGATACGGAGGCGTTGTTGCCGTTCCGACAAGCAAGCCGTCCGCCATGAAACGAACCTCCGCCAGCGGTCCTTCCACGTCCGAGCCGGCGGCGTCCAACCCCACGACCAGTCCGGGAGCGAACGCGGTTCCGTCCACGGGAGACGTCAACGACACGGTGGGGGCGTCGTTCACCGGCGCGATGTTCACCACGACTACGTTTGTGGTCGAAGCCCGGCTGGCGTCGGACGCGATCACGTAGATGACGGCCTGCCCGTTCGCGTTGGTCGCCGGGCTGATGACCAGGTTCCACGTGTCACCTCCGACGTGGGTCAGGACCAGTCCGCGATCGGGAACCACCCCGGGGGTCAGGGTCCTAGCGTCAACGACCAGTTGATCGGCTGTGGTCTGGTCATCGGTCACCGTGATGGGAACCGCTTCACCTGCGACATCCTCGACGAGGTTCGCAACGGCCTGGCTTGAGATGGACGGCGCGCGGTTGGAAGGCGAGGCCACGTTCACCCGAACCGGGGTGGAGGTGACCGACAGGCCGGTTCCTGCCGACTCCACGAGGACCGCAGAGAGGACGTGATCGCCAACCGCCGGGGAGATCAGCGTCCAGACGTAGGGGGAGACATCGATCGATCCGATCCTGGCTCCATCGTCGAAGAATTCCACCCGGTCGATCGGACTGTCGATGTCCGCCGCCGCCGCCGCGAGGGTGACCGAGGCTCCGAACGGGAAGACCGCGCCATTCGTGGGCTGGGCGAGGGCGATGGACGGAGGGTCGTCGACCGGCGCGACATCCACGACGACTACATTCGTGGTCCACGCGTTGTCCGTGTCGCCGGCGATGAGGAGGACGACGGCCTTTCCGGTGGCGTTGGCGGACGGCGTGAGGATCAGGTTCCACACATCGTTCGATCGGATCAGCGACATTCCTCCGTCGGGGAGGATGTCGGGAGTCAACGTTCGCGCCTCGAGAACGAGTTGTGCGGCGGCGGTTTGATCGTCGGTCACCGAGACTTCGACGGGCGAACTCGGGGTGTCCTCGACCATTTCAACCAGGTTGGTGCTGACAATCGATGGCGGACGATTCACCGGTGTCGCCGTGACGGTGATCTGAACCGGGGCGGACGTGAGCGACAACCCGCCGCCCGCGGACTCCACCGCCACCGCGGACAGTGCGTAGGTTCCGCCGGACGGCGGGGTCCAATTCCATTCGTAGGGGGCCGTGTTGGCGCTGCCGATACGCTTTCCATCGCTGAGGAAGAGCACCTGGTCGATCGGGGTGTCGACGTCCGCCGCCGCAGCGGCGAGGGTGACCGAGGCTCCGAACGGGAAGACCGCGCCATTCGTGGGCTGGGCGAGGGCGATGGACGGAGGATCGTCGACCGGCGCGACATCCACGACGACCACATTCGTGGTCCACGCGTTGTCCGTGTCGCTGGCGATGAGGAGGACGACCGCCTTTCCGGTGGCGTTGGTGGACGGCGTGAGGACCAGGCTCCACAGGTCGTTCGATCGGGTCAGCGACATTCCTCCGTCGGGGAGGATGTCGGGAGTCAACGTTCGCGCCTCGAGAACGAGTTGTGCGGCGGGGGTTTGATCGTCGGTCACCGAGATCTCCACGGGCGAACTCGGGGTGTCCTCGACCATTTGAACCGGGTTGGTGCTGACAATCGATGGCGGACGATTCACCGGTGCCGACTTGACGGTGATCTGAACCGGGGCGGACGTGAGCGACAACCCGCCGCCCGCCGACTCCACCGCCACCGCGGACAGTGCGTAGGTTCCCCCGGACGGCGGGGTCCAACTGCATTCGTAGGGGGCCGTGTCGTCGCTGCCGACCGGCCTTCCATCGCTGAGGAACAGCACCTGGTCGATCGGGGTGTCGACGTCCGCGGCGGTGGCGGAGAGGGTTACCGTGGAGCCGTCGGTGTACACGGTGCCATCGGCTGGCAAGGTCAGTGCAACCGTCGGCAGATCATCGACCGGTGTCACATTGACCACGAGGATGTTGGTCGACCACGCCCCGTTGGAATCACCCGCAGAGAACTCGATGGAGGCCCGGCCATTCGCGTTCGTGGCCGGGGCGATCGTGAGGGTCCAGGCGTCGCCGAGACGTTCCAGCCTCAGTCCGGAGTCCGGCACGATATCGGGGTCCAAGGACCTGGCGTGGACTTCGAGGACGGACGGCGCGGTGCGATCGTCGGTGACGCTGATCGTGACGGGATCGCCCAGCGAGTCTTCGGCCATCACGACGGTCGTGGGGAGGGAGATGACAGGTGCGAGGTTGGGGGCGGGGGTGACGTGGACCCGGACGGGGGCGGAGGTCACCGAGAGGGAGCTCCCGACAGAGGTGGCCACCACGGAGAGCACGTGATCGCCCGAGGCGGGATAGGACCAGGAGACGCTGAAGGAGTTGGTGTTCAGGGTGGGACGGGCCGACCCGATGACCTCGCCGTCCAACAGGAAATCGACACCTGCGATGTCGCTGTCGATGTCGGTTGCGACGGCGAGCAGCGCAACGATGGAGTTCTCGGAGAGAACCTCCTCGTCCTTGGGAGATTGCAGGGCGGTGACCGACGGGTCGTCGACGGGTGTGATCTCCACGGAGACCCCCTGGGTGATGCGGCCACCCCATTCATCCACGATCGAACACTCGATCGGGAACGTCCCGAAGGCGTTGGTCACGGGAGCGAGGGATACCGAATAACCAGAACCCGAGATCACCGTGGTGATGCCCTGGGCTGACACGATGTTCGGCGCGCTCGAATGCACTTCCGGCGTCCATGGCGTTGCAGGAACACCGGGCGTCACGGTGACCTGAATCGGCCCTCCCACCGTGTCCTCGGGGAAGGAAAGTCCCGACAGCGAGACGCTGATCGTGGGCGAGGTGGCGATGACGATTCCCACCGGGTCGGAGGTGCCGACCTTGCCCGACGCGTCGGTGCCCTTCACTGCCACCGTGTGCGGGCCGGGAGTCAGGTGGGTCAGGGTCCACAAGACCCGGGTGGATGTCGGGTTGGAAATCACGTCGACGCGGGCGCCATCGACCAAGACCTCGAGCTTTACCGGCGGTCCGTTTTCGTCGACTGCCGAGATCTCGAGCGCGCAGTCGGTTGTTGTCGGGGGAAGCACCGTGCCATCGGTGGGCGAGAGGATCGTCACGGTGGGTGGATCATCGATGGGACTCCCCGCGATCAAGCGCGTGAACACGGCGACATTGGTCCCGCCGAAGTCGTTGACGCCGCTGTCCACGAGACGGATCGCAAGGGACACGCGGCTGCGCGTCCCCCAATCCAGGGGATCTGCGAAGACCAGGGTGGCGGTGGTGTTGGTGCCGCCGGCGTAGACCACGGTCGGATTGGGGAATATCCCGGGTGGGCTGCATGTCGCCGTGAGGGTGAGGACCTGCGTCGCACGCTCGTCGGGTGGTCCCGGGTAGAGACCCTGAATCGGGATTTCATAACCCTGTGCTGTCCGCCGCCAGGGCAGGGCGACCGTCGGATCCATGATGGGCGGATCGTTCACCGGGCGCACCCCGATCACGGCGTTGAACAGGGTCTCGTTGACTCCCCCATTGGTCGTGCCGCCGTTGTCCACGGCCCGGACGGTTACCGCGGCCGCACCGGAGGCATTGGTCGCGGGCCGGAACAGCAACGCTCCGTCCGCGCGGACCGACGGCAATTGGGAGAAGAGGTTGGTGTTGGAATTGTTCAACAGGCTGAGGGTCACCGTCTGCCACGCCTCCGAGGTGAACGACCCCGGCTGGATCTGGCTGACCCAGTTTGAGATCACGAGCGAACCGGCGTCCTCGTTGGCGAGGATCGGATTCGGGCTGACCACGAAGGACGGCGGTGAATTCGACGTCGGGGTGATCGAGTCCACGGCGATGACGAGCAACTGGCTGTCGTCGGCGAGCAGGACATGGTCGTTTCCGATGGCGATCCCGCGTGCGTTGCCATCGGTGTCCATGTTCCACAGGAGCACCGGGTTGGCGGGGTTGGAAACATCGACGACGGAGAGTCCTGAGGGGCCGTCGGCGACACAGGCCAGGTTGCCTTGGATGGCCACGCGCCACGCGGTGCCTGGGGTGTTGTCGCGGCCGAGGTAGCTGAGGAGCTTGGGGATCCTCGGATTGGAGATATCCGAGACCTGGACTCCCCGGTTTTCCGAGGCGAGGAAGGCATTCGTGCGGCGGATGGCGACGCCCAGCACCGTGGAGGTATTTCCGGGAAGGCTGTTTGTGCCGATCACCGTGGCGCTTGCCGGGACCGAGGCATCCACGATCTGGAGTCCGTTGAGGCTTGCGACGTAGGCGAGCTTGTTCGTGGCTGCAACGCCCAGGGCGGAGCCTTGGATGGGGAGCAGCTTGCGGAGAACCAGCGCATCGGGAGTCGTGGCATCCACGATCGCCAGCCCGGCAGCGCCTGCGGCGATGTAGATGAGCCCGCCTGACTGGGCGATTCCGTTGATGCGGAACAGGGCGTTGGTCGCGAGGTAGCGGCCGCGGAAGACAAGCTTGTTGGTGACGACCCCTGACGCAGGGACCATCTGAAGCAGCTGAACACCGGCCACGTTGGTCGACGAGATGCCCGCCGCGACAAAGTTGCTCTCCGACGAAATCGCCACCGCATCGAAGTTGGTGGTCAGGGCGTTCGCGAGTTCCACCGGCAATGACGGGTTTGTGAGGCCCATCCAGCGGACGCCTCGCGAGCCGTCGGCGATCACAGCTGAAGTCCCGCTCGCCGCCACATCCCGAACCCGCCCTGAGATGGGCAATGTGGCGCGGATGTCGGTGGGGACCGGTTTGGAGATGTTGACCGGCGACACGATGCGCAACCCGCCGATGCGATCCGCCACGAAGATGTTGGTGCCGGCGGTGGTGATCGACCATGCGTCGCCACCCGTCGACAGCGACAGTTGGGACGCCACCGGCGCGGTCGGGATTGAAACATCCACCGCGACCATTCCGGCCGGCCCTGCAGCCACGAGGGCGTAATACCCGGGCGGCTTCAGGGCGATGCCATTCGGGATCCCGGGAACCGACACCGCGGTGACCAGCCGCGCCGGGCGGAGTGCCGAGATGCCGGTGACATCCACGATCGACAGTCCGTTCGCGCGATCGAGGAGATACGCGTAAACGCTCGTGCCGAAGTTGCCCACCGCACAATCCGCGACGAGCGTGCCCGATGTTGCAAAAAACCCCAGTTCCCTGGGCGCCGAAGGCGTGGTGATGTCGAAGACCCACAGCCCCTTCGGTCCCGAGACATACGCGCGGTTGGTCAGCACCGAAACCGTCTCGACCTCACTGCCGGTGTCGAGATTGGTCACGTACATCGGCGCCGCATTGGTCGGGATGAACGCCACCTGAAGCCCATAAAACCGGTCTGCGGCAAAGGCGTACCGCCCTGACACCGCCACATCCGCGAGGATGCTGACGCGGGGGTCCTGCAGTACGCTCAGCACCCCCAGCTTTCGCGGTTGGCTGGGGTTCGACACATCCGCGGAGACAAGTCCACCCAGGCCGTCGGCCACCACCGCGATGTTGGTGATCATGGCCACCGCCTGCGCCTCGCCCCCGGTATCGAGAACGCTGAGCAGGGTCGCGGTCGGCGGCTTGGAGTAATCCACGAGATGGACCCCGGAGACGCCCGCCGCGATCAGCAGCGTGGTTTTTCCAGGGCCGCCCAGGTTGGTGGCGAGGCAGGTCGAGTTGATCGCCCCCATGCGCGGCATGTCGGGCCACTTTCCGACCAGTGCCGGTGCCGCGGCGAAGGTCGGCAAGATGCCAAACACCACATGGAAAAAGGCCCACAATCCCGTGCCCGCCCGTCGTGGATTGACCTTCGAGAGAAACGATACCTTTAACATCACAAACCCGCCCCAAGATCGCTCGTGTACCCCGGCCTCGTCAAACGCGCTGAAGCGAAGTGCGGATCCCCATCCGCGTGGAGGGCAAGGTTTCCGGGCAAAGCCCAGCATTGGCCTCGTGCCCCGCGTGTGCTACCGGAACCGTGTCCCGTGAAAAAAACACGCCTCCAGCCACCCCTCGTGCTGCTCGCCTTCGTGCTCCTCTTTGCTGATCGCGACAGTCCCGCCGCCGACTCTCGTATCACGCGTCCGGCCTCATTGCGCGGCTCCACAAACCTGCCTGTCGCCCAGGCGGACCCGATCTATCTCCAGGAGACAGGCCGGAAAATCCCCGCCGCCGAACCCCTGCTCGCCATCGGGATCCAGGGATCCAACGTCTACGCGGGTACAAGCCGGGGACTCCTCCTCCTCGCCGCCGACCGATGGGCCGATGTTCCCGGCATTCCCGGGCCGATCCGGCGGATCGTGAAGGCCGGTGGATCGCTGTGGGCCATCGGTTCGCCGGGTCTTTCGAGGAACGACGGCAAGGAATGGACGCCCGTCTCCCGTGAAGCGTTCGTCGACGTCACGGTCCACGGGGACCGCTTGCTTGCCGCCACGGCGCGCCAAGTGTGGCGCGTCCAGGGGAACACCGTTGAACCCATCAGCCGACCCGACGCCCGCTTCGACATCACCCACGTCCTTTCCCACCAGGATTCCGTCTATCTCCACGGCCACGGGCGGCTCACGGTGTTTGCGGGCGGTGGATTCGGAGCCCGCGACGTGTACGACTCCCTTGTCGACCAGGGATGGGATTGGGGAACCATGCCATCGACGGCCACGCGCGACGCCCTGGTCATCGGGCCGGTGCTGTATCTGGCGTCCGACCGTGGGCTCGTGCTGCACCGCGGCATGTCACTCACCACCCTTGCCGGGTCGCAAGGCCTTCCCATCGAGGACACCGCCTGCCTCGCCGAGGGGTTCGACGGCGACCTGTGGATCGGTACCCGGCAGGGCGCCGTTCGCAGGACCGGGAGTGAGTTTCATTACTTCGCGGGCCAGCGCTGGCTTCCGGACGACCGGGTGAACGCCATCGCGGTGGATGGACGCGACGTCTATCTCGCCACCGACGGCGGGCTGGGAGTGATCGGGTATGTCCCGTTCACGCTGTCGCGCAAGGCGGCCTATTACGAGCAGCAGATCGAGGAATGGGGACAGAAGCGGATGGGGTTGGTCCAGAAGCTCGAATGGGATGACGCACTCCATGAATTCGTCCGCGAGGCGGGTGACAACGACGGCGGTTACAGCGGGTCCTATCTCGCCGCCCAATCCTATCGTTTCGCGGTGACTCGCGATCCCGCCGCGAGGCGTGAAGCCACGAACACATTCCACGCCCTTCGCTGGCTCGAATCGGCCACCGGGATCCCGGGCTTTCCAGCACGCTCCATCTGGGCCAAGGGTGAGATCGGCCACAAGTCGACAGGCGGATCCGGGGGGTACCCGGCGGAATGGCACGACACCGCGGACGGCAAATTCGAGTGGAAGGGGGACACCTCGAGCGACGAACTCTGTTCCCATTTCTACTCGATTGCCCTCTTCATCGAGCTCGCGGCGGAAGGTCCTGAAATCGAGCAGGCGAGGACTCACCTGGCCCGCATCGCTTCGCACGTCATCGAGCACGAGTGGCAGCTCGTCGACCTCGACGGCAAGGCCACGCGGTGGGGGCGTTGGGATCCGGAGTATTTCAAGACCGACGAGGGGAAATACGATCGTGGCCTGCAATGTCTCGAGTTGCTCTCATTCATCAAGACGGCCTCGGTGCTTGGCGGGGATCCCAGGTTCGCGGCGGCCTACGGGAAACTCATCGGGCTGGGTTACCCGCAACATACCCTTCGCGAGAGCAACACGTTCCCGCCGGAGAATGTCCTTCACTTCCTTGATGAGCTGGCTTTCTGGAGTTACTGGAATCTCCTGAGATACGAGGACGACCCGGAACTCAGGGCTCTCTATCGCCGAAGCCTCGAGCGGACCTACGAAATGATCCGGGTCGAGCAGCAGCCCTGGTTCAATTTTGTCTATTCCTTTCTCACCGGCAACGAGTCCGAGGCCGATCTCTCGGTGAAACATCTTCGCGACTGGCCACTCGACCTTCGCTCCTGGTCCTACCGCAATTCCCACCGCGCCGACCTCCGGTCCCCGGCCGGCTATGTCGCGCCGAAAGGCGGAACCCGCGCCTTCCCGGCCCGCGAGACGGAGCCCATGCGATGGGACCACTGGACCCTGCAGGCGGACGGCGGATCGGGAGGTCGTGACGTCGTGGAGCCCTCCGCATGGCTGCTTGCCTACTGGATGGGCCGCTACCATGGCTACATCGCTCCACCGCAAGTCCTGGACACAGCCCTCGCCGGACAGGCACCGGTGGAAACGAAGCGCCCCGGCGCCCGCCCCTACGCCGGCCCGCCAAGACACTGAGAAGGTGGGGCGCGCACTCGGCTGCGCGCCGTTCTTCGCGGACGTCCCAGGCGCGGCGCCCTCGGAGAGGCCGCCCTACCCCCGAGGGGTCGTGCTGCGCACACTCCTTCAATCGGGCCTTGCCGCTGCCGTGTTGAACCGGGACAAATACGGGACCGCCCAACCATGAAGATCGCGCTTCTCGGCATCACCCAACTCAAGCTCGGCCAGTACAATCTCAAGGATCCACGCCTCGATCAGGCCCACAAACTCGTCGAGGCCCAGAAGAAGACCTGCGCCCAGGTCGAACTCGTTTCCGACAAGGAACAGGTCACCGCCGACGCCATCCTCGTGG
>CAIMTB010000452.1 GCA_903844265.1 uncultured Verrucomicrobiota bacterium
CAAGGTCGAGCGAGATCGACAGACCAAGCTCGGACGCAAACGCCGAAAACCCACGTAGAGGAAAGTCAGCCGAACAAACCCCTATGTTCAGCAGCGAGCTTTTCGGGGAAGGGTGAGCCCTACCGCCCACAACTTCGGGATGCACGGCTGACCTTCCTGCCCTTGAATCCGGGATCGACAGGGCCTGGGAGACGGGCTGTCATCCAATCGCCTCCTCGCGGCGAAGACATTCCGACGAGCCGTGCCTTCGACGGACAGGCTCGGGGTTGCCCGGGGATTCTCTGATGCGCTGGCAAGGAACGATCGGTCCAGGAAAGGACACCCGGCTCAGGTGGTGGCTGGTGGTGGCCATCGTCGGGGCTTGCTGTGCCGCCTTGGGCACCGATCCGAACGTCGACGCGGCCCAGACGCACTGGTCGTTTCGCCGGCGAGTGCGGCCCGCAGTCCCGGTGGTTCCACTCGCTCATCACGGGGTAAGGAACCCCATCGACGCGTTCCTCGCCCGCGCCCAGGAGGCACGTGGCGTGTCCCCGCAACCCGAGGCCACCCCGGCGACGTTGCTACGACGGGTGTACTTCGACCTCATAGGACTGCCGCCCACGAGTGCCGAGATCGAAGCCTTCGAGCGTGACTCGCGTCCCGACCGGTACGAACGCGTGGTGGACCGCCTGTTGGAGGATCCGCGCCACGGCGAACGTTGGGCACGCCATTGGATGGACATCTGGCGTTATAGCGATTGGTGGGGTCTTGGAACGGAACTAAGAAATAGCCAGCGCCACCTCTGGCACTGGCGCGACTGGATCGTGGAATCCCTCAACGCGGATGCGCCCTATGCGGAAATGATCCGCCTGATGCTGGCGGCTGACGAATCGGATCCCGCGGATCCCCAGAAACTGCGGGCCACCGGCTTCCTGAGCCGCAATTACTTTCTCTTCAATCGCAACCAGTGGCTCGACGAAACCGTGGAACACGTGGGCAAGGCCTTCCTCGGGCTCACGCTCAACTGCGCGAAGTGCCACGAGCACAAGTACGACCCGATCCCCCAAGCTGATTATTACCGGTTCCGCGCCTTCTTCGAACCGTACCACGTGCGGGTAGACATGGTCCCGGGCGAAGCCGACCTGACCCGCGACGGAATTCCCCGGGTGTTCGACGGCGTTCCCGAAACACCTACCTACCGGTTCGTCCGAGGCGATGAGAACCAGCCGGATAAGTCGGCCGTCGTGACGCCGGGGATCCCCGGCTTTCTCTCGGGCCTGCCCCTGGCCATCCGCCCCATCCAACTGCCGTCCGTAGCCCAGCAGCCGGAGCGCCAGCCCTGGGTCCTGCCGGCGCACCTGCGCGCGGCGGCCGCGAAAGTGGAGTCCGCTACAAACGCCCTGCTCGCTGCGCGCCGGAGGGCAACTGGACCAGGCACCACCGCGAGTCCGCAGGGACCCGAGATGAAACTCACCGAACGGGTGCTGTCAGCCGCGTCCGCAGACTTCGTGAGCGTCGAGGCCAGGGCCGCGGCTACACGGGCTCGGTGGCAACGCATGGACGCCAACGGAACCCCCGAAGAAAGGGACAGGCCTTTCATTCGTCACGTGATACCAGCCATCCGGAACTTGGATTCTCAAACCCCTTGCCGTGCTCCACACCCTGCCCAACTCCCAGCTATTTGTAGAATGTCAATGTTTGACCCCAATGTTCGCGCCGGTCTCATTGTCCTTCTCGAAGCGGGTGAAATTGTTTTCGAGGCGCGCGGTTCCTTGGCGGGCCGCCGAACAAGGTCCCGCTCGTCTCGGTCGTAGCAGCCGACGTGAGGAGGCTCCGTTCTTCGCCGTCGGAATCGAGTTGGAGTCTCCTCACGTCGACTGCTACGGGGATTCGGCGGGAGGCGTGGTCAGCCATCGAGCCCAGCGCACGTACTCGTCCGAGGGGTCCCGCGTGGCCAACTCAGCGATGAGCCGGGTCCAGTCGTGCGTGAACCCGACGAGCTTCATGTCCGGTCCCTGGGCCAGGACCGGGCCGACGCGGTGGCGGGTATCGACGTCCCAGACCTGGATTCCCGGACCATTGGTCGAGGGCATGGCGAGCCGTGTTCCGGCGGGGTGAATGGCCACCGACGAGAGGACCCCGGTGCTCGCGGTGAACTGCGCCGCCACACGGCCGGCCGCGGGATCCCAGTTCAGGCCCGCTTCGCCATCGGGCGTCCGGAGAAACCTATTCTTGGGACACTCCCCATTGCAGGCGGGCAGAACGTCACACGCCCGACAGCAGGACGGCAGGTTCCAGTCATCCCACCCGGGTGGAAACCACATCGGCGGCCGCTCCTGATCCGTGATGATCCGGATCAGGTTCTTCTTCGCGGGTGCCGGCTCGGCACGGGCGGCCGGACGAACGACCAACCCGAGGAATTGGGAACCCAGGACAGCGCCGACCGTTCCCATGGAGAACCTGAGAAAGTCACGGCGCGCGAGGGGATTCGCCGGACCCGAACCCCACGGAGACGAGCCATGCCCACCCATGGGGCCGACTTCGCGGCGACCGCGGAGGCGTGGCAAGCGCAAAGAGGTGAGCGCACTCCCGCCGGACCATCTCCGACTTATCGGGGGATCGAGGGCTTCAGTCCGCCTCTGGAGGCGGGCGGGCGGGGCGCGCCCGGACCTCTCCCCGCCGCGGGCGTGGTTTCACCGAGGCGTCATGAATGCCGCGCTCCGGGCCGAGAAGGCAAAGTGTCTGTGTAGTGTTAGCCCGTCGAAAAAGAGCCACTTCCCCGCAGCAGTCGACGTCAGGAGACTCCATTGATCGGCATTCGGGTCAGGTTTGAGTCTCCTGACGTCGACTCCTACGGATCTTTGACGGCCCGCTAGGCCCGGATAAGCCTCAAGCCTTCCGCTCGGGCCAACTGTTGCTGCCGGTGGTCGAAAGTCAGAAAGCGTCGAGATTGGAGTTCAAGGGCACAGGCAACATGCAGCACGTCCAGGGTTCTGGTACCGAGCTTGGGCGTATGACGCCGACTGAGATCGGCGGCTCGGTCCAAGGCAGCCCGCCACAGGATGTCCGCTTGCTGGAGACGGCCCTGGGCAAAGTCCGCTTCGAGGTCCCCCAACGCCTCCGCCATTGCCGATGAGTCGAGATGTCCGAGAAAGCCGACCCGACAGATGGCGTTGATGATCTCGGTGCGACCGTGGTGGGTCACCGGCAGGGCACCGCCGATCTTCGCACGCCACGCAGCCATCTCCCTCGAGCCTTCCGCGTGGATGTAGATCCGGGCAAGAGCGCTGGGATCAACGTAGACTTCCTCAGCGGTCATCGCGTTCCTCCTCCCAGAACTGTCGCGTGTCGGCCGCCGAAAGCGCCTTCGGCTGGCGCCGGAGCAGCCGGGCGTAGTAGTCGGGGGGAGCGCTGCATGGCTCCACCTTCCGCGGCAGGGGTTGGAGCAGGTAGGCCGGCTCGCCGTGATCGGTAATCACAATCTTCCCGTGCTGTTCCATCCTGCGCTTCACCGACCGAAAGTCGGTTCGCAGCTCGCGAATAGTGGCAGTGGCAGTGGCAGTGGCGGCGGTGCGCATCGTGTGAAACATGATCGTTTCACACCAAGCGGTCAAGGCAGCCCATCTACCAACCCTTCCGCACCGTCCGGATCCACTCCTGCGCCATGAGCTGGTGGCCGGGATAAGTCGGATGCACCCCGTCCCAGATCCAATAATCCGCCGGGGCGCGCTTCGTGGCTTCCTCGAACATCCGCTGATAGCGCACCACCAGAGCGTGGTACTTGGCGGCCAGTCGGTGGACAATCGCCTGCCGCTCCGCGAGCTGCGCCGAGTAAGTCGGCCAACTCTCTTTCTTGCCTCCCACCGCCAGCCCGAACGGCTCGCCGAGCACCAACCGCACATGCGGCAGCGCCTTCAGGGTATCTGCGAGCAACTGATCGTATTGCGTCTCGAATGACTGCGCACTCACCCCCGCTCCCAGGTCATTCACGCCGATGAGAATGCTGAGGATATCGGGCTTGAGCTCGATGGTGTCGGCCTGCCATCGGCGGGCGAGATCCGTCACCCGGTTGCCGCTGATGCCACGATTCAGGAAGACCAGATGGCGTTCCGCCAGTTCCGCTCCGTACCGGGAGGCAACGACCGCCTGGTAACCATGACCCAGGATATGGTTCGGATCCGCGTTCCGACCCCGGTTGCCGTCGGTGATGGA
>CAIMTB010000453.1 GCA_903844265.1 uncultured Verrucomicrobiota bacterium
GCAGTCGACGTAAGGAGACTCCATCCATCGGCGTTTGAGACAACCGAGTTCGAGTCTCCTGACGTCGACTGCTACAGAACCTGGATGGGCCACCGGCAGCCCGTCAAAAACGAGCCTCTTCCTCGTAGCAGTCGACGTAAGGAGACTCCATCCATCGGCGTTTGAGACAACCGAGTTCGAGTCTCCTGACGTCGACTGCTACAGAACTCGGATGGGCTTAGGGTTGGCGCTGAAATTCCACGTCGAAACTCTGGTCCAGCGCAGCCTGATAATAGACTCCGAAGAGCTGGTCGGTCTGCGCAAAATAGGTCAACCGATAGGTGCACCCCGGATACCCGGTGTCCTGAAGTTCCACAAAGACCTTCACCTTGCCCGCCTCGATGCTCGCGTCCGCTCGTGAGACGTGGATCGGCGATGGATTGAAATAACCCAGGTCCAGCTTCCCGGTCCCCTGGTCGCAGGCGCGAATCTCGAGCACATACTCGGCATCCGCCCGCTGCCAGCGTCCGACAAGCCGCCCATATTCGAGCGCCCCAGCCGGCGCCTCGGCCTTTGCCGGCAAAGTCACGGGAGCGTTGGTCGCAAACTGCGGCGACGACACAGGCCCCGGGCCACACGCCGCGAGGCCGAGCAGGGCCGACGAACACACAGCGCGCGCGCCCAATCGGCAGCATCTCGTGAACCCTTCGATCGTCGACATGCCCCGACCTTGGGCTTTCAGGTCCGCGGCCTGCAAGCGACCGATCGGCGTGTGGGGGTGCAATGACCTGCCGCCAGCCTTGCCCACCAAGGTTTCCCCGAGCCATTTCGGTTTACCCCAACACCCCGTCACTGGCAGAAATCCACCACGCCGTGAACATCGCCCCCACTTTCTTCGCCCGCGCCGGTCTCATCGTCGCCGCCTTTCTCGCGGCCTGTGCCGCGACCTGCACCCGGGCCGCTGACGCTCCCGCACTGCGCCCATCCCATGCCCCCATCGAGGAACTCCCAGGCCAACGCCTCGACGGCTCGGTCCTCCTCCCCAACCAGTGGTCTCTCCGTCCCGTCGGCCAGCAGGTCAATGTCGGCGATTTCCCGGTCAATATCGCCCTCCACCCCGACAACCGCCACGCCGCCGTCCTGCACTCAGGCTACGGCCCCCATGAAATCGTTATCCTCGACGTCCGCTCCGCCCGCGTCGTCTCACGCGTCTCACTCAACGAGGCATTCTACGGCATCACCTTCTCCCGCGACGGCACCGACCTCTACTGCAGCGGCGCAGGCAACGAAGTGGTCCACGCCTTCAGCTTTCGCAAGGGCCTCCTCGGCGACCCCCGCGAACTGCGCCTGCGCCCCCCGGAAAAACGTGGCGTCCCATCCGGCCTCGCCCTCAGCGCCGACGGCTCCACCCTGTGGACCGCCGACCTCTGGGGCCATGAGGTCTCCATGATCCGCACCGATGGCTCCACCGAGGCGATCCATGTCAGCCTCGGCGGTTCCACCACCAACACCCCACTCGTCGCTCCTCCAGAAAACCCGGACCTCGCCGCTGCCACGAAACGCGGCGAAGCACTTCTGGACCCGAGTTCCTCCGAGGACCCCTTCCCCTACGCCTGTGTCCTCGACGAAGCCCGCGACCGGCTCTACGTGAGCCTCTGGGCCAGGTCATCCATCGCCGTCGTGGACACCAAAACCCGCAGCGTCGTGGCCCGCTGGACGACCGAGGAACATCCCAACGAGATGCTCCTGTCGCCCTCCGGCAGGCACCTCTACGTCGCAAATGCCAACCGGAACACGGTCAGCGTGTTCGATCTCGAGACGTCGCAACCGCTCGAAACACTGTTCGCCGCACTCCACCCGCAGGCTCCGGCGGGATCCACGCCCAACAGCCTCGCGCTCACGCCCGACGGTTCGATTCTCTTCGTGGCCAACGCCTGCAACAACAACCTCGCCGTGTTCGATGTCCACGACCCCGGCCACAGCCGCTCGCTCGGCTTCATCCCCGTCGGCTGGTACCCGACGTCCGTCCGCGTCACACCCGACGGCAAACGCCTCGTCGTCGCCAACGGCAAAGGCCAGATCTCACGCCCCAATCGCCACGGCCCTCGACCCTCGAAAGACTCGCCACCGCGAAATATCCAGGAACACATCGCCGGCCTGATGCAGGGCACGGTGAGCCTCATCGACCTCCCGAAAGGCGATGATCTCGCACCAAAACTCAAGGCCTGGACGGTCCAGGCCTATCAATGCAGCCCCCTCCAGTCCGATACCTCCTCCTCCCGCGGCCGGCCCGATGAAAATCCCATCCCCGCCAGGATCGGTGACGCCAGCCCCATCAAGTACTGCATCTACGTGATCAAGGAAAACCGCACCTACGACCAGGTCCTCGGCGACATGACCGAGGGCAACGGAGACCCTTCCCTCTGCCTCTTCCCCGAATCGATCACACCCAACCAC
>CAIMTB010000454.1 GCA_903844265.1 uncultured Verrucomicrobiota bacterium
ACTTTGGAGTTTTCGTTCACGGCGACGGCCGGGCGCGGGTATGTGGTGGAGGAGCGGGATATCGCGGCGGGTGGGGCGTGGGTGACTGTCGAGGAGGTGGTGAAGGGGGTGGCAGCGCGCGTGGTCACGGTGGCTGTCCGGCTGCAGCCTGGCGGCGTGGCGAGGCTGCAACGGGTGCGGGTCCTGCCGTGAGGCGCGCGTCTTCCGTATTGCTTGCGGCGTGGTGTCGCCTCGGAGCCTAGCCGGTGGCCGTCAGTCTCCCTTGTCGTTGGGATCGCGTTTCCGGTCGGGCATCAGCCGGTCGCGGAGGGCGCGGAGGCTGGCGTCGGCGAGTTCGTTGCCTACGTCCGCGATGTCGGAGGTCTGGCGTTTGAGGTTCCGGATGGAATCTGCGGCGAACTGGGTGAGACGGCGGGGGGTGAAGACCAGTTCTGCGATGGCGGAGACGCCGAGGACGGGGTTGAACTCGCGCATGGAGCGCATGACCCGTACCAGCTCGCGGAGGGGGCGCTCGGCGGGTTCCTTCATCTGCTGGAGGACGTGGGTGGCCAGGATGCAGAGAGCGAGGGATGCCAGGAACAGGACGTGGAATTCGAGCAGCGGCTGATGCATGAAGGTCCCGATTTCACGGGGCAGCCAGATGAGGATGCGCCCGCCCAGAACCGGGCCGATCGCGGTGAGCAGGCTGGTGACGGCCAGGAATACGGAAATGTAGGGAGCCTTGCTTCGGGCCGGGACCATCTTGACCATGAGATTGAATTGGCAGAGCTGGAATCCGGCCGTGACCGCCCCGACGAGGAAGTAGTTCACATACAGGTGGCCGTAACGGCCGGGTCCGGCGAACAGCCAGGCGGGGAGGGCGCTGGCGACCCAGAGGAACGCGCAGGTCATGAGCACCGGCTTGCTTCCGAATCGATCGCTGAGCGCTCCCCATGACGGCAGGGCCAGGAGACCGCCAAGGCTGGCAAGGGTGGTGAACACCGTCAGGTCGCGCATGGTCAGGGGGAGTTCCCTCAGGACATAGACGCTGTAGAAGGGAAGGCCGAGGTTCAGCGCGAATCCCCAGAGGCCTATGAACAATACCAGCCAGAGATAGTCGGCGCTGCGGAACACCGCGAGATAGTCGGTGAACCTGTCGGGACTCTGCTGCCGGGCGATGACGTGCGGTGGGAATTGCATGCGCAGCATGAAATAGAGGCCGATGAGTCGCATGCAGGACGCCGCCGCGAAGATGCCTCCGAACGCGCGCAGGCTGTTGCCGTAGTGTTCCGCGACGATTCCCGCGGCGAGGACCACCACCAGCGTCCAGAAGCCGAAGATCATGTTGCGCCGGCCAAAGAAGCGCCCGCGGATGTGGAGCGGCACGAGTTCGCTGGTGGCGGCGGACCACGCGACGGCGGCGACGCTGTTCGCGAGCGTCGCGATGCTGACGATCGCGGCAAAGGCGGCGTCGCGCGTGGTTCCCTCGAGATAGGGCAGGCCGAAGATGCCGAGCCACGGGAGGGCGTTGAACCAGAAGCCGATCACCATGATCCTGTGCAGCGAGTAGCGGCGCCTCAGGAACCAGTAGAACGGAGGCTGCACCGCGTTGCACAGGTGATGGATCGCGGCGAGCCAGCCGATGGCGGTCGCGCCCCAACCGAGCCCTGTCACTGCAAATCCCAGGATGAACGGGAATTGGGTCAGGGTGAGGTTCAGCATCGGCACGCTGAAACACGCCTCGATGGTGCAGTACTTGAGCGACAGGAGCAGGTCCCGCCTGCGCAGGGGATTCATCGTTCGTCCGGGGATGCGAACTCAGGGGGAGCGGAGATAGGCCTTGATATACTCAGCCCGGAAGGCGTCGGCGACGCGGCGGCTGGTGATGAGCCGGTCCCATTCAAGTGCCGGGCGAGGCCCTGGTGGGACGGACTTAGCGTCGGGATTCTGTACGAGGTCCCTGGCAAGTCTTCGAAACTCGCGGCCCCAGGCTTTCTCTTTTCCACCGGCCGTGAGCAGTCCCGTGAACTCACTCACGTCGGCGGCCTCGGGTTGATCGCGAAAGCCCCAGTTCAACCAGCCGCAGACCGGGCCGCGGGTGCGTTCGACGACCTGTCGGCACCATCGTGCCTGGTCTTCCTCGGTGCCGACCGGGGCGTCCTTGAAGGCCTTGGGTTTGCCACCGCCGTGCCATCCGAATTCACCGATGATCACGGGCTTGCCGAGGCGGGCGAATTCCCGGGTCAGGCACTCGAGATAGGCGAGGTTGCGGCCCTCCGCCTCGGGGCGGTCGTACAGAAGCGGTCCGTTCTCGAGCGGGTAGAAGTGGAAGGTCATGAAGTCGAGATACGGCGCGTGTTGTTCGGGCCTGAAGGCGGCGTAGTGGCCGACATGGGCGAGCACTGCAGGGACGGCCCATTGGATGAAGCCCGCCGTGACGAGCGCCTGCGGGTCGGCGGCGCGGATCGCCACGGCCTGGCGACGGGTCCACTCGACCGCCGTGGCCTCACGGAGGTGCTGGTAGTCGAGCAGGCGCGGATCGAGTTCGGCGTCCTCTTTCGGCGGTGCACCGACCTCTCCGAGGACGGGAACGTCGGATCGTTTCCAGGCGTTGGTGAGGCTGGCGTGGTCGCGGTACCTGACCGTCAGCCACTGGTTCCATTTGGATCTGAGCGACGGGCTGTCCCACGGCACCTCGGGTTCATTGAGCAGATCGTAGGCGAAGATGACCGTCCGTCCGCGCAGGTGACCGGCCAGCAGACGCCAGAAATCCTCGAGGCCGCGCAGCATCTTTTCGTCCGTGATGCGGTCGGTCTTCGCCCAGTCGGGCAGGCCTTCCCAGTGGTCCGGTCCGGTGGGGTGGACATAGAGGCCGTTGGCTTCGGCGAGATCGAGGAACTGGTCGAGCTTGCGTACCGCGGATTCGTCGAGCTTGCCGGGTTCGGAACAGAACGACCCGTACGTGAGGAAGACCCGGACGCAGTTGCCGCCCATCTCGTGGAGTCTTGCGAAGTCGGCGCGCGTGGCTTCCGCGTCGAATTGCTTCCATAGCTGCGGAGCCCAACCGGTGCCCGGACGGTAGTACGTGACGCCGATCGGATGGAACGTCTGGCCGGATTCGGTGACAAACCCGTGGTTGTCCGGGGCGACGCGGATGCGTGGCAACGTGGCGGCGGCGAACGCGTGCGGGACCGCGGTGAGAGCGAGGATCAGGAGGAAAAGCCGACGCGAGACGCGACGAAGCATGGGCCGATAGTAGGGCGGGGGAGGCGGGACGCCAAGGGGCGCGGGAATTTCCGTGGGGCTACTGATTTGCACTATTCACGGGTTTGGCCAATAGTGCGGCGGCATGAATGCGACGTACCTCTCGGCTCTGCGCCTGGAGGGTCGTCAACCGGTCCCGAGGCAGAATGTATCGCCCAAGGACCGGGAACTCGTGCGGCTCAAGGGGCGTTTGCTCTGCCGGATAACGGCAGAAACGAACAACCCGGTGCTGCAGGAGAGGCTCCGTCAGGCGGCTGTGGAGGCCGAGTCACTTGCGTGGCTCAGTCCGTTTCCGCTGCTGATCCTGCCGGTGCTGCTTGAGGAAAAGGTTCGCGAGGTTCGGCTCCACGCCATGCGGCAGGGTCAACTCCTCGAAACCGGCCTCGAGTGGCAGAGCCTGGCCGAGTGACAACACGAGGCTGACGATTCGACCAGCAACGAAACACGAAATTGCACGGGCCCGGGGGAGGCTCCGGGCCCGTTTGATTTCACACGCCCGATCCGGCCGACGCAGCGGGGGCCGGGAGTTCACGCTGGATTTCGTGCGCCCGATACCCGAAGCCCGGACCACGCAGGGTGGATAGATCCACGAGGCCACCTCGACGTCGGAAGCATCCGGGATGCACACGTGCCTCAGGCTCGGACACCGCGGGATAGAACTGCATGCTGTTCGTCTCCACGCCGCAGATCGTTCCCGCGTGCGCGGCCAGCAACAGATGCGGCAGTTGCGCGAGCATCGGGTTGGTGAGGTCCTGCACCATGAGCGCCATCCCGTGGGCCCGGGCCCAGCATAGGCTCAGCAACGCCCCTGATTGGGTCTTGCAGGTCTTCAGCGCCACACCGGTCCAGCCGAGTTCACGCCCCAGTCGTACCACACGCCAGTCATGCGCGCTCTCGTCGAGGAACAACGGCTTGCGCGCCGACACGCTGCGCACGTCCAGACGCTCCGCCTCGAGTTCGTAGGCGAACGGTTGCTCGACGTACAACAACCGCTGGTACAATCGCGGTCGTTCGGCGCGCAGGCGGTCGAGGACGGCGTTCACGTAGTCTGGCTCGCGCACGGTGCAGTTGAAATCCGCAGTCAACCACTCCACCCCGTTTCCCTCGCCGAGTTCCCCGACCGCAATGATCCTCCGGAGATCCCACCCCGCATCGTTGCCCCGCAGCTTGATCTTCAGACAGGTCAGTCCGTCCCGACGAATCCAGTCCCCGAGCAACACCGGATAACCATCCTCCGGCTCGTCCCCCCGCAGATCGTCCGCCTCGATCGGATCCAACCCACCCACGAGATGCCAGGCATGGAGGAGATCCTCGCGCGGTCGCAGGAATTCGGCGGGATATCGCCCCCGAAAATCGAAGGCCACATCCGCAGCGGGCTCGAGGAATGACGCAAGATCGCGCGAGAGGAATTGAGGACCGTACAGCTCGTACACGGGCCGCCCGAGCAGGACGCCGTAGGCATCATGCAACGCGACGTCGAACGGCGAGGCGCAGATGAGTCGTGCGAGACGCGGCATCGCCTCACCCGCGGCCGGACACGCGAACGAATCGAGGCGTTGCTCCAGGAAATCCCAACCCAGCTCCAGCGGATGCCCGTACTCCCCCGAATCGGCCCACGCCCGGACGAGCGACCGTGAAAGCCCCAGCATCGCCTCAAGCCGCGCCTCGTAGGCCACCGGCGAGGGCCATGCCCATTGCACGCTCAGGGGCGTCTCGCCCCAACCCTCAGCCTGCCGCCCCGCGCGATCCTGCACCCGCACCCAAACCCGCGAGCACGTCACGTGTCGGATGACCTCCGCGCCGAACTTCAACGGCACCCGCGTCGTCACCGGGATCAGAAACAAACGTGCCGCGACCACGCGGACATCCGTGCTCAGGCTCATGCCCTCGGAGTGTGGATCGTCCTTGGGGTCAGATCTATACCTTTATGGATTCGTGTGAGAAAGGGCGGGCGGTCGCGGAGCCGCGTCCGGCGGGATGGATCGCGGCATTCCATGGCATCGAGCCCGGACTGGCGTGACGGGTGTCCTCCGGTAATCTCGGCTGATGAAGCACGCATGGCTCCCGTTGGTCCTGGTCGCCTGTTCCGCCCTTGCCGCCTCGTCCCCCAAGCCGTTGGCCGAGGCCCATTCGCACAACGACTACGATCACAAGCGACCGTTGTTCGACGCGTTGGACCAGGGTTTCTGCAGCGTGGAGGCGGACATCTACCTCGTCGACGGGCAGCTTCTCGTGGCCCACGACCGCAAGGATGTGAAGGCTGAGCGCACCCTTGAGGCGCTGTATCTCGATCCGATCCGCGACCGGGTCCGTGCGAACGGCGGCCGGTTGTTTGCGGGAGGGCCGCCGGCGACGTTGCTGATCGACATCAAGACCGAGGGTGCCCGGACGTACGCGCGGCTTCGCGACGTCCTCACGAAGTACCGCGAGATGCTGAGCGTCTTCCACGAAAGCAGTGTCACCACCAACGCCATCACCGTGATTCTGTCCGGGGAGCGGCCGTTCGAGGTGCTTGCCGCGGAGAAGGAGCGCCTGGCCGGGCTCGATGGCCGGATGTCCGATCTCGACCGCAGCCCGCCCTACTCGTCGTCACTCGTCCCGCTCGTCAGCGACAACTGGCGCACGCATTTCACGTGGGACGGCCTGGGTGAGATTCCGGCTGATCAGAAGGCGAAACTTGCCGCGCTTGTCGCCAGGGCCCACGCCCAGAATCGCCGCATCCGGTTCTGGAATGCCTCCGACCGCATCGGCATGTGGAAGGCGCAACAGGAAGCCGGCGTCGACATGATCAACACCGACCGTCTTGCCGACCTCGCGAAGTTCCTCAATTCAACCCCGTAGGAAGAGGCCCGGGATCACATCTGAAGTCCGAACCACCGGTGATGTTCCTGCATGGCGAAGCGGTCGGTCATGCCGGCGAGGAAGTCGCAGACGGCGCGTTGGATTCCGTCGCGTTTCGCCCGCCGCTGCGCGCCGTCGCCCATGGTTTCCGGATGTTCGAGGTAATGATGGAACAGGGCCTCGAGCATGCGGGTGGCGCGTTGGTTGGGGATGTGGACGGCCGGGTTGTAGTAGAGGTTGCGGTACAGGTACTTCCTGAGCGCGAGGTTCAGGCGACGGCGCTCGGGGCTGTAACGAACCAGCGGCCGCCGGAGTTTCCGGACATCATCTGCGGAGGTGACGCCCGACGAGCGGAGGTTCTTCTCCGTGGTGAGGACGACGTCCTTGACCTGGGAATCGATGATGGTGCGGATGGTGAAGTAGCGGCGGGTTTCGTCGGGGAGGCGGCCGTGCTGACGCCGGACGAGGTTGGCTGTCTCGCGCCAGATGAGCACGTCCCGGTGGAGGTTCTTCTCGACGAGCAGGCCGCACTCGAGCCCGTCATCGAGATCGTGGCTGTAGTAGGTGATCTCGTCCGCGAGATTTGCGACCTGGGCTTCGAGGGAGGGTGAGTGGACGGGGAAATCGGGACGTGGGCCCGACAGGGAGTCGAGGTCGGCGTGTTTCATCAGGCCTTCACGGACATCGCGTGAGAGGTTGAGGCCTGGGAAGCCGGGGTATTTCTGCTCGATTTCGTCGACGATGTGGAGGCTCTGCTGGTTGTGCTCGAAGCCGCCGTGGCCGTGCATGAGTTTGTTGAGGATCTCCTCGCCGGAGTGGCCGAACGGCGAATGGCCGAGGTCATGGGCGAGCGCGATCGTCTCGGCGAGATCCTCGTTGAGGCGGAGCGCCCGGGCGATGTTCCTCGAAATTCCCGCCACTTCCATCGTGTGCGTGAGGCGCGTGCGGAGATGGTCGCCGGTGCCGTTGAGAAAGACCTGGGTCTTGTACTCGAGACGCCGGAATGCGCGGCTGTGGATCACCCGGTCGCGGTCGCGCTGGAAATGGGTGCGCCATTCCGGGGGGTCTTCGTCGTGGACACGCCCGCGGGAATCAGCGCTGGGCTGCGCATACGGCGCGAGCCAGAGGCGCTCGCGTTGCTCGAGTTCAGTGCGGGAAACCGGCATGGTCCAGCCCGGGATCAGGCCGCCGCCAACGCAGGAAGCGCGACGCCCTTCAGCTCGAAGAGCCGCACGATGACCTCCTCGATGAGGTTGTTCGGGCAACTCGCACCTGCCGTCACGCCCACCGTGGCCGGCCCCGAGGGCAGCCAGTTCGGGGTTTCGATCTCCTCGCGCCGGTGCTGGTCCCAGTGGTGGATGCGCTGCGGCGAAAGCATCTTGCCGGCGTTCTTGACGAAAAAGGTCGGCAGCTTCGACTCCCCCATTTCCGCGAGGTGCGACGTGTTCGAGGAATTGTAGCCCCCGATCACGATCAACAGGTCCGGCGGTGTCTGGAGCATCTTTTCGAGGGCGTCCTGACGTTCCTGCGTCGCGCCGCAGATGGTGTCGAAGAACCGGAAATGCTTGGGCAGCTCCGGGGTCCCGAATCGCTTCTCCATCGCCGCGCGCAACCGGCGCTGAACCTCCTCGGTCTCCCCGCGAAGCATGGTCGTCTGGTTCGCCACCCCGATCGCCAGAAGGTGCTGGTCAGGGTCGAATCCTGACGAGTGCGCGCCCTTGAACTTCTCGAGGAACGCCTCCTTGTCGCCGCCGTGGAGGATGTAATTACAGACGTAGTCCGTCTCCGCGAGGTTGAACATCACGAGGTAATGCCCGCTCCCCTTGGCCCGTGCCTGGGAACTCGTCGCCAGGGTCTCCTCGTGCCACGCCTTGCCATGGATGATGCTCGTCACCGATTCCTTCGAGTACTGGTGTACCCGCTTCCACACGCTCATCACGTCCCCGCAGGTGGTGTCCACGAACGTGCATCCCCGCGCCTCCATCTTCTGGCGCGTCGCCACCTCCGTCCCGAAGGCCGGGATGATCACGATGTCTTCCGGCCCGATGTCCGCAATCTGCTCATCCCCGGGCCGGCTCGCGATGGTCACGATCCCCAGCCTCCGGATCTGGTCGTTGACCTCGGGGTTGTGGATGATTTCGCCCAACAGGAAAATGCGGCGGTCGGGGAACGCCTTGCGTGCGGCGTACGCGAGGTCGATCGCCCGTTCCACGCCGTAGCAGAAGCCGAACTCCTTCGCGAGGCTGACGTTCAGGACACCGGGAGCGGAAATGGTGTGACCGTTGGCGCGAATCCGCTCCACCAGTTCGCTCCGGTAATGCGAGAGCACCTGCGCCTGCACGGCCTCCATGATGTCGGGGCGGCGAAGGTTGATCTTCGTGCTGGTCGTCGCGGGCGCCTGCGGCGCATCCGTTGTCATGCGGCCCATCCTAGCCCGACACCGCCGCCCGCGCGAGCCTTTGGGGAAGTGGGGATTCGTTGCTGATACAGATCGCGTGAGGGAAGGGGTATAAAGGCGGGATCGATCCCCGGCGCGGTGGGCGCTAACCAAACCAAAGACCTGTCCCTTAATGTGGTGTCTCCGGTTTCCAACCCCTTCCGAAAACCTGAAACGCGCCCGCACCGCCCGGCATTTTCAAAAAGCGTTTGGCTCCGACCCACCCATCGCTACAGTCCGCCCCGGTCCCCCAACAGGCACTCCAGGAAGCCGCATAGGATCACACATGAAATCAATCGCCCTCTCCCTTCCAGCAGCCCTCGCTTTGATCACCGCGGCGCCGGTCGCCATCCACGCCCAGCAACGCTCCGGTCAGGCCGCAGCCCTCGAGCAACTCAAGAAGATGGAGGTCCCCGATGGCCTCGCGGTAACGCTCTTCGCCTGTGAACCCCGGGTCCGCAACCCGGCCAACATGGACATCGACGCCCGCGGGCGTGTCTGGTGCACCGAAGGCGTCAATTATCGGACCTGGCAGAAATGGGGGAAACTCCAGCCCGAGGGCGACCGCATCGTGATTCTTGAGGACACGGATGGCGACGGCGTGGCGGACACCGAGAAGACGTTTTACCAGGGCAACGAGATCAATACCGCCCTCGGCATCTGCATCCTGGGCGACCGCGTCATCGTGTCGTGTTCGCCCAACGTCCTGGTCTTCGAGGACAAGAACCACGACGACAAAGCCGACGGGCCGCCGACCAAGCTTTTCACGGGCATCCAGGGCGTCGACCACGACCACGGCGTGCATGCGTTCGTGTTCGGGCCCGACGGCCATCTTTATTTCAATTTTGGCAATGAAGGCCGTGCGGTCGCCAACGCCCAGGGCGCCCCGGTGACCGACCTTGCCGGCAACGTGGTGAACGCCAACGGTAAACCCTACCGCCAGGGCATGACGTTCCGCACCCGCCTCGATGGTTCCCACCTTGAAACCCTCGGCTGGAATTTCCGCAATCCCTACGAGGTCGCCGTCGACGCCTTCGGCACGCTCTGGCAGTCGGACAACGACGACGACGGAAACCAGGGCGTCCGCATCAACTTCGTCATGGAGTTCGGCAATTACGGTTACACCGACGAACTGACAGGCGCAGGCTGGGGCGAGAAACGCTCGAATCTCGAGCCTGAGATCCCCCGCCGCCACTGGCATCTCAACGACCCGGGGGTCGTCCCGAACCTCCTCCAGACCGGCGCCGGTTCACCCACGGGCATCACGGTCTACGAGGGATCCCTTCTTCCTGAGGCGTTCCGTGGACAGATCCTCCACTCCGACGCGGGACCGCGCGCGGTCCGATCCTACCCGGTCGAGAAGGACGGCGCGGGTTACAAGGCCACGATTCTGAATCTCCTGACCAGTGCCGACGATTGGTACCGTCCGAGCGACGTCTGCGTCGCCCCCGATGGCGCGGTGTTCATTGCGGACTGGAACGACGCCGGTGTTGGTGGGCATTACATGGCTGACCAGAAGGCTGAGTTGATGACCGGTCGCGTGTACCGCGTTGCCCCGAAAGGCCACAGGTCGACCGTTCCCGCGCTGCAACTCGACACCGCGAAAGGTGCCGCCGCCGCGTTGCTCTCCCCGAATGTCGCCACCCGCTATCTCGGTTGGACCGCGCTTGAAAAGCTGGGTGCCGCGGCCGACGCCGAGCTCGCCAGGATCTGGGACAACTCAGTCCATCCTCGTGATCGCGCCCGCGTCCTGCACGTGCTTGCCCGTCGCCCGGGGCAGGAAGCCGCCTACGTGGCGAAGGCCATCGCCGACAAGGATGCCGACCTTCGCATCGCGGGTCTCCGCATCGCCCGGGAACGGGGACTGGACCTCATCCCGCTGCTCGCGAAACTCGTGGCCGACGCGAATTCCCAGGTGCGCCGCGAATGCGCGATCGCGCTGCGGCACCACGCCTCTCCGGAAGCGCCCGGGCTCTGGGCGCGGTTGGCCGGGCAGCACGACGGCAAGGACCGCTGGTATCTCGAGGCGCTGGGGATCGGCGCTGACAGGCAATGGGATGGCTATCTCGCCGCCTATCTTGCCCTTGCCGGCAACAACGCAACTTCAACGGCGGGCGGTCGTGATATCCTCTGGCGCTCCCGCGCGAAGCAGACACCGGCGCTGCTCGCCAAACTCATCCAAGACCCGGCCACCCCCGAGCCGGACAAGGCTCGCTACTTCCGGGCCTTCGACTACCAGTCCGGTCCCGGGAAGGACGCCGCCCTGCTCGAGTTGCTCACCGGTGCGGGCAGCAAGTAGGGCTGGGTGATCCATGGAAAAGTCGGGTTGTCGCGACCGCCGGCATCCTGCGGGCGGTCGCGAACCCGTTGGCAGCGGTTCCGATCTGCATCCCCGTCGACTTGCGCCGCCCACCGATTTCTCCTACTCCTCACGGACTCATGAAGCTCACCGCAACGGTTCTCGTGCGCGTCTTTTTTGCGCTGGCACTGGCGCCCCTCGCCAGCCCGGCGGCCGACGCCCCCCGCCTTGGAAATCGTCCCGCCCCCATCCGGTCACCTGAGGTCTCGGCGGATCGCCAGGTGACCTTCCGCCTTCGCGCGCCCAAGGCCACCGAAGTCATCGTCGCCGGCCAGTGGTCGACCAACCGCATCGCCATGGTCCAAGGGACGAACGGCGTCTGGTCGGTGACCGTTGGCCCCATCGATCCCGGTGTCTGGGAGTACAGCTTCGCGGTCGACGGGCTGTCGATGATTGATCCCGGGAACCCCGCCATCAAACCGATGCGCGAACCCCGCACCAGCATCCTTCACCTCCCCGGTGTTCCGCCGATGCTGCACGATTTCCAACCCGTTCCGCACGGGGTCGTCCACGCCCACACCTACTTCTCGAAGCCGCTTCAGCGTCCGCGTGAACTCGCGGTCTATACGCCGCCCGGATACGACAAGAGCCGCGGCACGCGTTATCCGGTGCTCTACCTGCAGCACGGTTCCGGGGACAACCAGGCCACCTGGGTTGCCCATGGCAGGGCCCACTGGATTCTGGACAACCTCATCGCCCAAGGCCGGGCCAAGCCCATGATCGTGGTGATGATGGACGGCCATCCGGCTCCCGCCGGCGATCCGCTGCCCCCGGGCGAAAACAATTCAACCCGGTTCGAGCGCGACCTTCTCGAGGCGGTGATGCCGTTCGTCGAGGCGAATTACCGGCTGAAACCAGGCGCCGCACAACGCGCGCTTGCCGGCCTGAGCATGGGCGGCGAGCAGGCCCTGCGCATCGGGTTGAACCATACCGACACCTTCGCGTGGATCGCTGGCTTCAGCGCTGGCGCACCCGCGGCCGATGCCATCACGGCGGCGACCAGCGATCCCACCGGGATCAACAAACGGGTCAGGCTTCTCTGGGTCGCCTGCGGCAGGAATGACTTCCTGCTGAAGCGCAACGAGGACTTCATCGCGCTTCTCAAGTCCAAGGACATTCATCACGAATGGCATCTCACCGAGGGCGCCCACAGCTGGCCGGTATGGCGGTTGTACCTCGCCGACCTCGCCCCACGCCTCTTCCGCTGATTGGCGGCCGCCCGCTCGCCTCAGTTCCGGGGAGGTTCACCCCTCACCGGTCGGTGTTCGTCACAACCCCCGTAACTCGGGGTGACCCGGCTCCGTCGTCCACGCCATGATGGGAAGAAGGGCATGTGCCCAAGGGGTCGGCCGCCGGCTGTGGATTGCAGGTGTAACCCTCCGCCGAACAGGGACGTCTGAAGCCGCGTGTTCCACGTGGATTTTCAGGGTTGCTGTTGGGCCATGTCCCAAGGCGTGACTCCTGGCGGGATGGTTCCCGCGAAATCCCGTAAAGCAGTCAACAGCACAACCAAATCAGAGCCATGAAAAAATCGTTACGAAACGGTCTGTTCTCCCTCGCCATCGCCTGCACTCTCGCCGGTGGCATCACCTCTTTCGCACAACCGGCGCCCGGTGGCGGTGGCGGTGGCGGACAAGCGGGTGCCGGCGGCCCGGGGGGGCGCGGTAATCGTGGGAATTTCGATCCCGCCCAGATGCAGGAACGCATGATGACCCGCTACCGGGAGATGCTCGAGATCAAGGAGGACGAGGAATGGAAGGCCATCGAACCCATCGTCGCCAAGGTCAGCGAGGCTCGCCGCGAGTCAGCCTTCGGTGGGATGGCCCGCATGATGCGGCCACCCGGCGGTCAGGGCGGACCTGGTGCTCCAGGTGGTCAAGGAGGACCTGGCGGTCAGGGCGGACGCCGCGGTTTTGGTGGTGACCCGCTGCCTGAGGAAGAGGCCCTCCAGAAGGCCGTGGATTCGAAGTCCGGTTCCGGCGAGTTGAAGGCGGCGATGGGGAAGCTTCGCGACGCGAAGAAGGCCAAGGAAGCCAAGCTCGTCGAGGCCCAGGACAGCCTCCGCAAGGTTCTCACGGCACGCCAGGAAGCCCAGGCCACGCTCGCCGGTCTCCTGAACTGATCTGATCTGATTCGCAGGGCAGTGACCGTTCCGATCCATCCAACCGCGCCCGGAAATCCTGAGCGTTCCACTCGGACCCAGGTTTCCGGGCCGGTTTGTTTCGACTCCCATCATCCATGAACACGTCCGATTCCGCCGCCCTCGCGCCCGTGCTCGAGCGCATGCTCACCGGCCGCCAACTGTCGGCGGCGGATGCCCGGACGTATTCGCTCCGACACCCCGGCGCCACGCCGACGGAAGAGGAGGTCCTGCGCTGGCTCGCGGCCGAGTACAGCCTTGCCTTCACCAACCTCGAGGACCTCGAACCCGAGAAGGAAGTCCTCGGCCTCTTCCCGGCCCGGCTCCTCCTCCGCGACGAACTGCTCCCGCTCCGGCGGATCAACGGATCGGTCGAGGTCGCCACGAGCCGGCTCTTCGCACCGCAGGGACTCGACGCCCTCCGCAGTCTCACCGGCCTCAAGCTCCGCCCTGTCCTCGCCCCCACGGAGGCCATCCAGCGCGAGATGAAGAAGCGGTTGGGCGTCGGCGCCGATACCATCGACACGCTCGACGAAGAGGCGCCCATCCAGGTCGTCGATGAGGATTCAGGCGACGACAACGACCTGGATGCCGCCGCGGAAGACGCGTCGATCATCCGGTTCGTCAACCAGGTTCTCCGCGACGCCATCGAGCTGCGCGCCTCGGACATCCATCTGGAGCCGTTTGAGGATGAGCTGCGCATCCGTTACCGCATCGACGGCGTGCTCCAGGAAGTCCCGGTCCCCGTCCAGATCAAGCGCTTCCAGCCGGCCATCGTCTCCCGCGTCAAGATCCTCAGCCATCTCAACATCGCCGAGAAGCGCCTGCCCCAGGACGGACGCCTCAAGGTCCGCATCGACGATGCCGAGGTCGACATCCGTGTCTCCGTGATCCCGATGCTCCACGGCGAAGCGGTGGTGATGCGGTTGCTCCGCCAGAACTCATCGCTGCGCGGCATGAAACATCTCGGCCTGGACACCCGGGAGTTCCGCTGTCTCCGGCGCGTCCTCGAGGTTCCCCACGGCATCGTCCTTGTCACCGGCCCCACCGGCAGCGGCAAGACCTCCACGCTCTACACCGCGCTGCACGAGATCAACGATTCCGTCCGCAAGATCATCACCATCGAGGACCCCGTTGAATACCAGCTCCGGGGTGTCAACCAGATCCAGGTCTCCGAGAAGGCCGGACTGACCTTCGCCCGCGGGCTGCGATCGATCCTGCGCCATGACCCGGACGTGATTCTCGTCGGTGAAATCCGTGACAAGGAAACCGCCCAGATCGCGGTGCAGGCCTCGCTGACGGGTCACCTTGTCTTCTCGACGCTCCATACCAACGACGCTCCCGGCGCATTGACCCGCCTCGTCGACATGGGCGTCGAACCCTACCTCGTCGCCTCGTCCCTCGAGGCCGTCCTCGCCCAGCGCCTCGTCCGCGTGCTCTGCGAAAAATGCAAGGCGGTCGACGACTCGCCCACCTCCGTGGCCCTGAAGGCCCAGCTCGGATTCCCCGCCGAGATCCAACTGTTCCGCTCCGTGGGTTGCCGCGACTGTCGTAACACCGGGTTTTTTGGACGCCGCGCGATCTTCGAGTGGATGGACAGCGACAGCGAGATCCGGCAACTCGTCCTGCGCAACCGCTCGAGCGATGAGATCCGCGATGCCGCGCGCCGCGCCGGAATGAAGACGCTCGCCGAGGACGGCTGGCGCCTCGTCCGTCTCGGCGTCACGACGGTCGAGGAGGTCCTCAGCGTCACCACCGCCAAGGAAATCTCGCTTTCCACCGGCGCGGGCGCGGACGATGCCGAATCGCCCGCTGCAGTTGCCCTTTCCCACGACTGACCTGATATCCCGCGATGCCCGTCTTCCTTTACAAAGCGCTGCGAGCCGACGGCGGTGTCGTCGAGGGTGAGATCGACGCCGGAGGGCGTCCGGATGCATTCCGGCAGATGGAGGGGCAGGGTCTTCGACCGATCAGCCTGCAGGAGCGCGGGAATGGAAAGGCGAAGGCCGCTTCAGCACCCGCCCGCAGTGCCAAGCCCGCGGCGGTCGCCCGCGGTTCCCAGGCGGCCAGCGCCCCGCCAGTTCCGGCCACCCCCGCCAAGCCCGGGCTCAAGCTCTCGCTGGGGGGCCAGGGAAAGATCAGTTCGCGGATCCTCGAGAACTTCACCCGGCTGCTTTCGAGCCTGCTCGCCGCCGGCGTTCCGCTCAGTCGCGCGCTGGTCATCCTGCAGAAAGAAGCCGCCAATCCCACCGCCCGCGCCAAGTGGAAGGAGATCCACGACCTCGTCGTCGACGGCCTCCCGCTCGCCGATGCCATGGGCCGCTCGCCGGACACCTTTCCACGCGTGTACGTCGCCATGGTCGAGGCCGGCGAGACGGGCGGATTCCTCGACGTCGTCCTCGCCCAGATCGCGGACTTCCAATCCCGCGAGCGCGACCTGCGCGGCAAGGTCATGGCGGCGCTGCTCTACCCGATCATCCTGCTCTGCCTCGCGCTCGGGGTTCTCGTGTTCCTCCTCGTCTTCTTCATTCCCAGTTTCCAGAAGATCTTCACGGGGTTCGGAGCCCAGCTCCCGCTGCTCACCCGGATCATTGTCGGCGCGAGCGAGGTGATGCGCGGTTATGGCGCGTTCCTGCTTGTTGGCCTCGGCGTCGGCGGCTACCTGATCCGGACCTGGCTCGTCTCACCCGGGGGACGTCGTGTCTGGGAAGCCACCATCCTTCGCATTCCGATGATCGGCTCGCTCGTGGCGCAATACGCCATGGCGCGATTCTGCCGCATGCTCGGAACCCTTCTCGGCGCCGGTGTCGCGTTGATCAACGGCCTGCAGGTCGCCCGCCGCTCCATCGGAAACCAGATCCTGGTCGACGCCGTGAGCAACTCCATCGAGCGAGTGAAGGAGGGCAAGGCCCTCGGTCCGAGTCTCGGTGATTGCCGATCGCTGTTCCCCGGATCCGTGCTCGAGATGGTCGCCGTCGCGGAGGAAAGCGGGCGGCTCGACCAGGAACTGGTCCGCATCGCGGTCGTGACAGAAGGCGACCTCGACCGGCAACTCCGGATGGCCGTCTCCCTTGCCGAACCCTTGCTGCTGTTCCTCATCGCCGCCTTCATCGGCACGATCTTCATCGGCATGGTGATCCCGATTTTCACCCTGCAGGATTACATCAAGTGACCCTCCCCAAGCTCATCCGTTCCCCACGACAACGCATGAAACTCAACTCCTCCACCGCACGCCGCGACAGCCGCCGCGCCTTCACGCTGATCGAACTCCTCCTCGTCCTCGTCATCCTCGGCGTGCTCGCAGCCATCGTCGTCCCGAAATTCTCCGGCCGAACCGAGCAGGCCCGGATCACCGCCGCCAAGACCCAGATCGCCACCTTCAGCACCGCTCTCGACGCCTTCGAGGTCGACAACGGCTACTATCCCAAGGGTCGAAACGGTCTCCAGGATCTCGTCCAGCAACCCCGCGACGCGCAGAACTGGAAGGGCCCCTACCTCAAGGGCGAAATCCCGAATGACCCTTGGGGCAGCGCCTATATCTACGAGTGCCCCGGCAAGCAAAACACCACCGGCTACGACATCACGTCCATGGGAATCGACCTGCGCGAAGGTTCCGACGACGACATCTCCAACTGGCGGCGGGCGACCGATAAGCAGCCTTGATGGCACCGCCCGGCCTGGCCGCCGGGCGCCGCCCACCCCATGACCGCGAGCATCGACACCTCCTTCCCCCGGGTGCTCTCCACCTGCCGTAAAGGTAGGGAGGGCAGTCCCTTGCCCGCCCCCCGTCCGGGCATCCGAGCGTTCACCCTGATCGAGTTGATCCTGGTGATGGCCATCCTCTCGACCGTCCTTGCCGTCGCGGCCCCGTCCCTCGGCCGCTTTTTCCGTGGTCGAAACCTCGATTCAGAGGCCAACCGCCTCGTCGCGCTCACGCGGCATGGACAGGACCGCGCCGCGGCGGAAGGCATTCCGATGCTGCTCTGGTTCGACACCACGGCCCGCCGCTACGGACTCCAGGCGGATACCGTCTGGACCAAGAACGACGGCAAGTCGGTCGGCTTCGATCTCGCGGAGGACCTCGAAATCGACATTCGCCAGGCCGATCTTTCGCGCACCAACGGGACTTTGGAGGTCCGCGAGAACACCGCCGTGAACCGTCCGACCCTCCGGTTCATGCCGGATGGGACCTTTGGCCCGAGCAGCCCGGAATGGATCGAGCTCCACGGCCGAAGTGAAACCGGCGAACAGGATTCCAAGGTCTGGATCGCTCTGGGCTGGAACCGCCTGAACTATGAAGTCTGGACCCGCCAACCGCCACTCGTGCGGCAATAGCCACGGCGCGACACGGCGCCGGTGCTGCGGAT
>CAIMTB010000455.1 GCA_903844265.1 uncultured Verrucomicrobiota bacterium
CTCCTCGCCTCCGGGGAACTCGCGTTCCTCGCCCGCGACATCCCGCCGTTCTCGGGAATCCGCTTCCGCCTCGTCGCTCAACCTCCCGCGCCCATGACCGGCGCACGCCTCGATGGCCCGCGGCTCGTCACCTCCCAACTGGTGGTCGACATCGACGAGAAATCCGGCGCCGTCCGCAGGCTCAGCCGAACCGGCCTGGACCACTCGTTCGTGGATCCCGCGGCTCCTGTCGGCCTGAACGATTATCGCTACGTGCTCGGCACCAATACCGCGGCCGCACAGGCCAACGGCCCGGTCCGCTTCCGGGCCATCGACGCCGGCCCGCTGGTGATCACCCTCGGCATCGATTCCGACGCGCCCGGCTGCAAGTCGCTCACGCGCGAGGTGCAGGCCGTCGAGGGACTCGGGCACGTCGACTTCGTGAACCACGTGGACCGCCTGGCCGTGCGCGCGAAGGACAGCGTGCATTTCGGGTTCGCCTTCAACGTCCCCGGCGCCACGACCCGCATGGAAACTCCGTGGGCCGTCGTGCGCCCGAACATCGACCAGCTCCCGGGTTCCTGCAGGAACTGGTTCACGGTCCAACGCTGGGTCGATCTTTCCAGCAACGACCGCGGCATCACCTGGATGCCGATCGACGCGCCGCTGGTCGAACTCGGCGCCATGACCGCCAACCTCATGGGCGAGGTGCGGATGTCCGAGTGGCTCGACAAGACCCTCGAGTCCACCACCCTTTATTCGTGGGCCCAGAACAACCACTGGTTCACCAACTACAAGGCCGACCAGCCCGGCGAAACGGTCTTCCGCTACCGCATCCGGCCGCACTCCGGCGGTTACTCGCCAGCCGATGCCGCACGCCACGGCATCGAGTCGACACGCCCCCTTCTCGTCACCCAGGCCCGCTCATCGACGCCGCCCACAACCCCGCGCCTCACCCTCTCCTCCCCCGACGTGATCGTCGAAACGCTCAAGGTCAGCGAGGACGGACACGCGCTCGTCGCACGACTCTTCGGCGTGTCCGGTGCGACGCACCGCATCACGCTGGATTGGGGCGCCGCGAAACCGAGGTCCGTCTCGCGGACCGATCTCTCCGAAAAAGCGCTGGAACCGCTCGGCCGTGAGATCGAGGTGCCCGCCTACGGCATCGTCAGCGTGCGCGCCGAACAACCCTGATCTGCCGGGACAATCCGCCTCTGGGGGTTCATGCTCCGCGCAACGCGCACATGAACCTCACCTCGATCTGTCATATCGCCTCGGTCCTCCTCCTCGCCGCGTCCCCGTTCTCCGCCGCGGCCGCCACGAATACTCCGGACGCGAAGCTCGAGTCGTTCTTCCGGGGTTATCTCGAGGAACATTTCCGGCAGGAACCGCTCTCGGCTACCGGCCTCGGCGACCATCGTTTCGACAACCTCCTGGAGAACCCCACCCGCGCGGCGCGCGACCGATCGCTCGGGCTTGTCCGCCAAACCCTGCGCAACCTTCCCAAGGAGGTCGACCGCGACGCGTTGTCCCCCGATGGCAGGATCGACTTCGACATCCTCCAGCACGACCTCCAGACCACGATCTGGCTCTCCGAAAACACCAGGCCCTTCGAAGAAGACCCGCGCGTCTACAACGGCTACTTCAGCGACAGC
>CAIMTB010000456.1 GCA_903844265.1 uncultured Verrucomicrobiota bacterium
CATCCGCGGACCTGGCTGTCGTCCTTGTGATCGAACCACTGCAGGCGATGCAGGTCGTGGAGGTCCCAGGCGATCGAGGCGTTCTCACCGTTGATCTCAAAGGTGTACAGAGCCTTGTGACCGCGGGCGTATCGCGTCGACTCGAACGTGGCCAGCGAGCCGTTCCGGAAACGCGCGAGGAAAGCGCAGGCGTCATCGATGCCTACTTTCTCGACCTTGCCCGAAAGGTTGTGTTTCCGCTCCTTCACGAACGTCTCGGTCATGGCGCTGACCTTGTCCACGCCGCCGTTCAACCAGATCGCCGTGTCGATGCAGTGCGCGAGCAGGTCACCCGTCACGCCGGAGCCTGCGACTTTCACGTCGAGGCGCCAGAGTCCGGCACCGCCCTGGGGAAGCTCGGGGTTGATGGTCCAGTCCTGCAGGAATTTCGCGCGGTAATGGAAGATGCGTCCGAGGCGTCCCTCATCGATCAACTTCTTGGCCAGGGTGATTGCGGGAACCCGCCGGTAATTGTACCAGACCGAATTCGGCACGCCGGCCTTCTCGACCGCGGCGACCATCTTCTTGCCCTGGGGGCCGTCCATCGAAAGCGGCTTCTCGCACAGGATCATCTTGCCGGCCTTGGCGGCGGCGATGGCGATGTCGGCGTGGACATTGTTCGGCGCGGCGATGTCGATGACATCGATGTCCTTCCGCTCGATGACGCGACGCCAGTCGGTCTCGATGGTCTCGTACCCCCAGTTGTCGGCGAACGCCTGGGCCTTGGTGCCGTCGCGGGCGCAGATGCACTTCAGGACCGGTTCGTACTGGAGGTTGAAGAACTTGCCGGCCTGACGGAATGCGTTCGAGTGGGTCCGACCCATGAACCCGTAGCCGATGAGAGCGATGTTCAGCTTCTTCATGTTGGAAAATTGGGACGGGCCACGTTAGGCGACCGCCCGGCGCGGTCCAAGGATTTCATGCACTGTATGGAGTGCGGTGGCTTGCCACCGCTTTTCATGTCGGGTCGCTTGGCCGCAGGCTCCGCATCACGCAAAAGCGGCAGCGAGCTGCCGCACCATATCCGCCCGCGGCGCCATTCAACGCGGGGTTGACGGTCCCGACGCGCGATCCGTGATCTTCGCGATCAACGCGTCCAACGGCCGGCGCAACCCGGGCGGGAGAGGGTTTGCCAGGGTGTTCTCCCACTCCGCCAGGAAAGGAAACGAGACCACGCGCCCGTCGCCCAACCGTTCGCGCAACTCGGGGAGGTTGGTTCGCGAGGCAAGGTCCGTTCGCCTTGGTTCCATGACCACAACCGTGGTCCGGTTGCGCACCGCCCGGGGAAGCGCATCCCAGGTGAGGAAAATCTCATTCAGAGCCCCGAGCCGGTTGGCCCCCACGATGACCGGTGTTGCGCGCAGCCGGCGGATCAGATCCCGCGCATCAAGGTCCTCCGCGAGCGGGCTGAGCAATCCACCCGCGCCCTCGACCACCACCAGGTCGAAGCCCTGCTTCGCCACGCCGCGAATCGAGCCCACCACGTCCTCGGCGCGAACCTCGCGTCCGGCGCGCCTGGCGGCGATCGCCGGTGCGAGCGGTTCGCGAAAGTGCCAGGGATTCACCGCATCGAGCGGCAGCACGTCCCCGGCGGCTCGGCGGAGGAACCGCGCGTCGGAACGCCCTCCCGAACACAGCGGCTTCAGCGCCACGCAACGGAGCCCCCCGAGCTCCACGAATCGACGCGTCAAGAGCGACGAGAGCACCGTCTTCCCGACCCCGGTCCCGGTTCCGACGATCACGATGAACCGCGGCGACCTCACGCGATCAGCTTGTGGATGACTTCGCCGTGGACGTCGGTCAGGCGGAAGTCGCGGCCCTGGAACCGGTAGTTGAGCTTCTCGTGATGAAAGCCGAGGAGGTGGAGCAGCGTGGCGTGCAGATCGTGCACGTGGACGCGGTCACGGACGACGTTGAACCCGAGATCGTCGGTTTCGCCAAGGGTGAGCCCGGGCTTCACGCCACCGCCGGCCATCCACATCGAGAACGCGTTGGGATGATGATCGCGACCGTCGTTGCCGCCCTGGACCATCGGGGTCCGGCCGAACTCGCCGCCCCAGATAACGAGGGTGTCCTCGAGCAGGCCACGCTGCTTGAGGTCCTTGACCAACGCCGCGCACGCACGGTCGGTGTCACGGCAGTTCTTGCGCAGGTCGTTCACCAGGTTGCCGTGCTGATCCCAGGCCTCGTGGAAAATCTGGACGAACCGCGTGCCGCGCTCGACGAGACGGCGCGCGAGGAGGCAGCAGTTCGCAAACGAATTGCGTCCGGGTTCCGCGCCGTAGAGTTCGAGGGTCTCCCTGGATTCCTGGGAAAGATCGACCGCGTCGGGCGCGCTGGTCTGCATGCGGTAGGCCAGCTCGAACGACTGGATGCGCGTCGCGATCTCGGGGTCGCCCACCGTGTCGAGCCGAAGCCGGTTCATGCGATTCACGGTGTCGATCGTGTCCCGCTGCATCAGGGCATCGACCCCGGGCGGGTTCGACAGGTAGAGGACCGGATCGCTGCCGTTGCGGAACTGGACGCCGGAATAGACCGTCGGGAGAAAGCCCGCGCCCCAGTTCGAGTTCCCGCCGCTGGGTCCTTTCGAGCCGGTGCTGAACACGACGAACCCGGGCAGATCCTGGGCCTCGGAGCCGAGGCCGTAGAGCGTCCAGGCGCCGAAGCTGGGACGGCCAAAGATCTGTGAGCCGGTGGTCATGAGGCTCTGGGCCGGGGCGTGATTGAAGGCGTGCGTGGTCATGCCGCGGACGATCGCGATATCGTCGGCGACGGTCGCGAGGTGCGGCAGCAATTCAGAGATCTCGGCGCCGCAGCGGCCGTGGCGGGCGAACTTGAATTTCGGCCCCATCAGTTTGCTCTGCGGGTTGATGAATGCGGCGCGGTAACCGTTCAACAATTCCGGCGGCGGCAACGTGCCATCGAACCTCGTCAAGGCGGGCTTGTTGTCGAACATCTCGAGATGGCTGGGTGCGCCGGCCATGAAGAGATAGATCACGCGCTTCGCCCGAGGCTCGAAGTGCGGGCGCTTGGGGGCCATCGGATCGGCTGCCTCGACCGCGAAGCCGCGCTCCTCGAGGAGTCGACCGAGCGCGATGGCACCGAGTCCCACGCCGCACTGGTGAAAAAACCACCGGCGCGAAACGGCCCGCGGATCCTCACCGCGATGGAGATGCGACTGACAGTTCATGGATTCTCCTTCATTCCCGCGTGATGGCTTCGTCGAGGTTGAGCAACGCTCGGCCGAGGGCCGCATAGGCGGCGAATTGCGTGGGGTTGGTCCCGGGAGGAAGCCTCACAGCCGCCCCTGCCCTGCCGCCGGCGAGGTCCTGCGGATTCACCCAGCCCTCCGCGAGATGGTGTCGCTGGCGCTCGAGCAGGCCCAGCAATTCACCACGCTCCACATCGGTCGGTGCACGGCTCAGCACCCGACGAAAGGCGTGCTCGACGCGGTCCAAATCGGTCGACCCGCCCGAGGTGAGGGTCTCCCGCGCCAACGCCTGCGCGGCCTCGATGAAAAGCACCTCATTCAACGAAGTGAGGGCCTGCAGCGGCGTGTTGGATCGCGCGCGGCGCACGCACGAAAAATCACCGTTCGGCGCGTCGAAATTCTGCAGCACCGGATAGGGCACGCTGCGGTATCGGAAGGTATACAGGCCGCGGCGATACCGCTCAGGTCCTTTCTCCTCATTCCATACCTTCGGCCCATAGCTCGCTGGCGGCTGGAAAAGGAACGCAGGCGCGGGGGGGTGCACGGGCGGCCCGCCCACCTTTGCGTTGAGGAGACCGCTGACCGCGAGCGCCATGTCCCGCACCACTTCTGCCTCGACGCGATACCGCGCGCCGCGGGCAAGCAGGCGGTTGAACCGATCCTTCACCAGAAGCTCGGGAGTGACCCGCGCCGATTGCCGATAAGTCGCACTCCCGACGATCAGGCGGTGCAGATGTTTCAAACTCCACGGCTCGATTCGTCCTTCGCCGGGAAGGGCGACGGACGGCTCCATCAATTCGACTGCCAGCCAGTCGAGCAATTCCGGGTGCGAGGGCACCGCCGCCTGAAGGCCGAGATCCTCGGGCGTCTCCACGATGCCGGTGCCGAAGTACTGCTGCCAAATGCGGTTCACAAGGGCACGGGCCGTGGTGGGCGAGCGTCGGTCCACCAGCCACCTCGCGAACGTCAGCCGCGAGGAATCGGCGCCTTCCGGCAATGGGTGGAGGAACGAAGGCACACCCGGCGACACCCGATCGCCCGGTTTGAGCCAGTCGCCGCGCTTGAGGAAGTGCGTCGGGCGCGGCTCATCGCCGGGACCCACGTCACCCCGGGCGACGAACGTCAGCGAGGGCGAACCCTCAGGCCACTGCTTCCACAGCGACTCGATGGCGTCGTTGACCTCCGCGAATTCCGCGACCGTGGTGCGCCAATAGGAGAACACCGCCGCGACCTGGCCGGGCGAGCGGCGGTCGTGCGGGAGCGCGAGGATCTCGCGAACACGAGCCGGAACGGGGTCCGCCACGACATTGGTGGAGTCGGACACGCTGATGCGCCAGCGGCCGAGGTTGTGGTTCTGGTTGTCGTCCGAGTTGTCGCCGCCGTGGTTCTGCTGGAGGTGAAACGTCAGCACGGCGCCCTGCGGGAACTGGATCGGCTTCTCAGGAATGAAGACGGCCTTGCGTGCGACGTTGCGGCGGCCGGGCCCGGCGTCGATGCCCCACGCGGTGTCGGGATTGCCATCGATCGCGAGGCTCACCGGACCGTACGTGCGTTTGTCGCCGCCCTCGCGCTTTCGGCGTTCCGATTGAAATTCCGGCTCGAGCGGTTTCTGGTCATTCCCAAAATCCGCGGTGGCCTTCACGAATTTCACCTCCACCCGGTTGCTCGGGTTCGCGATGTCCTCGGCCGTGACCTTGAATTCGCTGAGCGCGGCCATGCCGTGAATCGAGCGCCCGGGACCCTGGCACGGAAGCTCGGGATCCGTGAGATGCTCAAAGCGGAAGGCACCGATCGAGGACATCGCATGGGTGCCACGGAACGTCGCGGTCCACTGGGTCGGCGCATAGCTCGCGGCGCGGATCGAACCGTCGGCGTAGTAATAAAAGCGTTCGCCGTTGTCGCCCGTGTTCACGCTGTGGACGACCTGCCACGACGGTTGGTCGTTCCTCACCGATTCCTCCCACGCGGTCATGCGCTGTTCCCAGTTGCCTGCCCGGTGGCGCAAGCCCTCCTCCAGATCCGAGATTTCGCGCTGGAGATTCGCGATGCGCATGAGTCCGTCGGGCGAATACGCCACGGTCGAGGACTCGTGGTCGTTGTTCAAAAAAGCGAACAACCGGTAATAATCCTCCTGCTGCAGCGGGTCGTATTTGTGGTTATGACATTGCCCGCACTGGATGGTCAGGCCGAGCACGCTCTTCCCGATGGCGTCCATGCGATCGAACATCGCCTCCATCCGGAACTGCTCGGGATCAACGCCACCCTCCTCGTTCAGCATCGCGTTTCGAAGGAACCCGGTGGCCACGCGCTGGTCCTGGGTGGCGCCGGGCAGCAAGTCCCCGGCGATTTGTTCGGTGATGAAGCGGTCGTAGGGCAGGTCGCGGTTGAAGGCCTGCACGACCCAGTCGCGATACACCCAGATGAACCGCGGCTTGTCCTTCTCAAATCCGTCGCTGTCCGCGTATCGAGCCGCGTCGAGCCAGTGACGCCCCCACCGTTCGCCAAAATGCGGCGAGGCCAGCAACCGCTCCACCGCCCGCGCGTAGGCCTCGGGCGAGGTGTCCGCAACGAACGCATCCGTCTCCTGAATGCCTGGCGGCAACCCCACGAGATCGAAATGCAACCGCCGCAACAGCGTTATCCGATCCGCCTCGGGCGCGGGTGCCAGGCCCTCCTTCTCCAACCGGGCTCGGACGAAGGCGTCGATCGGGTTCGCGCCGGGCTTTGCGACCGACGGGACGTGGGGCCTCGTCGGGGCCCTGAATGCCCAGTGCGATACCGCGGCGACAGCAGGGTCGGGCTTGGATGCTGCGGTGCCATCGGCCGCGGTCGCGGTCATCGCACCCCACAAGATCGCGGCGGCAAGAAGAAGGTTCCGGGGAAGCACGGGCGTGACTTGTAGCAGCGGCGGGGCGCGGATGCCAGAGAAGGGTGCAGCGCCGTCCCAGGCCCGGAAGCGTCCCCTCACTGCCCACGGACGCGGTAGAACCGGACCGGGTGGTTTGTCCATGCCGGGTCGGTGAACTGGACCCAGCCGGGGTTGCGTCACCCGCGAGTCCCCGTTCCCGTGGTTTCTCACTCCCTCGCGATCCGGGTGATCGCCGCCGCCAACGCCTCCCAGTCTCCGGCTTTCGTGTCCCACCCGGAACTGACGCGGATCAACCGTTCCCCGCGGCCGTCGATCCCCATCGCCTCCAGCACATGCGAAGGTTTCTCCTTCCCGCTGGAACAGGCCGAGCCCGTCGAGACCGCGAAACCCGCGCGATCGAGTTGCACCACCCACCGACGCCGGCAATCGGCGACGGGCAGCAGCACGGCGGAAGTGTTCCAGAGCCTCAGCGCGAAACGCCCCACCCCCTCCGCACCGGGAACCTCCGCCAAGACGCGAGCTTCGAAACCGTCCCGATCCACGGCGCGTTGTTCCGGGCCACGTTGGTTCAGTTCGGACTCCCGCTCACGCAAGGCCGCCACGCAGGCGCGAATTCCAGGCAGGTTCTCAGTGCCCGCACGCTGACCCTCCTCCTGCGATCCCCCGACCAACAGGGGCCGGATCCGCCCGGGCACCTTCAAGAAGCCCACCCCTGGCACCCCGCCGAACTTATGCGCGCAACCGGTCACAAACTCGCAAGGGCCCAGTCCTGCGGCGGGCAGCTTGCCCAGCCATTGCGCGGCATCACAGAAGAACGGCACGCCGAAACTGCGGCACAGCGCGGCGGCCTCGGGCCAGGGTTGGAGCACGCCGGTCTCGTTGTTGGCCGCCATCAGGACCACCACCGCCGGGCGCTGCCGCTCCAGTTCGTTCGCCAACGAGGAGAGCTCAAGGACCCCCTGCCCGGTGACCGGAAGCGGCCGGTGACGCCCAGGAAACCAGCGACGCGCGGCGGCATGAACGCACGGATGTTCCACCGCGGAGACCCAGGCCTCGCCCGTCGACTCGTGGGACAGATGGTGAAGCACCGTGTTCACGGACTCGGTGGCGCCGGAGGTCCAGATGAGGTCGGTGGGGGCGCAACCGAGGATCGCGGCGAATTCAGCCCGGGCCTCGTCCAGGGCGTGCTCGGCGCGGCCGCCCATGCGATGCGGACTCGACGGGTTGCCCGGCCAGCGCTCGACGGCCTCGAGCCATGCTTGGCGCGCGGATCCGCATACCGGCGAAGTGGCGTTGTGATCGAGGTAGCGCACGGGCGAAATCCTGACAGAATGGGCTCGTATGCCGAGAATTCTCCTGTTCCCGGGGTGCGCGTTCGCTATCGTCCGCGCGCCCTCAAGCAGCCCGTGAACGAAACGTTGTTCTACAAGCGCGCGACGTTTGTGGCCCACCTGCCCGTGGGACACCGATACACCGCGTCCCACACCTGGATGCGCTCTGTCGCGGAAAGCCCCGGCAACTGGCGCGTCGGCCTCACCAAATTCGCCCTCCGGATGCTCGGCGAACTGGTCGAAGCGCGCTTCGAGGCCGTACCCGGCCAGGCGGTGAGAGTCGGCGACGTGGTCGGCAACATCGAGGGATTCAAGGCGTTGAGCGACCTGTTCTGCGTCGTCGACGGAACCTTCCAACGCGGAAACCCCGACCTCGACGCCGGCCTCGAACCCCTTTCGCGCGACGTCCATCACGTTTGGCTCTACGAAATCACCGGCACCCCGGACCTGCGCTCGCTCGACGTCCACGGCTATGTCGGCGTCCTCGACGCCACCATCGACCGCATGCTCGAACGACAAAAGGCCGCCGAGGACCACGAATCTTCCGAATGACCCAGCCCCCACCGAGGATCCTCTATTGCCACTGCCGCTACGCGCAGGTCGTGCCGCCGTCCGTCAAGGACGCCGTGCTGCGCCAATTGTGCGAAGCCGGCGTCGCCTTCGAGGCCGTACCCGACCTCTGCGAGCTCTCCGCCCGGCGCGATCCTGAAATGGCCCGCCTCGCCGCCGCCGGCACGGTGAAGATCGCCGCCTGTTTCCCCAGGGCCGTGAAGTGGCTCTTCGCCAGCGCAGACATGCCGCTCGACCCGGCGACCACCGAGGTCATCAACATGCGCACCGGTTCCGCCGACGATCTCGTGCCGTCTTTGCTTTCCACAGAAATGCACCCCAACTTGCCAGCGGGCAAAACCGAACCAACCGCCGCCGCCACCGCCACCGAACCCGAGCTCGCCAGCACCCCAGGAAACACCGCGCCCCCAGCGTCCTGACATCATGGCCCTTCACGATTCCATCCTCCGCGTCGTTCTCCACGAGGGCGAGGGAGCGCGCGCGCTGAGCGGCGCCGAGTGTTTCTCCGCGGTCCAGGCCCTGCTCGAGAAAGGTTTCCCGGTCTCCCGACCCCGGACGACCGGGACTCCGAACCACGACGGAAAGACGCCGGTCCTCGTGGCCGGGGCATTCACGAAGTCCAGGACCACGACCGCAGGCGGCGATGAGGAGGTGGCGATCGACGAGTCGGGGTCAGGATCGCTGCTGCAGGCCGCCGAGACCGCACGCGCGCGGGCCGGGTCCCCCGAGCCCGGCGCCTGGCTGCCGTGGTTCCCGGTGATCGATTACGACCGTTGCACCAACTGCATGCAGTGCCTGTCATTCTGCCTGTTCGGCGTCTACGGCGTGGACGGCGCAGGTCGCATCCAGGCGCAGCAACAGGACAACTGCAAAACCCACTGTCCCGCTTGTTCACGCGTCTGTCCGGAGGCCGCGATCATGTTCCCGAAATACAAGGCGGGCCCGATCAACGGCGACGTGGTGAGCGACTCCGACCTCCAGCGTGAGAAGATGAAGATCGACATCTCGGCGCTGCTCGGGGGCGACGTCTATTCGTTGCTGCGCGACCGGAGCGAGCGGGCCCGCAGCCGGTTCGGCAAGGAGCGCGATGCCGACAAGGCGCTGTCGGAACGGCAGAAATGCCTCACGAAGCTGGGCGAAATCGTGGCCGACCTTCCACCCGAGGTCCTCGCCAGCCTGCCCTCACCCATCCAGATCGCGCGCAAGGCCGAGGAAGCCCGCGCCCGCGCCGCCGCCGCGATGAAGGGAAACTGAACCGACATGCTCCCCGCCCTTGCCTTCCGCACCCTGCGCAGCGCCAGCCCGCGTTGCCTCGCCAAGTTCGCCTGGAATTTCGGCGTGAAAGGGCTGATCTCCATGGAGCGCTTCAAGCGCCGCGTCCGGCGCGGCGAGTACTTCCCGCCGTTCCTGTACCTCTCGATCATCAACTCCTGCAACCTCCGCTGCCAGGGCTGCTGGGTCGACGTCGATTCCCCGCGCGCCGCCATCGATCTCGACACCCTCAACCGCACCATCCGCGACGCGAAAACCCAGGGAAACTCATTCTTCGGAATCCTCGGCGGCGAACCGTTTCTCTACCCCGAGCTGCTCGACCTCCTCGCCGCGCATCCCGACTGCTATTTCCAGATCTTCACCAACGGGCAGCTGATCACGGAGAAAATCGCGCAGCGCCTTCGCGAAATCGGCAACGCCACGCCCCTCGTCTCCATCGAGGGCAACGAGGTCGTCAGTGACGAGCGCCGGGGAAAACCCGAGGTCTACCAACGCACCCTCCGCGGGCTCGACCACTGCATCCGCGCCGGCCTCCTCACCGGTGTCGCCACCAGCGTCTGCCAGACCAACATCGACGATCTCCTCTCGGAATCGTGGCTCCGCGAACTGGTCCGCCGCGGCGTCCATTACACCTGGTACCACACCTACCGCCCCGTCGGCCCGGTGATGAATCCGCAACTCGCCCTGCGACCTGACCAGCTGGTGCGCACGCGGAAGTTCGTGGTCGAGATGCGCGCCAAGGTGCCCATCGCGATCATCGACGCCTATTACGACCACGACGGCCGCGCCCTCTGTCCGATGGTCACCGGCATCAGCCACCACGTGAGTCCCCAGGGCGACATCGAGCCATGCCCCATCCTGCAGTTCGCCAAGGAAAACATCCGTGACCCACGCGGCATCGTCGCCACGATCCGCGACTCCGCATTCCTCCGCGATTTCCGGCAGGTCTCGGCCAAGCATACCCGCGGCTGCGTGATTCTCGAACGCCCCGACCTCGTCGAGGATCTCGTCCACCGTCACGGCGCCCGGGACTCCACGATCCGCGGCACGGCCATCGCCGAGCTTCGCGCCATGCAGCCACGCTTCAGCCAGTGGCTGCCAGGCGAGGAAGTGCCCGAGACACATTGGATGTACCGCATCTCGAAAAAATACTGGTTCTCCGATTTCGGCGCGTACAAGAACACACCGCCCGAGGCCGAGTCCAAAGCCCGCGCCCTGCAATCTCAACTCGCCGTACCCACCCCGGTCAGACCCAGACCCGAGGCTTGAGACCCCGACAGCTCGATTCAGACTCCACACGCCGCGTCCCTCAGGCTACAACCCGATAAGCCATGTCCAACCCAACCCCCGTCGCCCTGCCCCGGTTGGTGCCGCTCCAGACCTGGCGCGCGCCCAAGCGCAACATTCCGCCCACACCGATGCAGCGCAGCTCCATGCTGCAGGCCGTCCGGAACTACGTCGCCGAGTTCAGCCCCGTGCCGCCCATGCCCATCGCCGAACTCGCCGTCCACGCGGCGCGTCTCGTCGAGTCGTTGCAATGCGACCCGATCTATCGCGATTTCCTCGGCGTTCTCATCAACAACGAGATGTGGCGCGAACAACTCGCCCGCATCCCCTACGAACGCCGGCTCCTGCTCCTGCCCAAGTGCCTCCGCATCGAGGCCAAGTGCCCGGCGCCCTTCGACGAATTCGGCCTGCTCTGCAAGCAGTGCGGCCTCTGCTCGATCCAGGACCTGACGATCGAAGCTGAACGCCTCGGTTACGCCGTCCTCGTCGCCGAAGGATCCGCCATCGTCATGAGCCTCGTCCAGACGGGCAAGATCGAGGCCATCGTCGGCGTGTCCTGCCTCAGTGTCCTCGAGCGCGCCTTCCCCTACATGGAAGCCGCCGCCATCCCCGGCGTCGCCGTCCCCCTCCTCCAGGACGACTGCATCGACACGAACGTCGATCTCGAGTGGGTCTGGGAATACATCCACCTCACGGCCGATGACCAGACCCGCCGCCTCGACCTCACCGCGCTGCGCGACGAAGTCGACGGCTGGTTCACGCCCGTCTCCCTCGAGGCCCTCCTCGGCGCGCCCGTCGGCGAATCCGAACAACTCGCACGCGACTGGCTCCTGCGCGCCGGCAAGCGCTGGCGACCGTTCCTCGCCGTCGCCGTCTTCCAGGCCCTGCGACACAACGCCACCGATCCCCTTCCCTCCGACCTCCGCCGCCTCGCCCTCGCCGTCGAATGCTTCCACAAGGCATCGCTCATCCACGACGACATCGAGGACGGCGATGAACAGCGCTACGGCCAACGCACCCTCCACGCCGAGCACGGCATCCCGGTCGCCATCAACGTCGGCGACCTCCTCATCGGCGAGGGCTACCGCCTCCTCGCCACCTGCCAGGCCTCGCCTTCGGTACGCGCGGAAATGCTCCGCGTGGCCGCCGATGCCCAGCGCGAACTCTGCCGCGGCCAGGGCGCCGAACTCGCCTGGGCCCGCAAACCCGTGCCGCTCAGCTCCCTCCAGGTCATCGACATCTTCCAGCGCAAGACCGCGCCCGCCTTCGAAGTGGCCCTCCGCCTCGGCGCGATCTACTCCGGCCGCCATGAGGAGGTCAGCGAAGCCCTCGGCGCCTTCAGCCGGTCGCTCGGCATCGCCTACCAGATCCGCGATGACCTCGAGGACTTCGAGGGCGCCGACGGCTCCGATGCCGCGGCGTTGCGCCCCAGCCTCATCCTCGCCGTCGCCCGCGAACGTTCCAACGGCGTGGCCCGCTCCCAGCTCGAACGCCACTGGCGCCGCGACCCGGACGCCGACCGTCGCGCGTTGCCCACCCTGGTCCGCGAAGCAAAAGCCGACGACCGCTGCAGGCACCTGCTCGAGAGTTACAAGGAAGACGCCGTACGCTCGCTCGCCACCCTCGAGCACCCCAGCCTCAAGGGACTCCTCCGCCGCACGCTCGGGAAGATTTTCAACGACATCGAAATCAAGGGCTGGTGCAAGGAACAGCAGGAGGACAACCTCATCGCCGCCAAGCCCCAGGCCACCGCGACCCCCGTCTTACAAGCCCCGGAAACGAATGCCGTCGCGCATGACAACGTCGCCGGGCCCGCGCCCGCGACCGTTGCATGAGCCTCCGACTTCAACTCCTCCAGGTCGCAAGACTCGCCCCACGCCTGCTCGGGGATTCCACCGGGCTGGTGCGGGATTTCCTCAAGACCCAACTCGGCCCCGACGGCGCCGGCCGCGACCGCGCCGGCCGCCCGGACCTCTACTACACCATCTTCGCCCTCGCCGGCCTCCAGACCCTCGACGAACCCATCCCCGCCGGCCGGGTCGTGGCCTACCTCCAATCCCACGGCAACGGGGATGACCTGGACTTCATCCACCTCGGGGCCCTCGCCCGCTGCTGGGCCGCGGTCGGCACCCACGACATGCCCGAGCGGCTTACAGATGAAATCCTCGAACGCATCGAGGCGTTCCGAAAACCGGACGGCGGCTACGAAGGTGACACCCGGCTGAAACACGGGACCGCCTACGGCGCCTTCGTCGCACTCGGCGCGTATCAGGACCTCGGCCGCACGCCCCCACAACCGCTGCGCCTGATCCAGAGCCTTCGCGGTCTCGAGACTCCCGATGGCGCCTGGAGCAACGTCCCCTCCGCCGTCTCCGGCGCCACCAACGCCACCGCCGGCGCCATCACCCTGCTTCATCACCTCGGCCTCACCGCACCCTCGCGATCCGCGGACTGGCTGCTCCGCCAGATCCACCCGCAGGGCGGATTCCTCGCCGTGCCCGGCGCCCCGCTGCCCGACCTCCTGTCCACGGCCACCTCGCTGCACGCGCTGGCCTCGATGGATTACAGATTAAATTCCAATCTCCACGGGCTCTGCCTCGATTTCCTCGACTCGCTCTGGACCGCCGACGGGGGCTTCCATGGACATTGGGCGGACGACTATCTCGACGCCGAGTACACGTTCTACGGCCTGCTCGCCCTCGGGCATCTGAGCCTTGGATGAACCCGGAGACGCCGAACCTCCTGCGGGCCGCGCGCGATCTGGCCGCGGGTCGTCTCCTCGCCGGACTCGGCGCGGACGGCCATTGGATCGGCGAACTCTCGTCGAGCGCGCTCTCCACCGCGGTCGCCACCATCGCCCTTGGCGAACTCGATCGCCGGGGCGGCGTTGATCAACACCGGACCCAGGTGACGGCCGGCCTCGACTGGCTGGCACGCAACGCCAATGCCGACGGCGGTTGGGGCGACACCACCCGCAGCCGCAGCAACCTCTCCACCACCGCCCTCGTGTGGGCCGCATTCGGCGCCGCAAGCCAGGGCGCGGCCCATGCGCCGACGGTCGCCGCGGCGGAGGCCTGGATCACGCAGGCCGCGGGTTCGCTCGACAATCTCGTCGCGGCGATCGAAGCGCGCTACGGCGATGATCGGACATTCTCGGTCCCGATCGTCATGACCCTGGCGTTGAGCGGCCGGCTGGGGCCCGACGGCTGGAGTCGGGTCCGGCCACTGCCCTTCGAACTCGCCGCACTGCCGAGATCCTGGTTCGGCGCGCTCCAACTGCCCGTGGTCAGCTACGCACTGCCCGCCTTGATCGCGATCGGCCAGGCCATCCACTTCCACGCGCCCAGCCGAAATCCAGTCGCACGGATTCTCCGACGCGGCGTCGCCCGCTCCACCCTCGACCTTCTCGTCGACCTGCAGCCGGTGAACGGCGGATTCCTCGAGGCCACGCCCCTGACCGCATTCGTCACCATGGCACTCGCCTCGATGGGCGAAACCCGTCATCCGGTCGCGTTGCGCGCCGCCGATTTCCTCAGGCAATCGATGCGTCCCGAGGGCAGCTGGCCCATCGACACCAACCTCGCAACCTGGACCACCACACTCTCCATCAAGGCCCTCGCCCTCGGTGGACCCAACAGCCACAGGCACAATTCCAAGGACCGTTCCGCGCTACGAACGTGGCTGCTCGAGCAGCAGTTCAAGGACATCCATCGCTACACCGGCGCGGCTCCTGGGGGTTGGGCATGGACCGATCTCCCCGGCGGCGTCCCGGATGCCGACGACACCGCCGGGGCGCTGCTTGCGCTGCGATGCCTGGACGGCGACGCCCCTCCCGACCCTGCCACGATTCGCGCGGCGGAAGCCGGCGTCCGTTGGCTTCTCGACTTGCAGAACCGCGACGGCGGCATCCCCACCTTCTGCCGGGGCTGGGGCCGGCTTCCGTTTGATCGCAGCGCCCCGGAGTTGACCGCCCACGCCCTCCGCGCCTGGCACGCGTGGGAATCCTTCATCTCCAGCCCAACACGGTCGCGCCTGGCCGACTCGCGCCGCCGGGCCGGGAAATTCCTCGTCCGCTCCCAGCGCACCAACGGCTCCTGGGTTCCCCTGTGGTTCGGCAACGAGCACGCGCCCGGCGACGAAAACGCCGTGATCGGCACATCCCTGGTGTTGCTCGCAAGGCCCGCCGTCGATCCCGCACGATCCGACGGGAGTTGCTGGCAACGGGGCAGCCGCTACCTGCTCGACTCACAAAATGCCAACGGCAGCTGGGGCGGCGCGACCCAGGTGGCAGGTTCGGTCGAGGAAACCTCGCTCGCGGTTTCAGCATTGGCCAACGATCCTGAATCCCGCCAGGCCGCCATGCGCGGCGCCCTCTGGGTGGCCGCGAAAATCGACGCAAACGACGTGGACCCGACCCCCATCGGCCTCTATTTCGCGCGGCTCTGGTATTCCGAACGGCTCTACCCCTGGATCTGGGCCACCGAAGCGCTGTCGAGAATCCAGGATCCGGCCCCGGCCTGATGCGTGCTGAAGGGCTCCGATCCTTCCTCGGCGTCGCCCCATACGTCGCCCCACCCCGCCGGAAAACCATCCCGGACGCCAACTTCCTCTCGACACGCCGAGAGCGCCGATGGTAGCAGTCGTGATAATCCCTTATGAAGATCATGACTGCAACGCAAGTTGCCCTGACTCTCCTGGGGCTGACCCTGTCACCCGGGCTCAGCCGTGCGGCCACACCCAACCTGCTCAGCAACCCCGGTTTCGAGGAAGGTACAACCAGAGAGGCCCCACCGTGGGGAGTCGGTGGTTGGCGCGGAAGCGTCCGGGCCACCACGGCCGCCGCGCACTCCGGCTCCCGCAGCCTCCTGCTCGAAGGCGGCGGCGACGAAGGCGGCATCAACTCCGCCGTCCAGATCGTCCCCATCGATCCCACAGGCCGCACCAAGTACACGTTGAGCGCCTGGATCAAAGTCCCCTCGGGCACGGGCCGTGGCCGCGTCCGCTGGCTGTTCGATGACGGCAACGGCGGCGGACAATACACTGACATCAGCGGCAACACCGACTGGATCTACCTCGAGCAGGGCGCCAACGACATCATCCCACCCGCCGGCGCCACCCGGATCATCTTCCGCATCTATTTCGTCGGCGGCCAGGCAGCCGCCTATCTCGACGACTGCGAGATGGTCGCGGAACCCAGCGGCCAGCCCAATTATCCAGGAGTCACCGGGACCATCCTCGACCAGGCCGGAAAAGCCGTGGCCGGCGCCCTGGTCTTCCTCAAGACAGGTTCGAGCGCCCAGGAATTCGCCAACTACTCCGCCGTCACCGATTCCTCGGGGAGATACACCGTCTGCGCCAAGGACGACGGCACCTACAGCGTGGTCGCCTGGAAGCAAGGATACGGATTGAGCCAGGAAAAATCCGTCAACATCGCCAACGGGGCGGTCCTGGCGAGTTACAACGGGGTCCTCAACAAATCCGCGGGCGGCCGCAACCTCGCCCTATCCACCGCATCCCGGCCAACGGCGGCGAATGACATCGAGACCGGCCGGAGCGTCGACCCGCAGTTCACCGCAGGAAATCTCTTCGACGGGAACACACTCAGCAGCCGCTATTTCAACAACACCGCGGGCGAACGCTGGGTCAGCGTCGACCTCGACCCCAACGGCAAGGGCACCTACTCCGTCAATGAATTCGTCCTCTACACACTCGGCGTCACGCAGATGACCCAGGGCTGGCCTGGCCTGGGCTGCCAGTGGTGCACGCGATGCTTCGCTGGTGGTGGCGGATGCCCAGAGCA
>CAIMTB010000457.1 GCA_903844265.1 uncultured Verrucomicrobiota bacterium
CCCTGAGCGAAGCTCGAAGCAGCCACCATGAGTGCAGCCAATGTAACGAGGCAGTGTTTCATGTCAGATGTTTTATTGCGAGGTTGTTAACCTAATGTCAAGAAGCAGCGCGAAATTATCAGTTCACGCTGAACGTGCGATCCCAGCTGGCGGCAGCGCCCTTGTTGACGAAAAACCCTTCGCCAACCGCGATCGCCGGATCCCCGTTCGCCCAGTCGCCGAATTCAAAACCATTTGCCGGCTTGTACTTCTGAGCCGCGGAATCCCACTGATAAACGACATCGCCTTCAGCAGCCGGGAACTTCAGATCGGCAACCAACTTGCCCGACTGCGGGACCTGGGAGCTGATCAGATTCAAACCCTTCGCCAGCGTGGTCTTCAGGGTGCCCTGCGGAACCTCGCCCACAAAGGTCAAGGTCTGCGCCGTCGCACCGTTGTTCTGAACGAAGAAACCTTCGCCAGGGGAGACCTTGGTGTCCGGAGCGGACCACTCGCCGAATTCAAAGCCAACTGCCTTGAATCCGCCGGCCTGCGCGTACTTGAAGACGGTCGTACCTTCGGGCGGAGCCGGAAGAACTTCCTTCAAGGAATTGCCACCGGCGTTGAGCTGGTTCGCAGCCAGCGCGTAGCCCTTGGCGGGGACCGTCAGGTTGATGTAACCAACGGCGTTGACCGAATAAACTTGGGCAGAAGCCCCAATAGCGCCGGCCAAGCCGATAGCTGCTGTCGTGAGGATGAGTTGAGTTCTCATTTGTGTTGCTGCTCGTGTTTCCGTGTGTGGTGGTGACGTTTGCAGACGACAGCTGGAGTGTCAAAACTTTTTTTACCAGGAACCAACTCACCGCAACTTCGGCTCCAGGAGCCGGGCCTGAGCCCTGATCAGGCAGCCGCGTGAGATTGAACCTCGCCAAGGGCCCATCCCGGACGGATTTCTTCGTCGATCGGGGTCGAACATCCCCGGAGGAATCGACGTTCAGCCAGCACCCCGACCATGGCGGCGTTATCGGTACATAACGAAGGTTGCGCAAGTCGCACCGCGAGACCGGCCAACGAGGCTGTCCGCGCCAACTGGCTCCGGAACCCGCGATTGCAGGTCACGCCTCCCGATGCCGTGACGCATCGCACGCCAAGGGCACGCGCCGCGCCCACCAGTTTTCCGACCAACACGTCGACGATCGACGATTGCACGCTGGCGCAGAGGTCACGCAAGCGTTGCGGGTCCGAGGCAATGCCCGGGTTTCGTTCGAGGAAATAGCGGACGGAAGTCTTCAGGCCGCTGAAACTGAAATCGTGCCCAGGGTCCCGCAGCATTGGGCGGGGAAACTCGAAAGCCCCTGGATCTCCCTCCGCTGCCAGTCGGTCCACGAGCGGCCCCCCGGGGTACGACAGGCCCAACAGCTTGGCGACCTTGTCGAAGCATTCCCCCGCCGCATCATCAAGGGTTGCGCCCAGCACGCGATGGCGGAGCTCGCCTTCAACATGGACCAGCATGGTGTGTCCACCGCTCGCGATCAGGGAGACGTTCGGCTCGAACGCACCGAAGTCGGCTCTCGGCGGTTCCCCTGCGATCCACGGCGAATACAGGTGCGCCTCGTGATGATGGACCCCGAGGAACGGCCGTCCCAGGGAGAAAGCCAAGGCCTGTGCCGAGCGCAGCCCGATCATCAGGGCCTGCGGCAGACCTGGTCCCAACGTCGCCGCGACGGCATCGATGTCCGAGGGATGAAGCCCCGCGGTCTCAAGCGCCGCGGCCGCCACGACGGGAAGATTTCGGAGATGCTCCCGTGTGGCGAGTTCTGGAACGACGCCACCGTACTCGGCATGCAATCGGACCTGGGACGCGACCCCATTTGCGACGACAACGCCGTCGCGGATGACCGCGACGCTGGTTTCGTCACACGAAGTCTCGAAGGCCAATACCCGCAAACGCGCTTCCCGGGCGGTCAGGCCCTGACCCCGCCCTGACCGGCGAGGATCTGCATGCCACGGAGGTAATCGACGGCACGGTCCAGCGGCAGGTCGCGGGCCTTTTTCACCCGTTCGCGGGAAGCCGCGTCGAGGGTTTCGAGGGCTCCGGGCTGCCGGCGCAAGAGGATATCGTGTTCCTCCTCGTCGGACATCGGCACCACGCTGTCGGGCGTGATCCCATGCTCATGGATGACCTTGTGGCTCGGGGTGTAGTACTTGGCCGTCGTGAGGCGCAGGGCGGATCCGTCCTGGAGCGGGAGGATGCTTTGGACGGATCCCTTGCCGAAAGTCTGCTCGCCAAAGATGCGGGCACGCTTGAGGTCCTGCAGGCAGCCGGCGACGATTTCGGACGCGCTGGCGCTCCCGCCATTCACGAGGATGGCCACGCGCATGTTGCGGTAGCGGCCGCGGCCCGTGGCGCGGAACTGGGCCTGCTGGGCGCCGTTACGGCCTTCGGTGGAGACCACCAACTGGTTCTTCGCCGCAAACTTGTCGCAGATCTTCACTGCTGAATCGAGCAGCCCGCCCGGGTTGTCGCGGAGGTCCATCACCAGCGATTTCATCCCGGCGGCCGACATTTTCTCGAGTGCGGCCTCGAGTTCGCCCGATGTCTTCTCACCAAACTGTGAAACCTGCACGTAGCCAACGCCCGGCTCGATCATCGGAAACTGACGCTTCCCATTCAGGTCCCGGATGGTGAACACCGGGATGACGGCGCGGATGAGCTTATGCTCCAAGGTCTCCTTGGTGCCCGGACGATAAATCGTCATGCGCACCTCCGACCCCGGCTTCCCGCGCAGGCGGCCCACGACATCCTGGACGGGCCATCCCGCCACCGATTCCCCCTCCACATGAGTCAATTGGTCGCCCGGCAGCAGTCCGGCCTTCGCGCCCGGCGTGTCATCCACCACATCCACGATGCTGACGCGCCCGTCCTGCGGGGAAATCGTCACGCCCAATCCGCCGAACTCGCCCTCGGTGTCGTCCTTGAGTTCGTCGTAACGCCTTGGCTCGAGGAATTCACTGTGCGGATCGAGTGAATCGAGCATTCCACGAACCGCCGCGGTGACGAGGGCCTTGTAGCTCAACCCCTCGCCATCGACGTAGTCCTTCTTGATCAGCTGGAGGACACGCGAAAAAAGCGCCAGCTGTGGATAGGCATCGTCGCGGTCCGCCGCGTGGGCCTCCGCGAAATAGACACGCACTCCCAGGGCGAAGTGCGCGAGCAACAAAGCCGAGACAATTCCGAGGATCAGACGGCGGCTCTTCATGATGAGGATGAATCCGTCGCTCTCGCGACCCGCGCAACGTAGGTAACCCAACCCACGCCGGCAAGTGCAGGAGAAGAGCGAACTCAGTTCCACTCTCCAAGCAACCCTGTCTCAGCGACCCTCTTGCTGCCGCGCTTCCACGATCAACGCAATCCGCTTGAGCCGAAGTTCCTCGACGCAGGCGCGACGAATCGGTCCTCCCTGACGGAACGCTTCCACCGCGTTGTCCACCGAATCCAGACCGAGACGATTGAGGACGTCCGATGCCTGGGAAACCTGGCCGGCGAACACCGAGGACTTCGCCGTCGGGGCGCGATCAACCCGCACCACTCCCGCACCCGACGCGAGATCCTGGGGCACGGAGGAGGATGGAGACCGAACCTGGGAGCCAAACACGACCGGAGCCGAGGAGCCGGCGGACGGCGCATTGGCAGGCTGCGAAGGAGCGACCGCGACCGAAGCCATGTCGCGCTGCGCGGGAATCCCTGACGCCTTTGCGGGCTGAAGCGAATCCGGCTGTGTCGCCCGGGCCGCCTTGGTCGCAGAACTCGCGCTCGATGCTGTTGCCGCGGAAGCGGTCGCCCGGGGCACCGCCGGTTGGACGGGATCCGGCTGGGCAATCGCGTCGCGCAGCACTCCGAGGATGCGTTCGCCCTTCGATTGATAATCAAACGTCGGGATGCCCCGGAACTGGCTGAGCCCAAACGCCTCGCCGGCCGCATCGGGAGCGGCACTTTGCCCTCCGATTCCTACCGTGGACGACCGGGTAACCCCGGACCATCGTCGGCTTCCTGCAGGCTGTGCGGGAACCTGACCGGCATCGCCCGACCTGGGCGCAAAGGGGACACGAACCGACGGATGCACTGTTGAAGCCGCCGATTCAACGGGCTCCGCGGCGGCTTGGGATACCGCGGTCCGGGCGGCTCCCGGTCGGAACGTCATCACGAGGGCGGCGACAAGGGCGACGAAACCGATCATTCCGAACAGGAATCCGCGCCGAATGCCTGAATTGGCTTTGTTCTGGTTTTTCATGGGATATCCGCCCCTCTGGACTGCGTCCCGGACGCCCTGCTCGTTTTCGGATCTGACATCGCGCTGGATTCGCCGGCCACCACGGCCCCGCGTCACGGACTGCTCAGACGATAAAATTCAACCCCCTCTGCGGGTGAAATCGAGACCTGGTTCTCGCCATTCACCACGTCCACGGGACGGCCCACATCCGCCCAATTCGCGGGGCCTGGGACCGCGTTTCCCTGGAGGACAAAGCCGGCCGAACTCGAGGGCCAGGACACCACGACCGCGTTGGTACCCGCGGCACGGATGCTCAGTTTCGGCAGGAGAGTGACCTTGATGTTGTCCAGGAGGAAGGTCGACGGGCCACCGGGGATGGGCTTGACCTCGATGCAATTGAACGGCTGCTTCCCACCGCTGAACGCGATCGTCCCCATCGGGAACGTGTCGGCACCATACGAACCTCTGTTCGTCACGGACCCGATCGTGTTCGTGGCGGTCGAGGTCACCAGAAGCGCCTTGAGGATGATCCGGGTCGGGATCTCGATCGCCGGGTTATCCGTCGTGGCGAAATCAAAACCCACGTCCGTGACGGCACTGCTGAACTGGACCCGAAGCACCCCGCCCGACAGGGCACCGGGATAAAGATATTTCTTCGAAAACTGGGACAGCCTGAAACCCGTGCTCGAGTCCGTCTGGATCGAGAAGGCCCCGCTCACCGCGGTGAATTGCGCGGTCACACCGCCGGAGGTCTGCGACAAGGGGAGATTGCGGCCGGTGCTCAGCGCCGGCGTTCCGGTGTCGAAATCGAAGGTCACGGTCTGCCCCGTCACGGTCTGGCAAAGCCCCATCGCGACCAGGCAACCCACGAAAAAAACGGCTGCGCGAAGCGCCACAGGGCGACGCCGACCCTCGGTCCCGGTGGAAACCACGGGTCGAGCCGATCGGCCCGCCGAGCCGCTTGCTTTGTTGTTTCCGGTCATAAGCGCTCTCAAAGGGTCACTTGGCACCCACAAGTTCCACATCCACGATGATGGTTTCCTTCGGGCCGATCTGCTTGCCAACGCCACGATCCCCGTAGGCGAACTGCGGCGGTACCCAGAGGCGCCACTTCGATCCAACGGGCATCAGGGGCAGAACCTCTTTGAGGGCCGGCAGGAACGCGCTCTTGATCTCCACGTTCGCCGGCGGCAGTTCGTCCTTCGAAGCGATGACCTCAACCCCTTCCAGGGACGTGATGCGGTAGCGGATCAGGGCGGTGCCATTCTCAGCCGGCTTCGGACCCTCGCCACGCGTGATCACCTTGTACTGGATGGCATTTGTGAGAACGGTCACGCCTTCCTTGGTCCGATTCTGGGCGAGAAACGCGTCCCCCCGCTGGTGATTGCCCAGGGACAGCGTCCGATTGCGCGCCTGACGCTGGCGGAGCTCTGCTTGGACCTCGGTGATGCTCCTTCGAACCTCAATTTCGGACATCATCAACTTGTCACCGGACAGGGCGTCCTTGACGCCGAGCTGCACGATCAACGGATCGATATCCACGCCGTTCCGCATCGAGTTTCGTGCGAGGTCGACGCCCAGGGCATAACTCACCCGGTCCTTGTCCGTCTTGAGGACGGATTCGTCGTCAGCACGCGACCAAGCACCACACGACAACACGGTCGCCACCACCACACTCCAGCTGAGTTTCATTTCCAGTGTTCCAATCATCTCGTGGGCGCCGAATCCCAGCCCAGGAAAGACATCCGGCGGGCATCGGCGTCCGGTTTCGCCGGTCTCAACCTTTGCTCGAGGGTGACCGTCGCCCGATCCACTTTAGACCGGTATCGGGACTTTGTTCGTAAGCACGATCCTGTTTCCAGCACCATCCTTCGCGCCCAATATCCTTCACACTGCCCAAAACAACAATCGGGGCATCCCCCAAAGCGACCCCCATTCTCTGCGTAGGAAAATTCCAGAGAGCCGACTACGTAGGGAGACCGAGGTAACCCGCGCCGCGAATCGCCCCACACTCCGAGCCCAGCCGCCCCAAGCGCCGCACGGCCTCGACGATCCCGGGCTCGACGTCGTAGATGGGCCGACGCCCGATCACTTGGCCACCGGCTTGCCGGCAGCTTCCCAGGCGCTGAAGCCGCCATCGAGGTGGACGACCTTCGAGAATCCGAGCTTCTTGAAGACCTCGAGCGACTTCGTGCTCCGGCCGCCCGCCGCGCAATGGACCAGGTAGGTCTTGCGGCGGTCGAACTTCCCAAGTTCCACCGGGAACCGGTCACTGTTGTAATCCAAGTTGGTCGCACCCGCGATGTGGCCTCCCGCAAACTCCCGGGGCGTGCGGACGTCCAGCACGACGATGTTCGTGTCGGTGTTGGCAGAGAGAAGCTTCGCGGCCCCGGCGGCGTCCACGTGTTCGATGATCGTCGCCTGCTTCGCCGCAGCGGCGAGATGCCACGCGGCAGGTCGCGCCGGTGAAAGGGTCGGGGCGGATGGAATCGGGTCCAGCGACAACCCGAGGGCGGCACTGCAGACAGCGAGCGCAAGCAACATGCCCGAGACTGTAACGCGAGGGCCGGAACGGGCCAAGGATTTGCCTTGAAACCAAATAGGGGGACAGGTCTTTGGTTAG
>CAIMTB010000458.1 GCA_903844265.1 uncultured Verrucomicrobiota bacterium
CTCGCCAGGGGAATCCTCGAAGCGATCGACATGGACAGCTACCGCGTCGAGAAGAGGGCCGTGATGAAAATCGCCCTTCCCGACGACAACGCGGAAATCGGCCCGGTGCCGGTCGAGGGCGGCGGCCACAAGCGCGAGCCTGAACTCGACCGCCTCAGCAACATCCTCAAGGCGTTCAACGAGCATTTCGGCACCCTGTTCGGCGACGCCGATCGCGTGGCCCGCCGCATCCGGGACGACATCGCGCCGAAGGTGGCGGCCGATCCGGCGTACCGCAATGCGCGTCAGAACACCCCCAACTCCGCCCGCATCGAGCACGACAAAGCCCTCGGCAAGGTGATGCTCACGCTGCTCAAGGACGACACGCAGGTCTACAAGCAGTTCGTCGAGAACGAGTCCTTTCGCCGGTTCGTGACCGACATGGTGTTCACGATTACGAGCGAGTGATGCGGGGTACTGAGCGAGAGATTTTTTCCGCACAATTCCGCACAAGAAATCGCGTCAACCGTTCGGAATGGCGCACTTTCGGCCAATCGACGATATTGCGCTATCTAGCTGATAGGCAATGTGATATCGCATGATCACGAAGAGTCGCGAAACGGCCTGAAGGGGTTCGAATCCCTCATCGCCCACCAAACCACATCTGCTTCCGTCGCATTCGTTTCCAATCAGGAACCCGTAGGCGCGAATCCCGGTTCGGAATCCTGGCGCCTTGGAATTCACCGACGGGCTTCTCATCGACGGGAGGCCCACACGGTTCGCACGGAATCACACCTCACCGGTCTGGGCCACGCGACCCCTGCCCCCTTCAAGGTTCCGATCAAGGTCAACACGGACACATCCAGGGCATCCTTGCAGAGGACGGAGCAACTTCGGCCGGCCACACCCAGACAATCCGACCGCACCCCGGCGTGGTCGACAGACACGCCAACGATCTCCACCAAGGCGGACAAGGCGCGGAGTCCTGCGACCGAGGGTGTTGGACTGGGACTCAGTCTGTCGCGAGAGATCCTTCGAGCCCACGGAGGGGACCTGGAACTTGACACCGACGCGGGACCGCTGACGACCTTCGTGGCGTGGTTGCCGGGGTGACTTCTCTTCCTGTCACACGAGCCTTGGTGCGTCGCCTGACTCCAGCTTGCGCGCCTGTTTCTTGACCACCTCGACGCTGCGCGTGAGTTCGAACAATGCCTTGAGCACCTCGGCGCGCTCGGGTCCCTCGGCGAGGCGTGATGACACGCGGTGAAGGGCGGTCACCTCACCGGCGATGCGGTTGCAGAGGACCCGGATTTCCTCGGGGATCGAGATTGATTCCATGGCGTGGATGGGAAGGCGCTGCTCCAGATGGGTTCCGGGTCTCCAGGGGATCAGATGCGCACCTTGAATTCCTCGCCCTTCTTGACCGAGCGACAGAACGCCGCCATCAGCTTGGGGATCTGGTCAAGGTCGCGGAGGCTCACCAACTCGACGGGCGAGTGCATGTAGCGGTTCGGCAGGGAAATCAGGGCACTTGGAATGCCGCCACGGGTCCAGAAAATCACGTCCGTGTCGGTGCCTGAGCTGGCGGACTGGGCCTCGTGCTGGACGTCGATGGCGACGTCGCGGGCGATCTTCTCGAGGCGGCGGACGACCTCGGGATGGTTGGCCCCGCCGTGGGTGAGCGTAGGCCCGGCGCCGACGCGGACGTCGCCGTGAAGCTGCCTGCTGACCGTCGGGTAGTCCGTGGCGTGGGTGACATCGACGACGATCGCGACGTCAGGCTTGAGCGAATACGCGACCTGTCGGGCGCCAAGCAGGCCGATTTCCTCCATGATGTTCGAGACCGCGCAAACCTCGGCCTTGAGCTCGCCCATGTCCTCCTTGAGCAGGCGAAGAGTCTCAGCCACGGCGAACGTCCCGATCCGGTTGTCGAAGGCACGGGCCACGGCGAGGTCGCCACGCAGCATCTCGAACTGGTCGACCAGCGTGATCGGGTCGCCGATGCGGACGACCTTCATGACCTCCTTCTTGGAACCGGCACCGATGTCGATGAAGAGGTCCTCGATCTTCGGGTATTTCTTCTCGCCATCACCCTTGGTGAGGTGGGGTGGGACATTGCCGATGACGCCGAGGACGGGGCCGTCGGTGCTGTGGATATGCACGCGCTGGGCCTTGGACACGACCGGATCGACGCCGCCGAGGCGGCGCACGTAGATGAAGCCATGTTCGTCGACGTAGCTGACGACCAGGGCGATCTCGTCGGCGTGGCCGGCAAGCATGATCCGGGGGGACCCCCCCTTGTTGAGCACGGCGACACAGTTTCCGTAGTGGTCGGAGTAGTGCTGGTCCGAGAACTTGGACACGTAGTCGAGCCACACACGCTGGCCGCGTGCCTCGTGTCCGACCGGGCTGGGGGTGTTGATCAGCTCCTTCAGGAAATTGAGTGACTTCTCACGCATGGGAGGAGGATGGCCATAAACGAGCCTGTTTTCAAATGTCCAGATGGATTAGGGCCGGGAATTGGGATTTGCGCGGGCCAGCGGGCCTGGACTAGTCTGGCGGTCGCAGTTGAATCTGAACCTGAAATCTAAGGAACCAAGATGCCAGTGAACGTCGCTATCAACGGATTCGGCCGCATCGGCCGCCTCGTCTTCCGCGCCATGGTCGAGCAGGGGCTCGTGGGCAAGGACGTGAACGTCGTCGCGGTCGGCGACATCGTCCCCGCCGACAATCTCGCGTACCTCGTCAAGTACGATTCCAGCCAGGGCCGCTTCGCCGGCACCGTGTCCTCCAAGAAATCGACACCCGACAAACTCGAGGACGACGTCCTGGTCGTCAACGGCGCCGAGATCCAGGTGGTGAGTGCCCGGACCCCTGCCGAACTCCCGTGGAAGGCCCTTGGAGTGGATGTGGTCATCGAATCGACCGGCCTTTTCACCGACGCAGACAAGAACAACCCGAAAGGCGCCTACGGCCATATCCTGGCGGGCGCGAAGAAGGTCATCATCTCGGCCCCGGCCAAGAACGAGGACATCACGATCGTGATGGGCGTGAACCACCACAAGTACGAGCCCGCCCAGCATCACGTCATCTCCAACGCGTCCTGCACCACCAACTGCCTGGCGCCGTTGGTCCATGTCCTCCTCAAGGAAGGCTTCGGCATCGACGAAGGCCTGATGACGACGGTGCACGCCTACACCGCGACCCAGAAGACGGTGGACGGCCCGAGCAAGAAGGACTGGAAGGGTGGCCGCACGGCGGCGCAGAACATCATCCCGTCGACCACGGGCGCTGCCAAGGCAGTGGCCCTCGTCTGCCCCGAGGTCAAGGGCAAGCTGACCGGCATGGCCTTCCGCGTTCCCACCCAGACGGTGTCGGTGGTGGACCTGACGGTGAAGACCTCCCGGGACACCAGCTACGCCGAGATCAGCGCGGCCATGAAGAAGGCCAGCGAGACGTACCTGAAGGGGATCCTGGAATACACCGAGGACGAGGTTGTGAGCAGCGACTTCATCCACTGCAACTCGAGCTCGATTTACGACAAGGGCTCGGGCATCGAGTTGAACAAGCGCTTCTTCAAGCTCGTGAGCTGGTACGACAACGAGTGGGGCTACTCGAACCGCGTCGGCGACCTTCTCCGTTTCATCATCGAGAAGGGTCTCTGATCCGGCGGCTCAGGCCGTCGTCGAACAGACTTCGAGGGGCAGCCAGCAATGGCCGCCCCTTTTTCGTGTCGCGACGGGCCCGGCGTTCAGGGGGACGCGCCCGATCTGGAGTGGTTCAGATCGAGGGAGCCGGGGCTCCCCGGCTTTCGCGGTACCCCAGGAGCCTGGCGGGGAGGTAGAGGATGGCGCGCAGCAAGGCGAGGACTGCTCCGATCCCGATCCCCAGGATTCGGAAGGGCAGCCAGAGGAGCCAGAGCACCGGGACGGCCAGGAGCACCAGCAGGGCCAGCGGCCAGAAGAACAGGAACAGCACACACCACCCGAATGCCAGCAGGAGAAATTTCATAGGATTCCTTCGACGCCGGGGACGGGGTTGAGGGTGGTCTCCAGGCGCCATCACGAAGCCAACACCCGGCCGGCTCCACCCAGGTTGCACCGGATTTTGGTTCAGGCCGTGGGGCCCGGCGCTTTCATCACGGCCTCGATTCCGGCCCGGAGTTCGGCCTGGACCTCGTCGACATGGCGGTTGCCGTCCACGATGCGGAAACCGTAGCTGGCCTGGAGGTCCTGGAAGATCGCGATGATGCGTTTCTGGTACTCCACAAAGCTCTGGAAGATGTCGCGGGAGATGCCGAGGTCCATGCCGCTCTCCCAGTAGTCGAGGCCGAAATCCTTGGCGAAATTGCGTTGGACGAGGTTCTCGGGTGACACCTGGAGGTAGAACACCGCGTCGGGAACGACGGCCATGCCGTAGAGGTTCTCGAGCCATTTTCGGTCCACGCCACGGACGAGATCGCGGGCCATCAGGGTGTAGATGTAGCGATCGGCGATGACGATGTAACCCGCGCGCAAACCGGGGATGATGACGTTCTCGATCTGGTCCGCGAAATCGGTCGCGTAGAACAGGCTCATGGTCGTCCGGCTCAGGACGTTTCCGCGCTTGGCCTGGTTGAGTTCGTCGCTGACGAGCGTGGAGCGTTTCAGTCCGACCTGGCTGGTGGCGTGACCAGTTCCCTCGAGCCAGTCGACGAGCCGGGCCAGCTGGGTCGATCGGCCGGAGCCGTCGGCGCCCTCGATGACGATGAGTCGACCGCCGAGGGAAGACCGGTCGACGCCGGGAATGCCCTTCCCGTAGAACTCCTTGGGGGAGCGCTTGAGCACGACCACTTCGCGACCGAGGTCGGCTGCGGTGATATCGCGGGCAGCCTGGATCCTCGACTTGCGGGGGCGTTGGGAATTGGGAGGTTTCATGGCCGGGCGAGCATGAATCGTTGGGGTTCGATCAATGCGCCCACGAGCTGACGGACCAGCTGTTGCTGCGCCTCGATGGATGTTTCCGCGTCGATGAGCCGGAACCCGAACTCGACGCTCATGGCGAGGTATTGCTCCAGAAGCCGGTCCTGGAAGAGCGCGAAACTTTCGAGGGGGTCGGTCGAAAGCCGGAGGTCCATGCCCGCCTCGAAATACTTCGGCTCGAGCCGGTCGCTTTGGATCCGGCTGAGCGAAACGTCCAGCCGCGCCCGGAAGAAGAACGTCATGTTCGGGTGAAGCGCGAAGTCGTACAGGCCGCGGACCCAGTGCGGCGGACAGCCGCGCACGACATCCCGCGCGAACCCGGTGTAGAAGGAACGGTCGCAGATGACCAGGTATCCGGCCCGGAGCAGCGGCACCAGCTGGCGCTCGTAACGATCTGCGAAATCCGTCGCATGCAGGAGCGAGAATGTCGTGGGCGTGAGAAGCTCGCGGTTCTTGGCCTTTTCGGTGGCGTTGCGCACCAGCTCCGACGAGTCCCATTCGCTCAGGAAAACCTTGGCGCCCTGCAACTCGAGCCACCGCTTGAGCAGGTGCGCCTGGGTCGACTTGCCGGAGCCGTCGATCCCCTCGAACGCGATCATGCGCCCCGCAAAATCAGGGTCGGCGAAAGTCTTCATTTCTGGGGCGACGGTAGGCCCGCGAGCGGCATTCGCCAAGGACCGGAGCCCGCCTTTCCACCGGCGTCAGGAGACCGACGTTCTCCGTGGAGGGTCGCGACTGGCCGCGAACGTGGGAAAGGCGATCCGATCATGGCAGCGCAAGCGCCCGGTTCAAGGCTCCCAGCACCGCCTTGATCGAGGCCAGCTCGATGTTGGTGTCGACACCCGCGCCCCATCGGGTGCGGCCATCGGCGAACCGGATCTGGATGTAGGCGATGGCCGAGGCACCCTCCCCTGCACCCAGGGAATGCTCGCTGTATTGCGCGACCTCGAACTTCGGTGCGCCATCGGATGTGAGCGCATTGACGAACGCGGCAATGGGACCGTTGCCCACTCCCCGCAATTCGACCGCAACGCCCTCGCGGAGCAGCGCGGATGTGCAACGAACGACCCCGCCGTCGCCGGAAGTCCGGAACCCGGTCAGTTGCCACGGGCCCGTGAGATCGATGTATTCGCGCCAGAACATGGATCGGAGTTCCGCGGCGCTGACCTCGCGGCCGAGGCGGTCCACTGCGTCATTCGCGATCGGGCCGAATTCGCGCTGCATGTCCTTCGGCAGTTCGATGCCGAATTCGGACTCGAGCAGGTAGGCCACGCCGCCCTTGCCCGACTGGCTGTTCACGCGGATCACCTCGCTGTACTCGCGACCGATGTCGCGGGGATCGATGGCTAGATAGGGAATGTCCCAGATGGCGTCGGAAGCTCCCTCGCTCTGGGTTTCCCACGCCTTGAGCCCCTTGCGAATCGCGTCCTGGTGGGAGCCGCTGAACGCCGTGAATACCAATTCGCCGGCGTACGGCTGACGCGGCGGCACGGTCATCCCTGTGCAGCGTTCGTAAACGTCGACGAGACGGCCAAGATTGCCCAGGTCGAGGCCCGGGTCGATGCCGTTCATGTAGAGGTTCAGCGCGACCGAGACGATGTCCAGATTCCCGGTGCGCTCACCGTTTCCGAACAGCGTGCCCTCGACGCGATCCGCTCCCGCCAACATGCCGAGCTCAGTGGCAGCGGTGCCGGTCCCGCGGTCGTTGTGGGTGTGGAGGCTGATGACCGCGCAGTCCCGACGACGGAGGTGTCGAATGAACCACTCGATCTGGTCGGCGTAGACATTGGGCATCGCCACTTCGACGGTGTCCGGAAGGTTGAAGATGATGGGGCGCTCAGGGGTCGGCTGCCAGACATCCGCCACCGCTTCGCAGACCTCCAGGGCGAAATCGACCTCCGTGGCCGAAAAGCTCTCGGGTGAATACTGGAAACCAAGATCCGTTCCAGGCAGGCGCCCCACGCGGTCCTTCACCCAGCGCGTGCCACGCGCCGCGATTGCCAGAATCTCGGGCTTGCCGAGTCCGAACACGATCCGGCGCTGTGCGGGCGAGGTCGAGTTATAGAGATGCACGATGGCGCGCTTCGCGCCCACCAGGGAATCAAAGGTCCGATCAATGAGGTCCTCGCGGGCCTGGACGAGGACCTGGATGGTGACGTCGTCCGGGATGCGGCCGTCCTCGATGAGACGGCGGGTGAAGGAAAACTCAGTATTGGACGCGGCGGGAAAACCGACCTCGATCTGCTTGAACCCGCAGCGCACGAGCGCCTCGAACATTTCGAGCTTCTGCGAAACATTCATCGGCACCGCCAGCGCCTGGTTGCCGTCGCGAAGATCCACACTGCACCAGGTTGGCGGCGCGGTCAGGACGCGGTTCGGCCACTGGCGATCGGGCAGCGAGACCGGCGGGAACGGACGGTACTTGGTCGCGGGTTCTTTCAACATGTTGGTCTTCGGGTTTGCTCGACCCGCCGCTGGTCGCGGAGCCGGAGGAGGGATTGAGAAACAAAAACCCGCCGCCGATCTCTGCGGCAGCGGGTGGTCGAAACTCGTTTGATGTTCCGCCTACAACCCCACCACCGCGCCGCTAAGCAGCAGCGCCTCGGGAAGCAGCAGGTTTGGGAGCGCGGAACGCATCGTGGCATCGACCGTATCCAATGCCGGATCCACGGGTCAATTCTTTCCTCGGCTGCACGGGCCGGCGGCACGGCCAATTCATGGCGAGGATTTGAGGCTGGGGCGCTTGCTGGTGAGGAAGCGAATGCCGTGGCGCTTGTTTTCCTCGCTGAAATGGGACTGGA
>CAIMTB010000459.1 GCA_903844265.1 uncultured Verrucomicrobiota bacterium
ATCCCCAGCTCAAGGCGCAGCGCCGGCGCCTTCTGCGATCCAGTGTGCGCAAGATGCTCGCCGAGGTGCCGAATGCGGACGTCATCGTGACCAATCCGACACGGATCGCCATCGCGCTTCGATACGACCGGAAGACCATGAAGGCGCCGCGCCTGGTGGCCAAGGGGATCCGGTTGAATGCGGGGCGGATTCGCGAAATGGCGACGCTGCACGGGGTGCCGATGATGGAGAACAAACCCCTGGCGCGACTCCTTTTCAAGCACGGCGCGGTGGGTGGCGAGGTTCCTGCTCAGCTCTACTTGGCCGTCGCTGAGGTGCTCGCATGGGTTTACCGAACACATCCTTATCGGGTTTACGCCGCGGAAAACCGGGTCGCAACAGACCTGGGATCTGGCGGGGGTGGGAAAATTATTCCTACGGACCCGGCAGAATCTTCCCTTCCGGAATAATCTGGGGAGGGGAGTTTGTTGGGATGGGGGCGGGAGGTTGGGTCACGGGGGGCTTGGAGGCTGCGACGGGGGTGGATGAGCAAGGGTGCGGAGGATCGTCATGGCCACACTGAGTTCCCAACTTCGTCTTCTTTTTCGCCACGGCGACCTGTGGTTGGTAGCCGGCCTTCTTGGCACGGTTCTTCTGCTGATCCTGCCGGTGCCTCCGGCGCTTCTGGACTGCCTTCTTGCGCTCAGCATCGCCTTGGCGTTGCTGATGTTGCTGGTGATCCTGTACGTGCGGCAGCCGTCTGATTTCACGGGGTTTCCAACGCTTCTGCTCTTTGTGACGCTGTTTCGTCTGGCGCTCAACGTGGCGTCGACGCGTCTGATCCTCCTGGACGGGTATGCGGGCCACATCATCGAGGCCTTTGGCAATTTCGTGGTGCGGGGCAACTACGTGGTCGGGATGGTGATCTTCCTGATTCTGGTCCTGATCAACTTCATCGTGATCACCAAGGGCGCCGGCCGAATCGCCGAGGTGGCGGCGCGGTTCACCCTGGATGCGATGCCGGGCAAGCAGATGGCGATCGATGCCGAGTTGAACGCGGGCCTGATCAACGAGGCGGAAGCCCGCACCCGCCGTCGGTCGGTCGAGCAGGAGGCAGATTTTTACGGTGCGATGGACGGGGCGAGCAAGTTCGTCCGCGGTGATGCGATCGCGGCGATCCTCATCACGTTGATCAACATCATCGGCGGGTTTGCGATCGGGATCATGCAGCGGAACCTGACCATTACGGAGGCCCTGCAGCAGTACACGGTGTTGTCGATCGGCGACGGTCTGGTGTCCCAGATTCCTGCGCTCATCATTTCGACGGCGGCGGGTATTCTTGTCACCCGCGCTGCGTCGAAGAACGATCTTGGCAAGGAATTGGGCGCGCAGTTGATGGCGTATCCGCGGGCGATGGCGATCCTCTCGGCGTCCATGACGGTCTTTGCGCTGATTCCGGGGCTTCCGACGGTGCCGTTCATGGTTCTCGCCGTCCTCTCGGGAATGGCGGCGTGGACGTTGAACCGGGATGGTGTCGGGGTGGTTGCCGGGCGGCAGCAAGTGGCGGGCAGGGCAGGGGCTCCCGGGGGTGCTTCTGGCGAGGTGGGGGAGCGGGGAGCGGGAGGAGAAGGTCAGGACGCAGCGGTTGCCGGCGCGCCCAAGGCTTCGGAAAAGCTGGAGACATTGCTCTCCCTTGACTCGCTGCAGATCGAGCTTGGGTATGGGCTGGTTTCGTTGGCGGACAAGCGCCGTGGCGGGGATTTGTTGGATCGGGTGACGGGTGTCCGCAGGACTTTTGCGCAGGAAATCGGGGTGATCGTCCCGCCCATCCGGTTGCGGGACAACCTGCAGATGGGGCCCAACGAATATCGGTTCCTCCTGAAGGGAAATCCCGTTGCCCAGGGTCAGCTGCAGCCGGGCTATTGGCTGGCGATGAACGCCACGAACAGCAAGGCCACGCTGAAGGGCATGCCCACGGTGGAGCCGGTGTTCGGTCTGCCGGCCACCTGGATCACCGAGGCTGAGAGGAAATCAGCGGAGGTGGGTGGTTTCACACTGGTGGACGCCACGTCCGTGCTGGTCACGCACCTGAGCGAAATCGTCAAACGACATTGCCACGTGTTGCTGAGCCGGCAGGACGTCCAGGGGTTGCTCGACAATCTCAAGCAGACCCATCCGACGGTGGTCAACGAGTTGGTCCCGGCGCAGCTCTCCGTAGGGCAGATCCAGCGCATCCTCCAGAACCTGCTCGCCGAGGGCATTTCGATCCGCAACCTTTCGGGAATCCTTGAAAAAGTGAGTGATTTCGCGGGGTTCACCAAGAATCCCGATGAGCTTTCCGAGCACGCCCGGCGCGCGCTGGGGGCACAGATCACGCGGTCGTACCTGATGCCGAACGGCAGCCTCTGCGCCATCACCCTCGATCCGCGTCTGGAACAGGCCCTGGCCCAGAACCTGCGGCAGACGCCGACCGAGGTGTCGCTGGTGATGGAGCCCGGGCTCGCTCGGCACGTGGTCCAGTGGCTTTCCAAGGCCGTCCAGCAGATGCTCACCGCGGGGCAGCCGCCGGTGGTCATTTGCGCTCCCCAGCTGAGGTTGGGCTTCAAGCGCTTCTTTGAAACCACCTTCGCGGAGCTGACGGTGCTCTCCTACTCGGAAATTCCCGCCCGCATCGAGGTGCAAAGCGCCGGGATCATTCCCGGGCTTGACTGATTCCCATGTCCAACCCGGCAGAAAAGCCTGCGAATTCCGCCCGAAATCGCGGCATCTCGTTCGTGGCTTCGGACATCGCGGGTGCGGTATCGGAGATTCGGGAGAAACTCGGTCCTGGCGCCATCATTCTGGACATCCGACGAGCGTCGTCCCGGGGCCTGGGAAGGCTTTGGCGACGTCCCCAGGTCGAGGTCATTGCCTGCCTTCCGGAGGCGCCTGACGAGGGAACGAACCCGGGGAGGCCGGAAGCCCACCCGGGTGTCGAACCGCCCCCCGCCGCTCCCGCTCCGGCAGCGACCGTGCCTCATCGGGAAGCGCTGAATCGCTACGCCCGGGCAGGAATTGCAGGGGCGTCGGCTACCACCGGGGCTGGCGCTGGACCGGGGCCGGGATCAAGTCCGGTGCCGCCTCCGGCATCCAAGGCCGCTCTCCCAGCCTTGGAAGATTTGGCTGGAATGGAGGAGGAGGAGGCTGGAGTTCGGGGGAGCTTGTGGCGGTGTTCCGCTGTTTTCGACCGTCTGGGCCTCCTCCCGCTGCATGCCGAGCGGGTGTTGGCGCGGATGCAGGAGATCCACGGGGAAGACAGGCGTCCGCCGGAGACATTGGCCCAGGAAGTCGCGATCGCGAAATCGGCGCTTCTCCAGCTCTGGCGGCCGACGCCCCGGCCTGGATCGAAGGAGTCGGCGCCTCTTCACGTCTTCATTGGAGTGCCCGGTTCCGGGAAATCGACCGTCCTCTGCAAGTGGTTGGCCCAGACACTCTTGATCGACAACCAGCCGGCCCGGGTGTGGCGGTTGGACGGACGCACCACCAACGCTTCGGAGTTGGTCAGCCTGTATGGCGAGATCCTGCGGGTCCGGGTGGAGCGGACCTGGAACGGGCGGGATGATGGGGCGGTGGCGGGGTTTGTCGATCTGGCGGGTGTCGACTTTCACGACCGTGAGTCGGTGGATGGGTTGGCGGAGACACTGGCCCGGTTGCCTGGGGCGACCGTGCATCTCGTCCTGAATGCGGCGTACACGGTGCCGCTTCTCATGGCGCAGGCGCGTGCTTTTTCGGGATTGCCGGTCGACGACATGATCCTGACCCACCTCGATGAGGAGACCTCATGGGGGAAACTTTGGAACCTAGTGTTGGGGACGACTTACCCGGTGAGCCGCCTGAGTGCTGGGCAAAATATTCCGGGTCGATTCTGGGAGGCGCAGGCGGAGCATCTGAGCGGCTCATTGTTTGGGCCTTAATGGGGGATCTGTGGGCGTTCCTTGTTCTGTGGCTGGCGTGGCAAGCTCCCTGCTTCGAGAAGGTTCGGCGTGAAATCTGTCAAACCACTTCTGCTCGTCGGAGCTCTTGCTGGGTTCCTTGCGGGCGTGACTCTCGGGTTGGTGAACCAGAGTGACTGGCCCTCGATTCTTTGGCGATCCAGCCTTGCTTCACTGGGGTTCAGCGTCCTTCTCCGCTGGTGGGGAAAGCGTTGGACCGAGTGTCTGAAATTGGCCCAGCAGGATCGCTATGCCGCGATGGTAGCGCAGCGAAAAGAACGCAAGGATTCCAAGACCTCCAGGGCGACCTAAACATGAATCCGCATTCGTCCACCCAAACCATGGAGCCTCAAACCTCCACCGCGGCCCGCGGCGCCGGGCCGGTTCTCTGGCACCGATACCGGCAGGAGGCCGGCCCGGATTCTGAAGGGGCGCTCGTGGAGCATTACCTTCCTCTCGTGAAGACGATCGTCGGGCGCCTCGCCATGACCCTGCCGCTCCACGTGTCGATCGAGGACCTCCACAGCGCGGGTCTCATCGGATTGCTCCAGGCCCTGCGAAATTATCGGCCAGGAACGGCGGCGTCCTTCGAGACGTTCGCGCGTTTCCGGATTCGTGGGTCGGTCCTCGACGAACTTCGGCGGATGGACTGGATTCCGCGGTCGGTGCATGACAAGGCCCGGAAGATCCAGGACGCGATGTCCGAGGTCGAGCAGCGCACGGGGCGTACGCCGACCGACGGCGAGATGGCGAAGGAGCTGGAGATTTCGGTTTCGGAGTATCACGAGCTGCTTGACGAGGTGCGGCCGGCTTCGTTTGTCCATCTGGACAGCGTTCTCGACAAGGAGAGCTGTGATCCGACGCCCCTTCACGAGTTCATCTCCGACGACAGCCAGGAGGAAGCTCCGGCGCTGGCCGGGCGGCGGGAACTGATCCAATTGGTGATGGGTCGGCTGGAGCGGTTGCCTGAAATGCAGCGCAAGGTGCTCGCGCTGTACTACTGCGAGGATCTTCGTCTGCGTGAAATCGCGGCGGTGTTCGGTTTGACCGAGTCACGGATCTGCCAGATCCACAGTCAGGCGATCCTGGCCATTCGTGCGTTCGTGGAACGCTACGAGGCCTCGCCCGTCCTTTCATGATCATCATCATCGGAGCCGTCATCGTGCTGGCCTCCGTGCTGGGGGGCTTTGTGTGGTCGGGCGGCAACATCGGCAACCTGATGCATCCCTCGGAATTCCTCGTGATCGGGGGATCGGCCATCGGGGCCATGGTGATCATGGCCCCCATCAACATCCTCAAGGAGCTGATCCACCAGATCATGCAGGCGCTGAAGGGCGTGCCTTACGGGAGGGCTGCCTACGAGGATTTGTTCAAGGCTCTCTACGAATTGTTCATGCTGGCCCGCCGCAATGGCATGGTCGCCCTTGAGGAACACGTCCTCGCCCCGGACACCAGTTCGATCTTCCAGAAATATCCCGGGTTCCTTCGTAATAAGCCGGCGATGGAATTCGTCTGTGGCGGGCTCAAGCCGATCATCGACGGTCGCATCAAGCCCGATCAGCTGCGTCATCTGATGATTGTGGAGCTCGACCGGCTCGAGGAAGAGGGACATGCGCCGGTGGGCGTTCTCATGCGTACTGCCGATGCCATGCCCGGATTCGGCATCGTGGCGGCCGTCCTCGGCATCGTCATCACGATGCAGGCCATCGCGGGCCCGATCGAGACGATCGGTGAAAAGGTCGCCGCCGCGCTGGTGGGCACGTTCCTCGGTATCTTCATTGCCTACGGATTCCTCAATCCGCTCGCCAGCAACCTGGAATTTGTGAATGCTGCGAGAATCGCCTATCTACGATGCATCGCCGAGTGTGTGGGAAGTTTCGCCAATGGGCAGGCCCCGCTGATGGCGATGGAATTCGGCCGTCGAAGCCTGGAGACGGGCCTGGCGCCGACCGCCGACGAGCTCGAGGCCATGCTGAAGTCCGTGGGTGGAGGGGCGAAGAAGTGAACGTGATCCAGAAGGACTAGGATGGCCGGCAAAGGTCATGGAGGGGCATGGAAGGTAGCCTACGCGGACTTCATCACCACGATGATGGCCCTCTTCCTGGTCCTGTGGCTCACCGCCCAGGATACCAAGATCAAGGAGGCGATCGAGCGATCCTTCAAGAATCCCTTCTCCTCGCTCACCAAGGAGTCCGTCGGTCTTATTCCGAATTCGGAGTCCACGGCCCTTCAGCGTGAGCGCGGAAACTATGATTCCCCGAGCGCCGTCCACCTCGAACTCCTGCGTCGGGTCACCGAGGATCTTGCCAAGCTGCTTCAGAGTGACGCCGAGGACCAGAGCGCGGTGAGGATCGACCCGACCCCGGACGGTTTGCGGATCAACGTCTTCGACCGCTCCATGCATCCGGTCTTCAAGCCGGATTCGATAGAGTTCACTCCCTACGGGGCCTGGGTGTTCTCCACCATGGCTTGGGTGATTGCGCGTTATCCCTTGTTTGTCGTGGAGCTGGAAGGTCATACGGAGGCGGGATCGACCCCGCGGCGCGCTGATTACACGGCCTGGGAATTGTCCGCCGATCGCGCGAATGCGACTCGTCGCGAACTTATCGACCACGGGATTGGAGCGCGTCAGGTGTATAAGGTCGCAGGTTTCGGGGACACCCAGGCGATGGTGGGGGTGGCTCCGACGGACGAGTCGAACCGGCGGGTCACCGTGCTCGTGCGGATGGGCATGGCTCCGCAGGCGACGAACCGTCCTGCCGCGGCGGCCAGTCCCGGATCACCGCCATGAGCGATCTGTTCGTGCCCTTCAACTCGGAGCCCTCCAAGGGTAGGCAGGCCAACAGCGCTTTTCGGGTCACGGTCATGCCGAAGGATGAACAGGTGCCTTCCTTCGTGCCGGTCCCACAACCGGTCCCAGCGCAGGGGCACGCGCATGATCTGCAGGAGCCGCAAGTCGAACTCGATCGGGAGGGGGACCGGATCACCCGGATCACCGTCCGTTGTTCCTGTGGCCAGGTCATCGAGTTGAACTGCACGTACTGAGAGTCTTCAAACCAACATCCACGAGCAGGCCCTTCGTCCTGGAGGACGACCTGCTCGTGACGCTTGTCGTGGCTTAGGGAGGTGGCGGTCCGCTGCCTGATTCGTCCGGGGGCGGATTTTTCTGCCGACCGGGCACGAATTACCGGGGGCGTGGATCTCGGGGTGGCATTTCAGAGCGCGGTGGGGTCGGTTTACGGCTGGCATAGGCGCTGCTTGGTAGGCTTCCAATGAATGCCAGCCTCTATCAGGCCTCCTCCGGGATGAAGGCTGCCGAGCGTTGGCAGGAAGTCATCGCTGAGAACATGGCCTCCTCGTTCATTCCGGGATTCAAGCGCCAGAACCTTTCGTTCGGAGCGGTGGAGGCCGGACTCATGGCCTCCGGTCCCGGAGTGGTTCAGGGCAGGAACCGTCATTTTTCGCTCCCTACGATCACTGTCGGGACCGATTTCCAGCCCGGTGAACTCAGGCCTTCCGGAGGTGCGTCGGACGTCGCCATTGATGGGAAGGGATTCTTCGAGGTGACGGTCCCGGGCGGCGGTCCAGCCTACACCCGCGACGGTGAGTTCCATGTCAACAGTCTCGGACGCCTGGTAACGAAGCAGGGATATGAAGTGGAAGGTACTTCCGGCCCCATCCAACTCGACCCCAACAATGCCAAGCCTTTCAGCGTCTCCCCGAGAGGCCGGATATCCCAGGGCTCCGTGGACCGCGGGGACCTCAAGGTCGTGGATTTTGGTGACTACCGTGTTCTCAATGCGGTGGGCGGTGGCTATTTCGTGAACAAGAATCCGGACCTGAGGCCGACCGCGGTGGAGAAGGTATCCGTCCAGCAGGGGTTCCTGGAATCGGCCAACACCTCCTCGGTCCGGGAGATGGCCGACCTGCTGATGGCGGCGCGGCATTTCGAGGCAAACCAGAAGGTGATCCAGGCGCAGGACGATCGGTTGGGCCGGTTGATTTCGGAGTTGGGCAACCCCACCTAGACATTTCGGAACTTCACCTACTGTTATGCTGCGAGCTCTCTACTCCTCCTCGGCGGGCATGGAAGCCCAGCAGATGAACCTCGACGTCATTGCGAACAATCTCGCGAACGTCAACACGACCGGGTTCAAGAAATCCAAGATCGAATTCCAGGACCTGCTTTATCAGACGACGTCCGCGGCGGGTGCCCAACAGGGGGGCGGGAACGAGCTGCCCACCGGCATCCAGGTGGGGCACGGCGCCCGCGTGGCGGCAACGTCCCGCGTCTTCACCACGGGTGAAATAACCCAGACCGGTGAACGCAACGACGTGGCGATCAATGGGGACGGCTTCTTTGAGGTCCAGATGCCCGACGGCACACGTGCCTACACCCGGGCCGGGGCGTTCAAGGTGGGTTCTGACGGAACCGTCAAGACCAGCGAAGGCCTCACGGTCCTCAGCGGATTCCAGCCCATCCCGGCAGGCACAACGAACGTCACCATCTCAAACACCGGGTTCGTGACCCTCAAGGGATCGACGGGCAGCACGGATTTCCAGCTTCAGCTCGCCAGGTTCGTCAACCCGGCCGGCCTGGACGCTCTCGGGCGGAACCTCTATCGCGAGACCCAGTCGTCCGGGCAGGCGGAGCTCGGCAACCCGGGTGAGAATGGCTTTGGTTCCCTTGAGCAGGGGTACCTCGAGATGTCCAACGTCAAGGTGGTCGAGGAGATGGTGAAGCTCATCATGGCCCAGCGCGCCTACGAGGTGAACTCGAAGTCGGTGCAGGCCTCCGATGAGATGCTCAGGAATGCCGCGAACCTTCGCTCGTGAGATGCCCATGACATTCCGGATTTTCCACACCCTGTCGATCGTGGCCGCCCTGCAGTTCGCCGCCGGCGCCGCCCTCGCAGAAGCCGAACCCGGCGCCCCGCTTTCCTCCCTCGTCCTCAAACCGCAGGCTGCCGTGGATGGCCGCGGGATTTTTCTGTCGCAGGTCGTCTCTTCCCCGGTGGATCACCCGCTGCCGGAGATCCGCATCCTTCCTTCCCCGGCACCCGGCACGCCTTTGAACCTGACCCGGGCGCGGCTGCAACAGTTGCTTTCGCAGCCGGAGTTCGGGCTCAGCGTCACGAACTGGGCGGGTGCTCCCGCGGTGCTGGTTTCGCGGCGGATGCGGTCCCTGGAGGAGGCGGAAGTGCTTCAGGTGCTCACTCCGGCGCTTCAGGAGCGTTGCGTCCGGGACCGTGGCGAGCTCGAGCTCCACATGGGTCGGCCGTGGGCCGCGGTGCAGATTCCGGATGAGAACCTGACGGTGCGTCTGCAGGATCTTCCGCCGAGTGGGCTGACGCCCCTGGTGATGGTTCGATTTGAACTGCTGGCAGGGAAGGAGACGGTGGGCAGTTGGCAGGCGGTGCTGCAGGCCAAGGTCTGGCGGGAGGTATGGGTGGCCCGGGCGGCGCTTCGTCGGGGGCAGGGACTGGGCGAGTCGGACCTGGCCCAGGAACGGCGCGATCTGCTGGCGATTCGCGACCCGTTGGCAAATCCCACCACCGCGGATGGCGCGCTTCAGGCCGCCGAGAACGTCCCCGCGGGGGCTCCCCTCCTTCAACGTCACCTGCGTCTCCAGCCGGTCGTTCGCAGGGGCCAGTCAGTGAATGCCATCCTCGAGGATGGCGTGATGAATCTCACCCTGAAGGTGGAGGTTCTCGAGGACGGCGCCCCCGGGCAGATCGTCCGCATCCGCAACCCTTCATCCCGTCGCGAGTTCCGAGGAAAGGTCCAGAATGAGAAAACCATCACAGTCATCATGTAGTGCAGATCGTCGGGCCCAGGCACCGTGTCTTGTCCGCTGGATGCGGCCCGCGCAGACGATCGCCTTGATCAGCCTTTCGAGCCTGCTTGTTTCACACCGCGTGGCGGCAGACTCCCTTTGGAAGGATTCCATCTCGCGCCCCATGCTCGCCGACAAGCGCGCCTGCAGCGTGGGCGACCTGCTGACGGTCGTGGTCCAGGAAAATAATTCCGCGACCAAGGACAAAAGTACCAAGACCAGCAAGTCCGCCGGAATGGATGCAAGCATCGCGTCCTTCCTCTACAGCCCGGCGGCGAGTGGATTGCTGAGCAAGGCCGGCCAGATGCCGGCGCTGAAGTACAACTCGAAGAACGAATTCGATGGCGGCGGGGCGATCAACAATTCGGAAAGCATCGTCGCCCGCATCGGTGTCCGCGTGATCGACGTCCTCCCCAACCGGAATCTCGTCATCGAGGGCTCCCGCGAAACCGCATTCTCCGGGGAACAGCAGACCATCGTCCTGCGCGGCGTGGTGCGTCCGGAGGACATCAATTCGGCCAATTCCGTCTACAGCTACAGCATCGTGGACGCCTCCATCAAATTCGTCTCCAAGGGGGCCCTCTCGGATTCCCAGCAAAAAGGCTGGTTCACCCGGGTATGGGATAAGCTCTCACCGTTCTGAGCCCCACAGGGCCGTCAGCATGAGAACATTTTTCCAACGTCTCGCCGAATGGTCCTCCGGATGCCTGGTGGCAGGAGCCTTCCTCGCGACCGCCACCGCCACCGCAAGTCCCGGGGTCCGGGTCCGGGACCTGGTCATGGTCGCCGGAGCGCGTGACAACCAGTTGGTGGGGTATGGCCTGGTGGTGGGCCTGGCGGGTGACGGCGACAAGGACCCGCAGTATGCGAAGCAGACCCTCGCCAACCTGCTCCAGCGTTTCGGCGTCACGGTCCCGGCTTCGGCGCTGTCCTCGAAGAACCTCGCGGTGGTGATGGTGACCGCGGACATCCCGGCGTTCTTCAAGCCCGGCGCGCGTCTCGACATCCAGGTGTCCTCCCTCAGTGATGCGAAGTCGCTCCAGGGTGGCGTGCTCCTGCAGACCCCGCTCTTTGGTGCTGACAATCAGGTCTACGCTGTCGGCCAGGGCCCGCTTTCGGTGGGCGGCTTCAGTTCAGGGAGTGGCGGCGCTGGTGGCGCCTCGGTCACCAAGAATCACCCGACCGTGGGCAACATCATCAACGGAGCCCTCGTTGAACGTGAAATCCCGGCGACGATCGTCAGCAATAATTCCCTGGAATTGCTCCTCCGCGACCCCGGTTACACCACCGCCGCCCGCATGGCGGCAGCCATCAACGAAAAATTCCCGGACAGCGCCCAGGCCGTCGACGCCACCTCCATCAAGGTCCGCGTCCCGGTCGGAGCAGAGAATCAGGTCGTCGATTTCCTCGCCCGCGTCGAATCGATCGAGGTCCACCCCGACACGCCGGCCCGCGTCATCATCAACGAAAGAACCGGCACCATCGTCGCGACGGCCCATACCCAGATTTCGAACTGTGCGATCTCCCACGGAAACCTGGTGGTCTCGATCACGTCGAGCTCCGATGTCTCGCAGCCGAACGCCTTCAGCAAGGGGGGTGAGACCACGACGACATCCCAGAGTCAGACGAGCGTGGAGGAGCCCAAATCCAAGATGATCGCCTTGCCCGAGTTGCCTACGGTGGAGCGGGTGGCCACGGCCCTGAATACGCTGGGGGTCAGTCCCCGCGACATGATGGCCATCTTCCAGGCCATGAAGCAGGCCGGCGCCTTGCAAGCTGAACTCCTCATCCGCTGATCGCCATGCAAGTCCCCCCTCTCCAACCCCAGCGCAGCATCAAGACGGCCGACATGCCGCTCGAGCAGATATCCGCGAATCCAAACATCCCCAAGGCTCAAAAGCTCGAGGCCGCATGCCGGGCCTTTGAGGCGATCCTGCTCCGCCAGATTCTGGGCGCCGCGCAGAAGCCGGTCATCTCGTCGAGTTTCTCGAACGAATCCGCCACAGCCTCGATCTACAGGGATCTCGCCACCGAGCAGATGGCGGACGGCATTGCCCGCTCAGGCCAGTTCGGCGTTGCCCGAAGTTTTCTCGAACAATTAAAGGAAAAGAAGGGCAGCAGTTCCGCCCCGTCGGGCACGACTCCTGCCTCCAAAATGACTGCGGCGACCCCGACCGCGACGGAACCGAAGCCGTCCCACGGGGCTGTCGACCTTAAGGCGCACGGAAATGAAAGATGAATTGCAGAACCTGATCGAGTCCCTTCGTGAGGAACTCCGGCAATACGGCCAGATGCTCGTCGTGTTGGATGACCAGCAGGAGCGGATCATCCTCAGGCATAATGACGAGTTGCTCGGCGCGACTGCCGCGGTGAACACCCAGGGCTCTGCCATCGAAACGGCTCGCCACCAACGTGAAGCCGTCCAGCGCCAGTTGGCCCGCCGACTCCAGGTGGACGACGACGCTCCGCTCACCCGGCTCGTGCCCCAGGTGCCCCCGGATTACCGCCCGCTCCTGAATGCGCTGATGCAGGAAAACCATCTCCTGCTCCAGCGCATCCAACATCGCGCGCGCCAGAATTATCTTCTCCTCCGCCGTTCGATGGAGCTCCTCGACCAGTTCATCAGCTCCTTCTCACCCGCTCTGACCCCCGTCTACAACGGTACCGGCAGCCTCTACTCCAGCGTCACGTCCGGTGCCGCCCTCTACGAAGCCGTCGGCTGAAAGGCCTTATGTCCGGTCTCTTCGGCACACTCAACCTCGGTTCACGGGCGCTCCAAGCCCAAAGCCAGGGAATGTCCGTCGCGGGGCAGAACCTCGCCAACGTCAACAACCCCGCCTACAGCCGTCAGCGGTTGGTTGTCCAGACATCCACCACGATCCCAAGCTCCGTCGGCCCCCAGGGCACCGGCGTTGCCGCGGTCGCCATCCAGCGGATCCACGACACGCTGTTGGACCGGCAGATCCAGTCGGAAGGGAGTTCCGGAGGCTATTGGTCGGCCCAGCAGAATTCGCTTCGTTTTGCCCAGACGGGCCTGGGGGAAGCCATCGGATCAGGGACCCAGGGCGCGGATGGCGCAACCGCCACCGGCGCAGTCTCGACGTCCACCCTGAGCAGCGACCTGGACGGGTTGTTCAGCGAATTCCACAACCTCGCGTCCTCACCGACTTCCCTCCCGCAGCGTGCGGCGCTGGTGTCGCGCGCGCAGCAGCTCACAACCCAGTTCCGCGGCGCCGATGCCCGCCTCGACGCGGTCGGGGATGCCCTCAACCGCTCGATCGAATCGGATGTGGCCCAGTCCAATCAGCTTCTCTCTTCAATCGCCGGGCTCAACGATCAGATCCGCCGATCCGAAGCCGGAGGCGGCTCGGCCAATGACCTGCGTGACCTCCGCCAGGAGAAGATCGAGTCGTTGTCCAAGCTCACCAATTTTGACTCGGTGGAAGATGTCGACGGCCAGGTGACCCTCTCGGTCGGAGGCGAAGTTCTGGTTTCAGGAAAGCAGGTGGTCGCTGGATTGGGTACGCGCGACGCCGGCAACGGGCGGTTGCTCGTGCAGACCAGCGGCGGAAACCCGCTCACTCTCACCGGCGGCTCGATCCAGGGCACCATCGACGCCCGCGATGGTGACCTGGCCTCCATGCGCTCCGACCTCGACCGACTGGCGTCCTCCCTCGCGCAGGAGGTCAACTCCATCCACAAGGCCGGCTTCGACGCCAACGGGGGGTCTGGGGCTGATTTCTTCACCGGTGGCACCGCAGCCAACATCGGCGTCAATCCGGACCTCATCGCCAATCCCAACCGCGTCCAGGCCAGCGGCGTGGCAGGTGCCAGTGGCGACAACAAGACAGCTCTCGCGCTCGCCGCTTTGGGCGACCGCCCGATCGCCTCGCTCGGACAGCAGACATTCTCTTCGGCCTACGGCCGCACCGTCGCCGCCAACGGGGCGGGATTGGCGAAGGCCAACGAACAGGTGGAAAACCAGCAACTGGTCGCCAACCTGCTTCAAACCCAGCGGGATTCCACGAGTGGCGTCTCGATCGACGAGGAGATGACCGATCTGGTCAAGTACCAGAAGGCCTTCCAGGCATCGGCCCGGATCGTGTCCGTGGTCGATCAGATGCTCGATGATATCATCCAGATGAAGCGATGACGCCCGCGGGCGGCGTCCCACCCCCATTCCTATGCGCGTTCCAACCAACGCCCTCCCGAATTCGCTGGTCGTCCAGTTGCGCCAGTTGACCGAGAAGCAGAATCGCCTTCAGACCCAGGCAGCCACGGGCCAACGCCTGCAATGGGCCGACGACGACCCGGCTGCCATGGAACGGGCGCTCGGCCTCCAGACCGTCAGGAGGGCCAACGACCAGTACACCAAGAACATCGATTTTCTCAAGGAACGCACGACAGCCTCGGTCTCCTCGATCCGCAGCCTCAACAAGATCCTCGATCGCGCCAACGAACTCGCGGTCCTCGCCGATGGAACCAAGTCGCCGGCCCAGCTCCGCGACTACGCCGGGGAAGTCGACCAGCTGATCCGGCAGGCCGTCCAGACGGGCAATGTCAAACACAGGTCCGATTACATCTTCGGCGGGACAAAGTCCGACCGGCCCCCGTTCGTCGTCACCGAAAATGCGGACGGCAAGGTGGGCAAGGTGGATTTCAATGGGAATTCGGATGTTCCGGAGTTGGAAATTGCCGAGGGCTCCAAGATTCCGATGCAGATATCGGGGGTCAATGCCTCCGGGACTGGGTCCTCGGGGCTTTTCTCGGATTCCCGTGCGGGCACGGATGTCTTCGCCCATCTCATTGCGTTTCGGGATCATCTCGCGGCAGGTGACGTCGGCGCCGTGGCCAGCACCGACCGCCCGGGTCTGGTGCAGGACGAGGACAACGTGTTGTACGGACTCGCCAGCGTGGGGGCCTCCCAGGCGAGGTTGGAGTCGGCAAGTTCGGCCGTTCGAAATCGTTCCTCCGAGCTTCGGCAGTCGTTGACCGAGGCCACCGGCGCTGACATGGCCCAGACCCTGGTCCAGTTGTCGGCGACGCAGACCGCCTATCGTGCTGCGCTGCAGAGTGGTGCGAATCTCCTTGGGGTTTCGTTGATGGACTACCTCCGCTGATCCAACAGCTCGATCCCTCCTTCTCGTGGGTGGATGACCGCCGCCCGGCGCCGCTTCCTGAGCCGGCGCAGGGCGGCGGATCCGTTTCTTGAACCCTGTTTTCCCGCAGTCGGCAGGACGGTCGTTTTTGTCCTGGGTAGGGGCTGGGATGGATTTTCCCAGCTGCCGGGGGAGAAATTGCCTACCCGGTCCGGGGTGGTGGTTTGGGCATGGAAGCCCACAACGGGTAGTGGATAGGGGGTTGGCGGGGGTATTTCGGGGTCCCAAGTGACGGTGCTTCGGGCTTGGCATGCCCATTGCTACGTGAACCTCGAATGGAAACCGCTGAGACCAAAGTTTCCGCGCCCTCACAGGTGCCTCCCGAGCAGATCGTCCGTTTGCCGTTGGGACTTTTCGGCTTCGAGCGCGTCAAGGAGTACCTCCTGTTGTCGGATCCCGCGGAGGAGCCCTTCCTATGGCTGCAGGCGCGTGGCGATGCGACGCTCGCGTTTCTGGTGGTTCCGCCGCAGTTGGCGGTTCCCTCGTATATTCCTTCGATTTCGCCCGAGGACGGGGCCTTCGTGGGGGCGACGGATGCGAGCGAACTCTCGCTCCTGTGCATCGTGACCTTGCGTGGTGCGGGAAAGGCCACGCTGAACCTCAAGGGACCCGTGGTCCTGAATCGGCGGACCTGGGTGGCCAAGCAGGTGATCCCTGTGAATGCCTCCGAGTATTCTGTGCAGCACCCGCTGCCCGTCGCCTAACCCCATCCCCCTGACTTCCGTGCTTATTCTCTCCCGAAAGCTGAACGAGAGCATCGTGATCGACGGACGAATCATCGTCACCGTCGTCCGAGTGCAGGGCGATGTGGTCAAGCTGGGCATCATCGCGGATGCCGATGTACCGGTCCACCGCCAGGAGATCTACAACGAAATCCAGCAAAGCAACCTCGAGGCCCTTGCCTCCGGTCGCGCCAGCGCCGCCAGTCTCCCGAAGTTGGCCCGCCCCAATTCTCCAACCCAACCAACCGAACCCAACCCAACCACTCAGTCCAACAAACCCTGACTAGGCCGTACTCACCCACTCACTCGCACCCGAATCTTCCAACCCACACACTCCTATGATCCTTAGTACTGATTCCCTGAACCTGTCGGCCAATTCCACCAGCGACAATCTCTCGATTTCCCAAGGACGCCTCGCGAAGTCCCTCGCCCGGATCAGTTCGGGAACTAAGATCGTCCAGCCGAGTGACGACTCCGCAGGCCTCGCGATGGCCACGCGCCTCGACGCCGAAATCCACCGCGCCCAGGGTGCAAAGACGAACATCAGCAATGCGATGTCCTATGTGCAGACCCAGGAAGGCTACCTCAAGAAGATCGCCAAGGCGCTTGACCGCATGTCCGAGCTCTCGATCATGGCCCAGGATGCCGTCAAGTCGGGTCCGGACCGTGAACTCTACAACAAGGAATACTCCGAGCTGAAGGGGTTCATCGGTCAGGCCATTTCCAAGGAATTCAACGGCGTCCCGCTCTTCTCGGACGGGAGCGCCAACATTCCCGGCCCGGCCATGGATGTCACGATCGATGCCGATGGCAACACGTTCCCGATGGATCCCCTCGACCCGGCGACGGCCTCGTTTTTCACCATCGCATCCGGGGCTGGCGACATCCTCACGACCGCCACCGCCTCCATCGAGTTGGCAGCCATCAAGGTCGCCATCACCGACCTCTCCTCCGCCCGTGCCACGGGCGGTGCGTATCAGACACGCCTGAACTACGCCGGTGAGCAATTGATGGTGAACAGGGAAAACCTGAGCGCCGCGAGCTCCCGCATCCAGGACGTCGACGTCGCCGAGGAATCCACCGAATACGCACGCGCCAATATCATGGTCCAGTCCGGAACCGCGATGCTTGCGCAGGCCAACCAGATTCCCCAGGGGGTTCTCCGCCTCCTCCAATAACAGTATCGTCACGGTCACAGTAACTATCTTCCCCGGTTCGAATGGACTCGAGCCAACACGTCCATGCGCCGTTCCGATCTCAATCGATCTCGCCGATTTCCGAGCTGCCCGCGCCGTCGCTTCGCGATGGGTCTTCTGCCGGCTGGCTCCACGTTCGAGCGGCGATCCCGCAGCCCTTCCAGGGTTGTCGGTGACGCCCAGGACGTCGAAGGTCCAGATCCGTTGGTGGTCGCGATCCTCGCCGCGGTGCGTGCCCGCCTCACGTCTGTCCACCCCGAATCGGCCCGCGCCTTCCAGCGGCTCCTCGGGCGGGCAACGACGAAGCCGGGCCGGACATGGCGTGAATTGGGCCGGTTGTTGTTCGATGATGATGAATTCGAGGCCGCCGGTCGGGCTTTCGGTTATGCAGCGGCCTACGAGCCCGACGATGCGGGATTGCAGGCAACCCTGGCTCTGACCTGTCTGCGCCTGGATGATGTTCCGGCCTTCGAGGGTTACCTCCAGCGCGCCTTCACGCTCGAGCCCACGAACCAGGTCGCGCTCGAGTTGCTCGCGAACTTGACCCGGGATCACGGGGACCCGAAGGTAGCTGCGGGGATTTATGTCCGCCTCATGAAGGTGGGAGGTCGCGATTCCGGGAGGTATTTCGCCGATTTTGGGCGGTGCCTCATGCAATCCGCCTCGCAGGCGACGCTGATCCATTGGATGCGGGGCTCCTAGTCTTGAGGACTGCTGTGCCCGGTTCAACGAGGTCGTGCGGGTGTCTGGCTGGGCTTGAATCCATCAACCTCCAAACGGTCCCACGTGTCCACCGAATCCGCCCTGCAGATCCTGATCGTCGAGGATGACCGGACTTCACGCTTCGTCCTCCGGCGCATCCTTGAGGCGATCGGCAACCACGAAGTCCACGAAGCAGAGGATGGCCTGAAGGCGTGGGACCGATTGTCCGAAGGATGGCTTCCCGATCTCTGTTTCCTGGACCTCAACATGCCCCGCCTGAACGGGATCGAGCTCCTGCGACGCATCCGCGCGGATCCTCGGCTCGCGGGCCTCAAGGTGTGCTTTTGTTCGGCGGTGCGTGAGCGGCACCTGATCGTCCAGGCGGCGGCTCTCAAGCCATGTGATTACATCCTCAAACCCTACTCGCGCGAGGCCATTTTCGCGCAGGTGCAACGGATTCTCGGGGCGCCCAATCCCGGCGAGAGTCTTGAACCCGAAACCGGAGTCTGCATGCGCCTTGGCATCGACCACGCCACCTACCAGGCGCGGCTCGACGCACTTCTCGAGGAGGTGCGCAGCACGACCGGCAGGCTTCCGACGCTTCTCATGAGGTTTGATGTGGTGGGGGTGATGACCGCGCTGGAGCGGGCACGCAGTGCAGCCCAACAACTGGGCGCACGGCGGATCTTCCGCCTGGTCGAAAACCTCCGGCGCGCCTTCGAGCGCGAGGGCGGCATGCCGGTTTCCCGGGAAGTCTCCCGGGAGGAAGCCAATGCCCAGTTCCAGCAATGGCTCAGCCGGTCGGCCGACCATCTCATGCAGGGCATCCAGGAGCTGCGCGCCGAGGTGCAGACCATCGAGAAACTCGGCCAGAAGACGGGTTTGTTGGGTGCGCCGGGCTCCGGCGGCCGCCCCGGAGGTCTCGCGACGCCGGAAGAGCAGGAACTCGAGATCATGGTGCAGGCGCTGGCCGAGGTGTTCCAGCGGGGCCGGTTGGTCTCGGCGAGTCGCAGCAATCGTTCCCGGTCCCTCAGCGTGCCCATCAAGGCCGCCCTCTTCGGCGAGGACTCGGCCCAGACCCTGGGCGCCGTCACCCGAAAGACCTCGTTTTCATTGACCATTCTGGACCCCGACACCGCCAAGGCAGTCGAGGAATGCCGCAAGGTGACCGATCTCGTGAAATTCCTCAGCCTCCCCTTGGACGGGGGAGCACGCTGGATCCCCGACGGTGCGGTCGGCCTTCTCGAGGGTGAGGCGGCCGCTCGGAACTCGCAGGGATTGATGCTGCTTCGCCACGCCATCGGGGACGACATCGAAGCCTTTCTCGGCAAGCAGGAGAGCCTGATCCGTGAGAACCTGAACCTCCTCCACAGCCAGTCAGGGATCGAGGGCCAGGCCTCCGAGGCCCAGGTCCAGGCCATCCTTGCCGATGTCGAGGAGCGCCTTCGGCCGGCATTGAACGGGCACCTGACCCATGAGGTGCTTTTCACGACGCTCGACCTTGGGAATCTCCTCGAGACCAAGGATGATGAGCGGTGGGTGTCTCCCTGCCTTCTCCTCCACCACTCGGCTCTCCTCCAGCGCGAGGCGTACGCGGACCCGAGCTTCGATCGGACGTTCAAGTTCAGCACGTTCGACCGCCAGAGGTATCTCCAGACGATGGACGTGTTCGGCGATGCTTTCAGCCGCCATCCCGATGCCAAGTCGGCTGTCGAGGGGATCAAGCAGCTGGACTCCATCACTGCCAGTCCGGTGAGCCAGCTCGAGAAGTGTCGGTTGATCTGGGCCCTCATCCGACCGACGGCCCCCACGGCCTCGCCCGCCTGATCGGGTCTGGGTGGTTTGTGGAGGGTCGCGCGATGTCGCCACCGCCGGAAGGGTGACCTGCCGACGGCGCCGGCGCACCGATCCCATCCCTGGGGCGAATCACCGGCCTTCAGGATTTTCCTGAGACGCCGATATAGCTTTTGGTGAATCGGGTATCCGGGCCGGTCAGGTCGGGACCCTGTCCCGCCTCCGAATGAGTCCCCCCCGCAAGACGCCGTTGGTGATGGTGGTGGACGATGACAGGATTACGAATGGGATCCTGTGTCGGATGCTATCCCGGGGTGGATTTCTGAGCGCGGGCGTCTTCGATGTGGCCAGCGCGCTGGAGACCTTCCGGGCGCAGGCGCCGGAACTGGTGCTGCTTGACGTCAATCTTCCTGACGGCAATGGGTTCGATCTCTGTCGCACCCTGTTGATGCGGCCGGGTGTGGTGCCGACCCCGGTGCTGTTTATTTCGGCGGACAACGACACCCAGACCAAGGTTCGCGGCTTCGAGGCGGGCGGCGTTGATTTCATCACCAAGCCGCTGGCGAATGCGGAGGTGCTGGCCCGGGTGTGCACCCATCTTCGCCTGCGCCAGGCGCACGAACGGCTCGTCGAGTTGCAGGCCAGCCAGATTCGCGGATTGGCGGGCGCCCAGGAGGCGGTCATGCCGTCGCCTGAGGATTTCCCCGCTGCCAAGTTCGACGTGTCGATCGATCAGGTGCTTCTGGCGGGCGGCGATTTTTACGACGTGATCCCGGTGGGCAACCAGGTCTTCGACTACATCGTGGCAGACGCGAGCGGGCATGATCTCGCTGCCTCCTTCTGGACCGCGGCACTGAAGACGTTGCTGACCGAGTATGCCACGCCGGCCAGCACGCCCAGGGACATCCTCCGGGCGGTGAACAGCGCCCTGTGCCGCATCCTCCCCGAAGGCACGTTCTTCACCTTGATCTACGCCCGATTGAATCGTCAGACCGGGCGGCTCTCCCTCGTGAACGCCGGTCATCCACCCGCGGTCCTGCTCCGGCGCAGCAACTCGGAATTCACGGTGGTCCATGGAGAAGCGGATGTCGCCGGGGCGTTTACGGACGCCTTGTTTTCGTCGAGTGAATTCACGCTGGGAGCCGGGGACCGGTTCTACCTGTACTCGGACGGGTTGATCGAACCCCTGGGCTCGCGCGACCCTGCGCTCTCGCGGCTTGGAGAGGCGTGCCGGACCAGCCAGTCCCAACCGCTCGGCGAAGCGATCCGCACCATCCGGCAACTCCTCGTGGCCGGTCCTGAGGCCCCGGATGATACCCTGCTTCTGGGGGCGGAGGTGTGAGGACTGGATCCCGTCATGCCGCTTCGATGGAACGTCGGTTCCAGTCCCGGCTGCAGGAGGTCGACGCCGCCTGTCTGGAATTGCGCGTCTTCCTCCAGGCCCAGGGGCTCGCGGCGCGGCTTTTCCCCATCGAACTCACCGTCCGGGAATGCCTCAACAACGCCGTGATTCACGGCAACCAACACGACCCCTCGCGAAGGGTGTTGTTCTGTGTTCGCGTCGGCCCCCGATGGCTCCGGATCACCGTTGCCGACGAGGGCCCGGGATTCGCCTGGCGCCGGCGCGCCTGCATCCCCGGTTCCGAGGCGTCGCACGGACGCGGCATCTCCATCCTTGCCCTCCACACACGCAAGGTTTCGTACAATCAACGCGGCAACTCCGTCACCCTCTGGTTTGAACGCGGATAGGGTTCCAACGAACAGATCCCCCACGACCCATGACATCCCACACGTTTCAGCGCACGGGTGACTGCACCCTCACGGTCTCCCTGGGCGGCGACCTGACGGCTTCGGGCGTCCCCGGACTCCAGACAGAACTGAAGCAGCATCTTGTCGACACGATCAGCGAACTGATCTTCGACCTCTCGGGCGCGGCGATGCTGGACTCCTCAGGCATCGGTTTGTTGATCGCCTCGGCGAATTCCATGACCCGACGCAATGGGCGGATCCGGGCCGTCAATGCCTCGGCGGACATCCTCCAGTTGTTCCAGAGCATGCGCCTCGTGGGTCGTCTCAATGTCGCCGGACGCCAGGCCTAGGAGATCACCATGGTAGACGAACTGCTGGACGAGTTTCTCAACGAGTCGCGCGAGCATCTCGCCACGATCGAGACGGACCTCCTGGCCATCGAGGAGGCCGGCGGCAACCGGGACGATCAACTCGTCAACAAGGTCTTCCGCGCCGCCCATTCCATCAAGGGCGGCAGCGCATTCTTCGGCCTCACGCTCATCAAGGATCTCGCCCACAAGGCCGAGACGGTCCTCGACATGCTGCGGGCCGGGAAAATGATCCCCAATGCCGAGATCACAAATGTGCTCCTCTCGGCCTTCGATCAGCTCCGCGAGATGATCAACAACCCCGCCGTCCGGGAATCCGCCGATATCTCCGAGCTCCTCCTGTCCCTTTCCGAACTGGCTTCCTCCTACCTCGAGCCCGCCGAGAAACCCGCCCTCACCCGCTCGCTGTCCCTGCTCTCCATCGACGGTTCCGTGTGCGTCACCCTCCCCCAGATGGATGTCGAGAGAACACGGCGCTCCGGACAGTTTCTCTACTGCTCCGACTTCGACCTGATCCATGACCTCGAGCGCAAGGGACGCACTCCTCTCGCCGTCTTCCGCGACATCTGGGAGACCGGCGAAATCATCGACTGCACCTTCGATTTCGATGCCGTCGGAACTCTCGACGGTCCCATCAACAACAATCTCCCGCTTCGACTGATCTTCGCGACGATCATCCGACCCGACGACATCGGCATCCTGATGCCCGACTGCGCCGGCGGCATCCGGGTCCTGTCCGATCCCGAGCAGCCGCTGAAGATTTCACCCGCAAAGACCGGGACGCCGCCCGCGGTCGTCGTTTCTGTGCCCACGGTCGTGGCAACGGCATCCAGCCCGGAGCCGGTTCTGACTCCGGTGCGGCTCACACCGGTAAGTCCTGCCGGAGGCAATGGCGTCGCCTTGACGCCAACCCCGCTCACCCCGCTGACACCGCTGACACCGGTGCCCGCGCAACCCTCTCTCGCGCGTCCGGTCACGCCGAAGCGATCCTCGGCTGAGGGCGGGGCAGGGGCTGAAGGGGGAGGCGCTCATTCGCCTGCGCCGGCGGACACGACCCTGAGGGTCCAGGTGGTGCTCCTTGAGGCCCTGATGAACCTGGCCGGGGAAATGATCCTGAGCCGCAATCAGCTTCGCGACGCGATCGCGAAGACCGATCCCCGGGCCCTTGCCGTGGCAGACCAACGGCTCAGGCAGGTCACGTCCGAGCTGCAGGACGCGATCATGCAGACGCGGCTTCAGCCGATCGGCAACGTGTTCTCGCGTTTTCCACGCGTCGTTCGTGACCTTTCCGCCTCGCTGCGCAAGGAGGTTCAGCTCGAGTTGCGCGGGCATGAGGTGGCGATGGACAAGAGCCTGATCGAAGGGCTCGCCGACCCGTTGACCCACATGGTCCGCAATTCCGTGGATCACGGCGTCGAGACGCCGGATGTCCGTGTCGCGGCGGGAAAAAACCCACAGGGCACCGTGCGCCTCGAGGCCCGCCATGAGGCCGGCCAGGTTGTTGTCGAGGTTGCCGACGACGGCCGTGGTATCGACACCCGCAAGATCGCGCAGTCCGCGGTCGCCAAGGGATTGGTCCCCGCCGAGCGGGTGGCGTCGATGTCCGAACAGGAGTTGCTCCAGCTCATCTTCCTCCCGGGACTCTCGACCGCGGAGAAGATCACCGAGGTCTCGGGGCGCGGCGTGGGAATGGACGTGGTTAAGACCAACTTGGACCGCATCGGCGGCAAGGTGGAAATCCATTCGACCCTGGGTCGGGGCACGCTGTTCCGGATCAAGCTTCCGCTGACCCTCGCGATCATCCCCTCGCTCATTGTCTCGGTGGGACTCCAGCGTTTCGCGATCCCGCAGGTGAGTGTCGAGGAGTTGCTGCACATCCGGGCCGAGGACTTCTGCAAGCGCCTCGATATCATCGGCGGGGCCGAGGTCCTCATGCTCCGTGAGAAGATCATCCCGCTGGTCCGCTTTGCCCAGGTCCTCGGTGATGACGCCCAGTCCGGGACCCTCGACTCCGGCGGCCTCGACATCGCGATCGTTTCCGCCGGGCAACTCGTCTACGGCCTCGTGGTCACGGCGTTTCATGATACCGAGGAAATCGTGGTCAAACCGCTCGGGCGGCATCTCAAGGGACTCCGTGAATACGCAGGGGCCACGATCCTCGGAGATGGAACGGTGGCGCTCATCCTCGACGTCGCGGGCCTCGCCGCCATGGTCCAGCTCGCCAGCATCGCGGGACGCGAAGAATCCCGCGAAAACACAGGGGATCGCCGCGATGGCACCCAGTCGCTCCTGCTCTTCCACAACGCACCGGACGAACTCTGCGCCGTGCCTCTCGACATTGTCCTCAGGATCGAGCGCATCAAACCCTCCCAGGTCGAGACCTTCGGCGGACGTCGCACCATGCAGTATCGGGGCGCGGCCCTGCCTCTGGTCACCCTCGCGGATGCAGCCGCGGTCAAGTCCATCGGGGACGCCTCGGATCTCGCCGTCATCGTGTCCCGGGTTCGCGGTCGCGAGGTCGGATTGCTCGGCGCGATGCCGGTCGATGTGATCGACACCGAGGCCCGGATTGATGTCTCCACCCATCGGCAACGGGGCGTGGCGGGGTCCGTGATCCTCAACGAACGGACCGCCCTGGTTGCGGATCTCATGGAATTGGTCGGTGCCACGTCTCCCGACTGGTTCCCCGCCTGCCCGGAATCCACCCGCGTCGCGCTGGAGCCTGCTCAAGACGGGGCCGGCCGCAGCGGCACCATCCTGCTGGCCGAGGATTCGGATTTCTTCCGTTCCCAGGTGAAGCGGTTTCTCGAGGAGGACGGGCGCCTGGTCCTCGAGGCATCGGATGGAGAGAGCGCCTGGCAGCTCCTTCTCGAACACCTCGGCGAGATCGAGACCGTGGTCACCGACGTCGAGATGCCGCGGTTGTCGGGTCTCGAATTGGCCCGTCGCATCCGTGCTGATTCCCGGACCTCGGGAATTCACGTGATCGGTTTGTCGTCACTCGCCAGCGAGGAGGATTACGAGCGTGGTCGAGCGGCTGGCTTTGATGATTACCAGGTCAAGCTCGACCGCGACCAGTTGATCGCCGCGGTTCGCGGACATGCATCGCATGCCGTGGCTGCCTGAGTTGGAGCAGGATTCACCTTCACCACCCCACGAAATCATGATCCCCAGCGAAGATTACCCGATGGCCCCCACCGCATCGAATGCCGTCGACGAACGAAGTGCGATGTCGCGCACGGGCCTCAGCATTGGTCGGAGGCTTGGGCTCGGCTTCGGGCTTCTCATCTCGATCATCCTTTGCGGCACGCTGGTGGCGGTCTCCTGCGTCCGGTCGCTGAAGGAATCCATGTTGGAGATGCTCCCTGAGTTCCGCGAGATCGAGGCCATGGAGGGACTTCGCGCGGAGATCGCCTCGGAGTGTTACAACGTCTGGAGCATCGTCGGCCACGTCGCCCAGTCCCATGCCGACCTCGCCACCGCCACTGCCACCGCCGCCTCCGGCGTGGCAACGAACGCCGCAAGCGTTGCGGTAGCCGATGAAATCCGAGAACACCAGGGTGCCATCCGTGACATCCGGCCCGTCGGAGACCGCTTGGTCTCCCAGATCAAGACCGCTGTCGGGGATGCCGAAAGCGCCCGATGGGTGAGGCCTGTCGAGGATTCGGTGATCGAACTGCGCAAGGTCCTCGAGCGTGTCCAGTCGTTGGCGGTCGCCGGGAATTCCGCGGAATCGACCCGGCTCCTCGCCCATGAGGGCGACGAGGCTTTCAGGATCGCCGGCGGCACGATCGACAAGCTGGTGGC
>CAIMTB010000460.1 GCA_903844265.1 uncultured Verrucomicrobiota bacterium
CGGCCGAAGGCGAGCTGAAGGAGTGAGCGGGTCCCAGTTTTGTAGTGAAGACTTTTTTCGGCGATTCGCCGGTTTCCGAGCGATTTGCGAATTTTCCGGGTCGAGTTGCGAAAGTCCGGTTAGGGGCTCAGGTTCGGGGTGCCTTGGGAGGGGCGGTGGGCAAGGGACTGCCCTCCCTACCGTCAACCTGGGGATGCACGGTAGCGGATCCAGGCGGTGGGACGCGGTTTGTGCTTTGCAGCCTCGACCGTTACGGTTCATTGACGGTCTGGTTGTGAAGACCCACAGGATCATCCGAGCAGAGCCCGTGTCAGGCGACAGGGACAAGGGGCTCCCGCATTGCATCGAATTGAATTTGAGGGACGTGAACCAGCTTTTCAACACGATGGACCCCTCCCCATTCCACGAGAAGGACCTGGATCATGACGCGGAGGAGTTCATCGTGGGGTGGGCGCTGGAGTTTCCTGTGGATGACCCGGTGGAGTTGGTGGTTCACCTGTCGGTGTTACCGGCCGGGGAGGAGGCGCAGGACATGCTGGCCAGGGCGGTGCATCACTACTTTGCGTACCGGGCGCGCCTGGCGTGGCTCGATTTTCGACGGCTCATGCGTCAGGGTTGGCAGAGCTTGCTGATCGGCGTGGTTTTTCTCGCGACCTGTCTGGTCGCCAGCGAGGCACTGGGGGGAGATCGCTCTGGCCGGGTGCTGGGCGTCGTGCGTGAGGGTCTCATCATTGCGGGGTGGGTCGCGATGTGGCGACCCATGGAGATCTACCTTTACGAGTGGTGGCCCCTGCGCCGCCGCGGCAAGGCCTTTGAGAAGCTCAGCCGAATGCCGGTGTCGGTGCGTTTTCGGGAGGCCGACAGTGGCGCCTGAATCGGGCCCAGGGGACCTGCCGCGCCGAACGTGGTGAGCACGAGGAACACAGTACCCAACATCGAATGAAAGCGGTACGCACCGATAGCGAACTGGAGTGCCCAAGAATCGACGCCGGGCTGAGGGATCGCGGCCTCGAGTTGGTGACGCTTCCCGAGGCGGTATCGGAGGATCGGTTGGTCGCCGAGGTGGCGGACGCCGAGTTGCTCCTGATGTGTTACACGCCTATCACCGCGAGGGTCATCGAGGCTGCCCGCCGTCTTCGGGGCATCGTGAAATATGGCGTGGGCATCGACGCCATCGACATCGAGGCGGCTCGGAAGCGGCGGATGCCCGTGGTCAACGTCCCGGAGTACGCCGAGGAAACCGTGGCGGAAGGAGCCTTTGCTCACATCCTGGCACTGGCGCGGAAGCTGGGTCCGCTGCTTGAGGTGATGAAGAGCGACGGCTGGGCATGGCCGACGCCCCGGTGGTTGGGAGCCGACCTGGCGGGGAAAACACTGGGTTTGGTCGGGGTTGGCCGGATCGGCCGGAGCCTGGCGCGGATGGCGGGTGCCGGATTCCGGATGCGGGTGATCGGCTATGATCCGTTCGTGGATGCTGCCTCGATGCGGCGCGCGGGGGTGGAGAAATGTGACCTTCTCCCGGGCCTGCTCTCCGCCTCCGACTTCGTTTCGTTGCATGCGGTCCTCAACGCCGACACGCGTCACCTCATCGGGCGTTTGGAATTGGAGCGGATGAAGCGTTCGGCGTTCCTCATCAACGTTTCCCGCGGGGCGCTGGTGGACGAGGCCGCGCTCGTGGAGGTGTTGCTCGCTGGCCGGATCGCTGGTGCGGGATTGGATGTTTTCTGTCAGGAGCCTTTGGCGCTCTCAGGACATCCGCTGAGCCCCCTGATCGGCCTGCGCAACGTCCTGCTCACGCCGCATCTTACCTTCTATACAGACGAAGCGATGGGGCGCCTTGAGGAGGAGACGCTTCAGCGCTGCGATGAGATGCTCGAAGGCCGGCCCGTCCTGGTGAAATCCTGGGACCCACGCCTCCGGAGTCAGGCTCATGGAGTCCTCTTCGAGGCGGCGAGGGCCTGAGGTTGGCCGAGTCGATATGCCGGCGCGGGATCCAGGGCGGCGTGCGGCACGGAGTCCATCCGGCTTCCCGATGAAGCGGGGGACTAGCCGGTCGGCCTCGTCGTCTCACGCAGGACGTGGAACTGGGCCGGAACAAAGGCCAGATCGGTCGCCTCGGCGATGGCCAGGCGCATCTGAAATTCGAGCATCTCCCGCGGCACCGGTGGTTGATAGCGACTCAGGCACTCGGCGAGCGCGTCGATCGGCCTTGGGTGCGCGCGGTGCGGAAGACCTTGGTGGCCAGAACCTCAGCCGCGCCTGGGGTGAGCCAGAGCGGAAGTTGGTCGCGGACCCGGGGGAAATCCTCCGAGCCGAAACCGAGCCCGAACCGTTTTGCCAGGGCGGCGATGAGCCGGAAGATGCGCTCGAGATTGCTTTCCGTACTGCCGACCCATTTATCGCGGAAATTCTTGAGTTTGACGACCGGCACCCCGGCTTCCCCGGCGAGACATTCGACAAGGTAGGTCGTGTCGTTGTACCGGGCATTGAGGACCTCGAAAAAGGTCCGGTTCTCCCACCCCGATTCCGTCCGTTGCCCGATCTCATCCAGGACCAGCAGCCTGGGCCGGCGGAGGCTATCGAGGACCTGGAGTTCATTGCGCACGGCCTCGTCGTTGAAGCTGCCTTTGAATTCCATGAACATCCGCTGAGCCGTGCGGAACAGCGCCGGGTTCCCATTCAGCGTGGTGGCCAGGATCGCCTCGACGCCGAGTTGGGTCTTCCCGTTCCCGCGGGTGCCGGTCAGGCAAAGGGTGACGCCCTGCCCGAGCATCGCGAGGACCCTCGTTCGGGTTTGCGTCCAGGCCGAGGTCGGGTCCTGAGGGCCCGGGCGCAGGGCGCGCTCTGCGTGGCGCCTGGGCACATCGGCGCGGCCCCATAGCTCCAGCGCGCGGACGGCCTGTTCGCCCTCTTGCTGGCGTTGCCGACGGGCCTCGGCCTCAGCGTCGGGGACGACGAGTCGACTCAGCCGGGCCGCAATGTCGGTGAGCCTGTTGGATGCGTGGGGGCTCATGGCGCGGGCGTGGTCGGGGTGGGTTTGAAGAAGATCGGCATCTCGATGTCCTCGTC